>JAWXBD010000173.1:0-70594 GCA_034439815.1 Phycisphaerae bacterium
ATCACAGTTGACCTTCGCGCGAGGCGTTCACGCCAGCAGCGGCAGCTCCCGACAGAGATCGCACCACGAGCGCACGGATCAACTGCGGCCCGTATAAGAAGTGAGAAGTATGAAGCGGATCGCCGCGGAGGGGCAGCTCTTCCTTCTTCCGTCTTCCTTCGCTACCCCGTCCTTGGACCTATCGGTGCAAGCGGTTCGTTGAGGACCGCCGCGGTGCGGGATGCACACAGCGCGGCCAGCGCATCGGGATCCGACTCACGAAGATCTGCTTCCCATGTCGCGAGCGATGCGCTGTTGAGCGGCTCCGGCGCGCCGAGTGCAATCTGGTTCCACGTTGCGGTCGACTGCGGTCCACGCACCCCGAGATATGCGTGGCGCATGAGACCGATCATGCCGACGAATGGCGGCGCCACGCGCTGCCACCACACACTGTCGAGATGCGTATCGATCGCGGCAAGCGCAAGCTCCGCGAAGAGGCAGAGTGCGGCACCTTCCGGCGCTCCCTGCGACACCGGTGCCTTCGCCAGCGGACCGAAGGGCTGCGTCACCGATCGAGTGAGCGTCAGCTCACCCGAGCCGAACCATCGACATGCATCGGCGAACCCGCTCGCGACGGCGCCGTCGGCGCGCAGCCGTGGATAATGGCCGTCGATGCACCGTTGCACGAGATGCGCGATGTGCGGCAGCCAGCGCGACGCGTCAAGGAAACCGTCCCACCGCGCAACGGCCGCGCGGATGCTCGCTCCGTCTGACGCAACCGGTGTCCTCCCGAGTTCCTGGGTCATGCGCCATCGCGCCTCGGAACGGACACAGAGCCAGCGGAAGAGGTCGTTGATCGCACGCACGCGGAAGGCGGCGTCGACCTCAGGCACGTCACTTGGCCACGTGATCGTCGACCGTCGCCGTGCGAGCAGCTGCGGGTGCGTGTTGTTGTCAAGGTGCCACCACATCCACGCCGCATGCGCCTTCGCGGCAGGAGACGGGTCGGCAGGCTCCCCGGTGTTCGCCGCGGCGCCCGCATGCAGTGAGAGAAGTTCCACCGACCGCAGCACGGCGTCGTCTGCGATCATCATCGATTGACCGATCGTGGGAAGCGCACCGACATCGGCGCGGACTCGGTGACGAACGCCAGATCCCGCACTGATTCGCCGAACACATCGACGGATTCGCCCGCCTGCGCCGCTTCGCTGAGAAGGACCGCGCCCCAGGTTCCCCACCGCACGAATGTTGCTGCGACGAGATCAGTGACGCGGTCGTTCGTGCGGAGGATCCGGACCGTCGGCACCGCTCCTTCGTATCGAAACGTCAGGACGCGCGACGGAGTCGCGCCCGCGTTGCGGACGACGAGGTTTGAACACTCCGTCCCTGTGTGCTGCGTCAAAGCGGCACGATCTCGAGAACGGAAAACGAAAACATTGCATAGCCGTATGGGCTGCTCGAATCGACGCGATACGAGAACGGCACGTTGTTCTCATCGACAATCCATCCGACGATGTGGTGCACCGCGGCGGGGCCCGGCTGCCATGCAGAGAATCCCGGAGTCGAAAGCCACACCACACGCTGGTCAGACGGAGGGTGCACCCTCCCGACTTCAAGTGCGGCCTGCAGCCGTCCGGTGCCGAGAGCCGCCGCCACTTCCGCCGAGCTCGCGCTCACCGACCGCGTCCCGCGAAAGTCCCGTAGGCAATCGTCGGGCTCGGTCGTGGGAAACTCTGCGGCGCGCAGCGCATCGAGCTGCGCGTCGCCCGCAGGTGTCGGGACGCTGCCGGCCGTGGGCGCAAGCATCGTGACGTCAAGGTGACCATCGACCAGCAGATAGCTCGGCACGAATCAACGCTCCTTCGGAGCCGGCCCGCCAGCCGGCGGTTCCAGCGACTTTGCACAGCGGAATCCCAGCGACAGATCGCCGCTCGCGGACGGCGCCACGAGTACGTACGAAAGATCACGATGCTGCAATGAGTCCTGCCAGCAGCGACCAAGCACAATCCATGCTGCGAACCGCTGATCGACTGATCCGGTGAGTTCGCGCACATTCCCGAACGCGTGACGAACTGGAAGAATCCCCTGCAGTGGATCGGGGGCATGCACATCGACGATCGAGCGCATCGCCAGTGCGAGCTGTTCGCGCGGACGCGTGTCCTGCGCGGCGAGCAGCGACTCACCGCTGGGATCAAGTTTCGCCATCCCGGCTGGCATCTCCGCGTCAGTCCATGGGTAGCGACGACCAGTCGGACCGCGCGTGGCAGCCTGCCATTCAGCGTGCGTGGGCAGGCGCTTCCCGCGCCAGCGTGCGTATGCCTCGGCGTCCTCCGGTGCGATTAACGTTGCGGGCCGTGCCGACATTGATGCATCAAAGGGATACGTGGCCCATCCTCGCGGCGGTGCACGGCCGGTCGTTGTCAGAAACTCTTCGAACTCCCCCCGCGACACTTCCTGCCTGTCAATGAGGAACGGTGCGAGCGTGACCGTTCGGCGCCGAGCCGGCGCGCTGCTCTCATCCTTGTCACCGATGATGTACTCACCGCCATCGATCATCGCCATGTCGGCGCTCACCTTCTGCGCCGACACAAGAATCGCCGCATCCGTCGTCACATCGGACTCGGTCGCGTGAAACGCGAGCGCCGCCTCGTATCCCGACCGCAAGAGCACCGCATTGCATTCTGCAAAGCGCTTGCCGTCTGGCGCGAGGATCGTGACGCGATACTGGCCAATTTCGAGCGGCATGAACTCAATCGGTGTGGTGCCGATCAGTCGTGACGTATCCAGATCACACGTGGCCTCATCGCAGCGCTGCAGATACACACTGCAGTGTTCGACGTCCGCGCTGACACTCAGCCACGCATACGCAGCTGCCCGCGCCCGCAGCGCGGCCGCAGCAGTGACCGCTGTCACAATGAGCAGAAGGGACGCCGCAGCGAATGCGACCGCGCGCCGATGGTGCGCAGTCCAGCGTTTTATCCGTCGCCCGATCGAGGGCGGCCGGGCGAGGATCGGCCGCCGCGCCGCGACGCAACGCAGATCGGCGGCCATGTGCGCGGCCGTTTGATAGCGCAGCGCCGGATCCTTCTCGAGCGCCTTGTGGCAGATCGTTTCCAGATCCGGGAAAACGAGAGGTTCGACAGCGCGGAGCTTCTTGGGATCTTCGCTGACGACGGCGCGCAGCACCTGTTCGGAATCGCTCCCTTCAAATGGACGGCGAAGCGCCAGCAGTTCGTAGAGCACCACGCCCAGCGAGAACACATCACTGCGTCCGTCGACTTCGAGCAATGCGACCGAGGCCTGCTCGGGACTCATGTAGTGCGCGCTGCCGATCACCGAGGTGATCAAACGCGTCGGGCCCGCTTCACCCAGATCCCTGGCGATGCCGAAATCTGTCAGGCGCGGACCGCGGATCGGATCGATCAGAATGTTGGAAGGCTTCACATCGCGATGGACGATGCCGGCGCGATGACAGTCGTCGAGACCGTCCGCGATGGCGGCGACGATGTCGCCAGCGCGGCGATGCCAGGCTCGGACGTCGTCGACGCTCGACGCGCCGCGGCGTTCGCGCTCGGCGTCGAGTTCCACGGCCAACGTGGTGCCGTGCACAAACTCGCTGACGATGTACTGCTTGCCCTCGTCTTCACCGAACGCGTACACCGGCACGATCACCGGATGGTGCAACGCGGCCGCAGCGCGAGCCTCGCGCCGAAATCGCGCCAGCGCCTGCTCCGACCCTGCCAGGTGGTCAGCGAGGACCTTGATCGCGACATCGCGACCCAGGACCGGATCGACAGCGCGGTAGACGACTCCCATGCCGCCGGCGCCGATGCGCTCGATGATGCGCATTCCTGCGAGGCTCGTCAGGCCGTCACACGACGCGGGATCCCCGCCGCCCGTTGCCCGAAGTTCCGATGCCGCAGCCCGAAACGGCGTTTCACCCGCTCCCGCGTGCCGCCGCAGCAGTCGTTCCACGCGCTCGCGCGACTGCTGATCAGGACAGCGGCGGGCCAGCAGCGTCTCCAGCGCCGCCCCTTCGAGGACAACGGCTTCCAGAAACACCGCTTTCTCATCGAATCCGTCGTTCACGTCGGCGATGGTCCCCTGCACGGTCATGCGCCCTACAACCGCGAAGCAGGCGCTCTGCCGCTCGCAGTTTGCAATGTTTATGGAGATTCTGCCGCGGGTCCGGCCGACTGCTCCGCAAGCTGCTCGAGCAGCCACGCACGGGCATATGTCCAATGACGGCGCGCGGCGGGGACACTGCAGCCCATCAGGAGGGCCGACTCGTCAATCGTCCGGTTGGCGAAGAACCGCAGCATGACGACCTGCGCGGCAGCGGCGTCGACCCGGCCGAGCGCATCGATCGCCTCATGCAGTGCGAGGAGGTCGAGTCGGCTGCTGACGCCGTCGACTTCGAACTCGACCATGGGGACGCGGGTCATTCCTCCGCCACGGCGCAGCGCTTTCTCGAATCGAATGTGCTCGACGAGCACATCACGCATCGCTCGTCCAAGCACAAAGAAGAAGTGCTGGCGGTCTTCGGCGTGCAGTCCGCCGCGCGCCAGCATGCGCTCACAGGCGGCGTTGGCGAGCGAGGTTCCTTCCATGTCACCGTTCCAGCGCGAGAGATTGAGCTGGGCCTGCACGAGCCGCTTCAGGTCGTCATACACGACCTGCAGCAGTGCAGCGTCCGCCCCATCACGTCCGTCGCGCACATCGCGCAAAAGTACGGTAATCGTCCCCGAAAGACCGCTGTCGCTAGCCGGTGGGAATGTCATCAAAGGCGAAGCGTACAAAGTCGCCACCAAAGATGCGAGATCTCCCCCAAATTCTTATGTTTGCGCAGTGTCAACGCAGCGCAGCGTCGACACAGTTGCGGAGCAGCATCGCGACGGTCATCGGGCCGACGCCGCCCGGGACAGGCGAGACGGCACCGGCGACTGCGCGAACCTCGTCAAATGCCACGTCGCCCACCGTCATCATCTTGCCGTCGGGCCCCTTCACACGGTTGATGCCGATATCGATCACCACCGCGCCCGGTTTGACCATGTCGCCCCGGATCAGATTCGGCACGCCGGCGGCGGCAATCAGCACATCCGCCACCCGCGTGAACTCCGCAAGATCCGGCGTGAAACGGTTGCAGCTGATGACGGTGGCCTCGGCGCGCATCAGCAGGACCGCAATCGGCTTGCCGACGATGTTGCTGGCCCCCACGACCACGCAGGGGGCGCCGGGAAGGAGCGTGCGTGTCGATTCGATCATCTCCAGCGCCGCGAGCGCCGTGCACGGCACGAGGCTGCGCCGTCCGTAGACGACGTTGCCGATATTCGCCGGGTTGACTCCTTCTATATCTTTTTCCGGCGCAATGAACGACTGAATGCGTTCGGTATCGATATTGGGTGGGAGCGGCAGATGAAGCATCAGCGCCTTCACTTGCTCGTCGGTGTTCAGCAGCAGAATGCGTCCGGCAATTTCGTCGTATCCCGAGCCCGCCGGCAGACGGTGCAACACATATTCGATGCCCAGATCCGCGCACGTTTTTGCTTGATTCTCCGCATAGATCGCGGCGGACTTGTCATCGCCGACCAGAATCGCGTCCAGCCGCACTGGACGTCCGGCCCCGCGCACGCGTTCGGCAAGCGAACGGCGGATCTGCTCCGACAGCTTCTTGCCATCAATGATGACGGCGGGATCGCCCGCCGCGGCCACGGTGAATTGCATGACGAAAGTTTACGGGCGACGCGGCGGTCCGGGACCCGTCCTCGACGCGCGCGTCCAGCCCTCCCGATCCGGCGCCGCCGTACAACCTGGGAGAGACCCGCGGGTACACTCATGCCGACAGAGTTCCACGGATCCGATCCGCCACCCGCCAAAGTCCCGTTTTAGCTATTCGCCCCCTGTTTGCGGGGCAGGAGACAGCGCCCATGATCGACCTTCGTAACGCCATCAGCCGAACCGCCGTCGTTGTTGTCGCCTGTACCCTCGCGTGCCCCACCGCGTCAGGGCAGGAAACGCCTCCCGCGAAGCTCCAGCCGGCACCAAAGGCGGAACCTGCGAAGCCCGAGGTGCCGTTGCTCTCGATCGGCGACAAGGCCCCCCCCTTCGACATCGAGCACTGGATCAAGGGCGACCAGATCTCGGAGTACCCGCCGGGCAAGATCACCGTGATGGAATTCTGGGCGACGTGGTGCGGACCGTGCAAGGTCGGCATGCCGCATCTCAGCGAGATGCAGGAGCGCTTCCGCGATTACGGCGTGCAGTTCATTGGTGTGTCCGATGAGAAGCTTGACACCGTCAGTGCGTTCGTCGCAAAGCCGGAATGGGACGCGAAGATGCGTTACACCGTGGCGACCGACCCCGACAGGAGCACCTATACGTCGTTCATGACCGCGGCCCGCCAGAGCGGGATCCCGACGGCGTTCGTCGTCGGCAAGCAGGGCATTATCGAATGGGTCGGCCATCCCACGAACCTCGACAAGGTGCTGGACGAGATTGTCCACGACAAGTGGGACGCGGCTGCGTTCAAGAGCAAGTTTGACGCGGAAGCCAGGGCTGAAAGTGAATGGCGCATCCAAGGCGCGAAGATCAAGGAAGCGCAGCAGGCGGGCGACTGGAACACAGTCATCGCCATCTACGACGGCATCATCGAGAAGAATCCTGACAACGTCGGCGTTCACCTGCAGAAGATGCAGGTGTGCCTCATGAAGGCCAACCGGCCGGACGACGGCTACGCCATCGCAAAGGAGCTGGCGGACAAGTCGCAGAACAATCCGATGGTCCTGAATCAGATCGCGTGGACGCTCGTCGATCCGAAGGCGCCGATCACGCAGCGGAATTATCCCCTCGCCAAGACGATCGCCGAACAGGCAGTCAAGGCGAGCGACAGCAAGGATGGCCCGATTCTCGACACGCTCGCGCGCTGCTACTGGGAGATGGGCGACAAGGCGAAGGCCATCGAGATGCAGAAGAAGGCCGTCAGTCTCACCGAAGGCCCGATGAAGGCGCAGATCGCCGAGACGCTCGAGGAGTATGAAGCGGCGAAGTGATCGAGTGATCGCCGGACTCGCGACGGGAAATTTGTTCGGAACGATCTCTATATGAAAACAGCGGCCGGCGCGTGCGCCGGCCGCTGTCTGTTTTCGGGCCGTCAGCGGCCGGAGTCGCCGACATCGGCGACCTCGACTTCCCGCTGCTCGGCGCTCGACCGATAGATCGCTTCGATCAGCGCCTGAATCGCCCGGCCATCGTGGCCGGTCGCGTGCGGCGCGACGCCATGTTTCACCGCGTTGCTGAACTGCACATACTGAGCGTCCCATCCCTTTCGCAGCGCGTCGACATTCGGGAGGAGCGGATGCACGTCGACCAGACGTCCGTTCTCTTCCGTCGCAAGTGTCAGCGCCGAGCCGAAGATCTGAAACGACGCGCCGCCTTCTCGGCCGAACAGGAAGATTCCGTCGCGAAGCCCACCTTCGGGCTGATTCACGGCCCACGTGACATTCAGCTCGATCGTCATTCCGTTCGCGCACCGAATGAGCGCGGTCGACTGATCCTCGACATCGAAGATTCCATGAGGACGCGGGGGGCCTGCCCACATGTCAACGAATCGATAGCTGTCGATCGGAGCACCGAATGTCGAATAGCACGCGCCGCTCACGCGCAGCATGCGCGGTTTGCCGGTCAGATACCGCACCAGATCGAGCGCATGAACGCCGAGGTCGATGAGTGCCCCGCCACCGGACGATGCTCTGGTTGTGAACCACCCGCCCAGCCCCGGAATGCCGCGCCGCCGATACAGGCTGCACTTCGCGTGATACACGGCACCGAGCCGTCCGGCGTCGACGAGCTGCTTGGCCAGTTGCGCGGTCGGCGTGCCACGGCAGATGAAGCCCAGCTGCAGTGTGCGCCGCGCGGCGGATGCTGCCGCGAGAATGGCGTCGCATTCGGGCACACTCATCGCCATCGGCTTCTCGAGCAGCACGTGCTTCCCGCGTTCGAACGCGCGAATGGCGCATTCCGCATGCGCAGCGTTCGGGACAGCGATCGCGACCGCGTCGACCTCCGGCATGGCGAGCAGGTCGTCGAGACTGCGCGCCGGAACGCCGCCGTGGATCGAGGTCAGACCCTGGGCGCGATCAAAATGGATATCCCACGCCGCCGTGACACGGACGCCGTTGCGCGTGGCTGTTTCTGCGTGCACATTGCCAATGCTGCCGGCGCCGACGATGCCGAGACCGATAGACGTCATGGGGTGTCCTTGGGAAAGCGCTCACCATACGCCACACCGCGAATCCCTACAATCTTGACGCGGCCATCGGTCAGCGGCCGCGCTTCGTCATGGCATCCACCACTTCACTGCGACACGTCATCGTCGTCGGCGCCGGCGTCATCGGTTTGTCGACCGCCTGGTTCCTGCTGAAGCGCGGACTTCGCGTCACTGTGCTCGAACGTGAACCGCTTGGCGACAGCGCGAGCTGCGGCAACGCCGGACTGCTTTCGATCGGCCACTATCCGCTCACGCGCCCGGGCGTGTCATGGCGCGGACTCCGCTGGATGTTTGATCCGACCAGCCCGCTGTACATCAAGCCCCGTGCAGACGCCGCGCTCCTTTCGTGGATGTGGCACTTCCACTGGCACTGCAATCGACGGCATCTCGACCGCTGCATGCCGGTGCTCTGCGACATGGGCTTCAAGTCCCTTGCGATCTGGGAACAGATGATCCGCGAGGAATCGATTGAGTGCGATTACGCGCGCGACGGCTGGCTCGACGTCGTGATGCAGCCGGAGAACATGGACGCAGCGGAAGCCGAAGCAAAGGCACTCGTTCCGTATGGCTATTCGTATCAGCGTCTGACCGGCGACGAACTCCGCGCCCGCGACCCGATCTTTCGCGACGAGATCGCCGGCGCGATTCACTATCTCGACTCGGCACACGCGCACCCTGGAGACTTTCTCATGGGTCTCGCGCGTGCATGCGCCACACGCGGGGCGAACGTGCGCACCGATGCGATCGTCACTGGATTCCTGCGCAGCGCGCACGGGCGCGTCGCCGGCGTCAAGCTGCGCGACGGGTCGATGGTCGAGAGTGACGCAGTCGTACTCGCCGCCGGCATCTGGAACAGCGATCTCGCGCGGTCGCTCGGGCTGCATGTGCCGATGGTCGGAGCACGCGGCTATCACATGCAGTTCCGTCATGTGCCGACGATGCCGTCGACGGGCATGGTGCTGCACGAAACGTTCATCGCCGTCACGCCGATGCGCAACGAACTGCGCATCGCGGGAACGCTGGAGATCGATCGACTTGGCCAGCCGTGGCGTCGCGAACGGCTCGGCATGCTGACGAAGGGCGCGGAGCGCTATCTGCACGGCCTCGACCAGGCGAAGCCGGTCGCTGAATGGGCCGGCTATCGACCGTGCGCCCGCGACGGCATGCCGGTGCTCGGCTTTGCGCCGAAGGTCGGGGGCGTGTTGATCGCCGGTGCCCACGCGATGATGGGCATGACGCTCGGTCCGGTGACCGGTGAAGCGGCGGCAGCGATGCTGTGCGGCGAGAAGCCGTCGTTTGACGTGTCCATGCTGCGGGCCGATCGATTTTGACATGGTGACCGCGTTACGCTGCGACAACTGCGCTGCAGGAGGAGGGTACTCGCATGGGACTGCTCGACTTCATTTGGAATATCCGGCAGGACGCGCGGCTGAGGGATGTCGAGGCCGACCGCCGCCTGAATCCGCGGCCCGGTGTTTCGGAATCACCGCACTCAACCGAGCGCATGACGCTCGTGATGCAGGCCATGTGGGAACTCCTTTCGGAACGCGTCGGCGTGACGGAGGTGGATCTGCTCCGCAAGCTGGAAGAGATCGATCTGCGCGATGGCACCGCCGATGGCCGGCATGGAGCGCGGACGATCGCATGTCCCGCGTGCAACCGCCCGAACCGTTCGGAGCGCACACACTGTGTGTACTGCGACGCGACGCTTCCCATGCGCAGCGCGTTCGACAAGCTCTGACGCGCTCACTCCCAGAGCATTGCTGCGCCGAACACGCCGCTTGAATCACCGTGCTCGGCGCGCACGATCGGCGTCGTCCACACATCGGTGAACGAGTAGCGCGTCACGAGCGGCGGCAGCGCTTCGTACAGCGCGTCGATGTTGCTCACGCCGCCACCGAGCACGATGCAGTCCGGATCTAGCAGGTTCACCACGTCCGCGAGCGATAACGCCAGACGCTCGATGAGCCGGCTGATCGTTGCGTGACACGCAAGGTCCGTTCCGTTGGCGGAGCGCCGCGCGATCTCGGCGAGGGCAAGTGTTTCGCCCGTGATGCAGTCATGCTCGCGTTCGATCGCGGGACCGGACATGAACTGCTCCCGGCATCCCGCGAGTCCGCAATAGCACGGCCGGGCATCGCGCTCGCTGCGATCCGTTCCCGGCTGCGGCGAATGGCCCCACTCGCCTGCAACACCGTTGCGGCCATGGCGTGCCTTCTGATCGATCACAACGCCGCCGCCGACTCCTGTGCCGAGAATCACGCCAAACACGACTGCTGCGCCGCGCCCCGCGCCGATGACCGCTTCGGACAGGGCGAAGCAGTTCGCATCATTCGTCATGCGGATCGTGCGGCCCAGCCGCAAGGCAAGATCGCGCTCGAGCGGCTTGCCGTTGAGGCACGTCGAGTTCGAGTTGCGATGCAGGGAGGAAGCCGGCGACGTGGATCCCGGTGTGCCGATGCCGACCACGCCGCGCGCGCCGCAGTCGCGTTCGATTTGCTCGACTATTGCGCCGATCGCCTCGACCGTGCCGCAATAGTCGCCTTGCGGCGTCGGCACCCGCGCACGCCAGCGCACGGCGCCTTCCCGGCTGAGCCCCAGCCCTTCGATCTTGCTGCCGCCGAGATCGATGCCGATACGCAGCTCTGCCTTCGTCATCGACGAATCCGCCACTTGCCCCCGACGCACGTCCCGCACACCGCGCTCGTGCCGACGCCGAAGATCAGATGCGATGCAAACGACTCCGGCGTCCATCCCAGCATCGTCACATGATTCAGGTCGACGATCGCCAGATCGGCAAGCATGCCCGGCTGGATGGATCCCGCGTTCAATCCGAGCGACCGGGCGCCGTTGCGCGTTCCGATCGCGAGCAGTTCTGCGCCGGTGTCGCCATCGCTGCCGACAACGAGGCCGCGCGACTCGTACCGCAGCCGCTGTACGTATTCGATCCAGCGCAGCTCTTCGGTCGGCGCGATCCGGCTGTTCAGATCGGTGCCGAAGGCGATCGCGCCTCCCGCGCTGCGGAGTGCCCGGACGTCGCAGATGCCGTCGCCGAGATTGCCTTCGGTCAACGGACAGAGACACACCGTCGCGCCGGTCTTCGCCAGCGCCGTCAGATCGTCCGCGCTCGTGTGCGTGCAATGCACGGCCGTGAAACGCTGATCCATCGCGAGCCGCTCCAACAGCAGCTCCGTCGGCCGCTTGCCATGTGCACTCTGGCAGTCCGTGATCTCCTGCTGCACTTCCTCGACATGCATGTGAAAGACCGCGGCCCGCCGCACACTCTCGCGATGGAGCCGTTCAATCGTGTCGATTGGTACGGCGCGAACGCTGTGCGCCGTCGCGCCGACCGTTTGCGTGGAGTCGCGGCAGGCTGCGGCCAGCGCGTCAAAACGGTTCCAGTACTCCTGCTCGTCGGTCGTGCGAAATCGGAGCTGCCCGCCGGCCAGCGGCTTTCCGAACCCGCCGTCCATGTAGCAGGTGTGCAGCAGAACGATGCGGATCCCGACATCGTGCGCGGCACTGAGGACGCTGGCATCGAATGCGTATTGCAGCGTGTCGCCTTCCGACGACGCGTGCCGCAGATAGTGAAACTCGCCGACCGACGTGATTCCCGACGACAGCATCTCGGCGAAACACTGCCGTGACAGCTCGTAGCACTGCTCGGGTGTCATCGACGCTACGAGCTGATACATCGAGTCGCGCCACGAGAAGAACCCCGTGCCAGTGCCGCTTTGCCCCCGAAATCGCTCGGTCAGGCCGCGAAGCCCGCGCTGAAATGCGTGCGAGTGGGCGCTGACAAAGCCTGGAATGAGCGCCTTTCCCGGGAGTCGCAACGTCGACGGGCTGCTTGGCGGCATCACGGAGGTCACGCGCCCGTCACCGCCGATGCCGACGGCGCGACCGCGCTCGAGGCGCCCCCCGGTCCACACCCAATCGGCATGCACGAGTTGCTGCGGACGGGAATCACTCATGCGGGCGATGGTAGCATCGCCGAAGGCACTGTTGGGCCCCTTTCGAAGCCCAAGGCCGCGCGGCCGCGCACTCCCCGCCATCAGATCAACCACATGACTACCGCAGCTCCACGCCGCCGCGTCTCCAGCCCGAAGCCCAGCATGAAGCCCAGCACGAAGCAGCGCTCCACGTCGAAGCAGCGGCGCCTGCGGCCGATCGTCGCGAACGACCTGTTGCGTTTCGTCGCCGTGACCGATCCGCAGGTCGCTCCTGACGGCACATCGCTCGTGGTCGTCCGCAAGAGCGCGGGCCACAGCGGCGCGGTCGAGTCATCGCTGTGGATCGCCCCGACGGACGGTTCTCGTGCGTCCCATCCGCTGACGACGGGGACCAAGGACACGCAGCCGCGCTTCAGCCCCGACGGATCGAAGATCGCATTTGTGCGCTGCGGTTCGAACAAGATCGCGCAGATTGCGCTGCTGGCGCTGAACGGCGGCGAAGCGTCAGTCCTCACCGAGTTTCCTGAAGGCTCGTTTCGATCACTGGCTTGGTCGCCGGACGGGCGTTCCATCGCTCTCAGCTTCCGCGCCACTGAAGCGGAGTGGACGGACGCGGCGCGCAAGGAGCGTGAACGGCTCGGCAAGAGCGATCCGCCGCGCGTGCTTGACGCGCGCTGGCATCGACTCGACGGAGACGGGTGGTTCGGCGCCGCGCGGCATGCGCTCTTCATCGTTGACGCGCACACCGGTGCCCACCGACTGGTCTACGACGAAGACGCGATGGGCCACTTTGATCTGGCGTGGTCACCTGACTCACGATGCATCGCAATCGCCACCAATCGCGCGAACGATGCGCTGCTGAAGCCGTGGAAGACCGAGCTGCTGATTCTTGACGTCGCGAAACGCACGCTGAGCCCCGTTCCCGGACTGCCGATCGGACCGAAGGGCGCCGTTACGTGGTCGCCTGATGGGAAGCGGCTCGCGTGGGCGGGGCGCCGAGGACGCGACAGCGCGTATTCCACCGAAAATCTCGAGCTGTGGACATGCGGCGTGCCGGTGAAGCACAAGGGCAAGCGCGGCAAACACGCGGGCCGTCATGATCATCATCATCATCATCATCATCATCATCATCCGCGGAGTCTCACACATCAGTTCGACCTGTGCCTCGGAGTGGGAACACTCTCCGACGGCGCCGACGCGGCATTCGATCCGACCATCCGCTGGAGCGCCGACAGTCGGACGATCTATACGCGCATCGGCTGGGAGGGCGAAGGACATCTCGTCGCCGTTGACCTCGACGGCACCGCACCGCGATTCCTGACGCGCGGCGCGTTCGAGCATGTGCTCGGCAATCTCTCGTCGGACGGACAGACCCTCGCTGCGATCCGCACGGACCCGGTGACGCCGGCTGAAGCGGGTGTGCTCGCTTTGGGCGGCGCCCGCGCGACGTGGAAGCCCCTGACGAACTTCAATGCCGCGCTCGCTGCAGAGCTCGATCTCAGCGCGCCGTCAGAACATTGGGTGACAGCAGAGGATGGTCATCGGACACAGGTGTGGGTCATGCTGCCGCCGAAGTCGGCGGCGAAACCCAAGGGAAAATCAAAGAAGCGCCCAGGCGTACTGGAGATTCACGGCGGTCCGCACGCGCAGTATGGCGTCGCGTTCTTTCATGAATTTCAGCTGCTCGCTGCGCAGGGCTACGTTGTCGTGTATCCCAATCCGCGCGGCAGCAAAGGCTATGGTCGAGATCACTGCGCCGCGATCCGCGGATCGTGGGGCGATCGCGACTGGGTCGATGTGCAGGCTGTGATGCAGTTCATGGAGCAGCATCCGGCGATCGATGCGAAGCGTCTCGGCATCATGGGCGGAAGCTATGGCGGCTACATGACCAACTGGGCGATCGCGCACACGCATGTGTTCAAGGCGGCGATCACGGATCGCTGCGTCTCCAACATGTTGAGCATGAGCGGCAACTCGGATTATGTGCAGCTTCCGGACGACTACTGGATCGGCACGAATTTTGATCGTCCCGAGACGCTGTGGCGTGCCAGCCCGATTGCTCATTTCAAGGGTGTGAAGACGCCGACTCTCATCATTCATAGCGAAGGCGATCTGCGCTGCAACATCGAACAGGCCGAGCAGGTGCACACCGCGCTCACGCTGCAGGATGTGCCGTGCCGGTTCGTGCGCTATCCGATGTCGACGAGCCATGGCATGTCGCGCGTCGGCCCGCCCGATCTTCGTGTGCACCGGCTCGAGGAAATCCTTGCTTGGTGGCGCCGGTGGCTGTGAGCGCATCCGACGCTTGCCTTACACTCCAACTCCAATGCAGAAACCTGATCCCCCAAAAGCGCTCCAAGATGCCCTCACCGATCCGAAGTCGCTGGCAGCAATGCAGCATGTGCGGGCGATCCTTGAGTACATCGGTGAGGACCCAGACCGTGAAGGGCTGATCGATACGCCGAAGCGCGTGGTGAAGGCGTGGCAGGAGCACTTTTACGGATATCACGAAGATCCGCTCGCGCCGCTCGCTCGGACATTCACCGAAATCGAAGACTACGACGAGCTCGTGCTGCTGCAGGACATCGAAGTGCACAGCCACTGTGAGCATCACATGGTGCCGTTCGTCGGCAAGGCCCATGTCGGCTACATCCCCAACGGCAAGGTGACAGGACTCTCAAAGCTCGCGCGCGTCGTGGAAATCTATTCAAAGCGGCTGCAGGTCCAGGAAAAGCTGACCGCGCAGATCGCGGGCGCCATCTGGAAGGCGCTGGAGCCTCACGGCGTTGCTGTCGTGATTCAGGCGCGCCACTTCTGCATGTGTTACCGGGGTGTGCGCCAGCCCAGCGCCGTCACGACCACCAGCAAACTGCACGGGATCTTCTTGACGAATCCGGCCGCGCGGGCCGAGTTTTTCACGTTGCTCAAGATGCGGCCGGGCGGAAACTGATGCGCCGGCACCGATGGCGCACTGGGCCGCTGTGCCCGGCCAGAAACTCCAGCTGCTCATTCATGCGCGCCGGCTGCAGCGCCCGCTTTCCGATCGTGTAACGAATCTCGCCTTCGGCGCCGAGGATGATCGTGACGCCGCCGTACAGCGTCACTGCCGTCTTCCGCCCGGGGCGCCTCACCTCGACGGACTGCACGACTTCTGCAACGAGATCGAACGCGACAGTCCCCTGCGGACCGACGCGGCGCAGGCTGCGGATCGACTCGATCGTCGGACGATCGACGAGATGCCCTTCCTTCGAGCGACCCGGCTTCTCGAGTCCGAACGCCGCGAGCCGTCCGTCGCTGATGTACGCACCAAGTACTTCACCCTGTCGAATCAGTTCCGCTTCGCCCGCCGGTCGCCCGGGCTCGCCATTGAACCGCAAATCCCCGAACGAAAGTCCGCGGATCATGCGCTCAGGCAGTCGAAACGGCCGCCAGAGCAGCGCCTCTTCCGAGAGCGTCGGCACGTGCCGCGGGTAGATCGCGCGGCGCCGAAACGCCGCGATAATGGACTCGCGATAACCCCACGGATCGTCAGGAACGAGATCGTGGTCCGCGGTGATGAGCGCCCGCACGTATTCGCCAAGCTCGATGTTCACCGGCGGGCAATAGTCAATCGCACGGATGCAGATATTCAGGAACTGCGTGGCGACGCGCGCCGCCTCATCGGTCACGAGCTCGATGAGCTCATGCGGCAACTGTCCTTCGGGGTACACGCCGGTCCCGCCCGAACCGAGCCGCATGAACGACTGCACGCGCCGCTGCACGATGCGCGTAAACGCTTCGAAGACCGAGCCAAGCAGCAGCTCGCCGAGATCATGCGCGTCGAGTGCTTTGCTGTACTGCTTGATCGGAGTGTCGCTGTCCCCCGCTGCCTCGACCGCGTGGCGGAGCGCGTTGCCTGCGCCGACCGCGGTTCCGAACTGCGCCGCCACGCGCGAGAGTACGGATTCGCGCGACAGATCACCGCGCACGCCGGCGACCGCCTCACGCAGAACTCCTCGATGCGTGAGTCGGTGAAAAATGGCGACGACGTCGGAGAATCCTTCGTGAAACCCGTCGACATCCTTGCTGGTCGACAGCGCGAAGCCGGGTCGCATGCCGTCGAGAAACGCGTGCGACAGTTCGTGCGCGACCACGTCGTGCGAAAGGCACGTGAAGATCCACTCGCGCGCGTGCTGCCGTGAACCGTCGCTCCCCGCTGACTGGAAATATCCGAACGCGACCTCGCCGTTCTCACGGTCGTAATACGCATTGTCCTCGTTGAACGCATGCGGACGCAGCCGCAGCGTCTTGCCTGGAAATCCCCACGAAGGATCACGACCGAGTGCGGTCTGAAACGTCGCGTACAACCGCGCTGCCACCGCGTACACCATCTGCTGATGTGACTTGGGCTCGGTGGACGACGGCGCAACACCCGACTGGATCAGCAGGTTTCTCGCCTCAAGATCCACCGGCGCGTAGGTGCGCTGTGCCGAGTCGTCACGGTCGACGACTTCGATAACCGCGCCGATCGGTCCGGGCAACAGCGGCTCAAATGGAACGTGCGCCTCCGTCACGCAGCCTTCAAAGCGTGACACCGCCGGATCGACGGCGAAGATGCGCAACCGACGAAACGGAGGATCATCCGCAGCGCGTCGATACGGTCGAATGTCGGCGGGCCACGTCAGTCGCGCGCCGAGCCGGAATCCTCTCGACGCAGCGGGCTTCACGGAGTGCTTCATGGCGAACTTGGTCCTATCGCAGGCGTCGAGCAATCGCTTCCAACGATCGAGCGATCGCAGCTCGATCGCCAGCACCAAGACTGCTGGATGTCCGTCCAAGAGAAGTGCGGCCGTCGCGCGTCGGAGCGAGCAGCGGCAGGGATCGCCGTTCGTCTCCGCAGTGCAGCTCAGGAAGCTGCCGCGCCATCGTACCGAACGCGCTGCGCACTGACTCCAATAGTCCTTCGTTGGTGATCGCCCCGTTTCCAAGTTCGGCTGTGCTCTTCTGAAGGATCCTGGTGGCGATGCGTGTGAAATCGCCGTGGCCGTTGGACTCCCAGGCGCTCTCGGACGAGCGGCACGCCGAGAAGAAAACTTCGCTTGCAGCATGCACACCCCGCGCATTGCGCGACGCGCTCATGCCGCGGGCTGCCGCCGCGAGCTGCGCACGAAATGCAACGTGACGGCTGGTGAGCACCTCGTTCACGGGAAGGAACCGGCGACGCTGGTCGGTGCAGTCCGCAGGCGCAGCGTCGATGCCCAGCGGCGCCGCGAAGATGCGGTTCATCGTGCCGGAGTGGCAACAGTCGAAAATGCACGTGATGTTGACGCCGCGCGGCGCAGCGCGAAACACCTCAGCGAGATCGTCGTCGATGACAAACGCGCCGGCCTCGTAGTCGAACGGCACCATCGCTTCGTCAAAGCCCGGCGTGTCGCCGTCGGCCTCGTCACCATCCACATCGCGGATGCGCGTTCCGTGACCGGCGTACTGCATCACGACTACATCGCCGGCGGTCGCCGAACGCAGAATTCCGCGCATCGCGGCCAGGATTCCTTCGCGCGTGGCCTCTGCGTCGAGAAGCGGCGCGCGAACGTCAAATCCGAGTTGCGCCAATGTCTCGTGCCAGAGCCGCGCATCCGCGACGCATCCGGACAACGGACTGGCGCTGTAGCGGTTGATGCCGATACAGAGTGCGAGCCGCTTGCCTCCAGGCGGCGCGTCCTCTGCTTCGTCATCCTGCGAATCGACAACAGGGTCCACCGTCACGGTCGGTCCGCGATGCGCCGGTACATCAATTCCGCGGCGATCCATTTCTTCGCGCAGATCCTGCTCCACATCAAACGTCCGCGCGGCTGCTGGTGCGAATCCGATGATCGACGTCGCATCCGCGCCGAGCACGTGGCGCAGCACACTGTTCATCGTCGCCGGATCATCGTCGAAGGCACCGTGCGCAGTCGCTTCGGTCACTCCCGGCGCCGTTCCGGAAAACGCGATGTCGCCGGGGGGATTCGTGGCATTCGCGAGACCGAACAACCGGGCGACGTCGCCATTGCGACGAAGACTTTCTTCGAGCCCGAGAATCTCCGTGCCAGACTCCGCCTCGAGCGATGCGCGAATCAGGTACAGCAGCGACTTCTGATAGGGACCACAGTTGTCGGCGCGCTCCAGGTCGCGCGCCATCGTGAACATCTTGACGCGCTTGACCGCAGACCCGACAAGCGGCGCCACACGGGCGCGGAACTCCTCGACGGTGATCGCCGGCGCCATCAGCGTCAGCGTCTGCGCCGCCGGCAATCCCAGCGACCGCGCAGCCTGCAGCAGGTGCGCGTGCAAGATCGAACCGGCGCTATGGCCGACGAGATGGAACTCGATGTCACGATCCGAGCGATCGATCTCTTCCTGCAACAGTGTGAGTGCGCGTCGTCCTCCACCAGCGGCATCGAACGAGCGCTCGGCGCTGCGCTTCATGCCCGACCAGATTGTCGGACCGCCGAACACCCGCGCCAGCGCTTCCAACACGGGATCGGTGGTCCAGTCCGCGAGATCGCGCCTGCCGAGGGCGCGGCCCGCACTGCCCGTGATGATCTGACTGATCGTCTCCCAGAATCCGGTCTCCCACACGAAGTGAATCGGATACACGCCATTGGCCATCCACCACGGCGTCTGGTGCGCGGCAATCGTGAGACCCGACTCTTCGCCGACGAGCCCGCCGTGCGCAAACAGCACGATCCGCGCGGGTCCGGTTCCCCCCGCTGCCAGCCACGCGCGCAGATGTTCGCGAAAGAGCGCGTCCACGTCTTCTTTCGTCGACGTGAATCGACCGCCCTGCGAGAAGCGTCCCTGATTCAGATTGATGACGTGTGCCCGCAGCTGTGCGAGCGCCGCTGGATCGAGCCCGTCGGATGCGCGCGGTGCCATCGCTGCTGGAATGGCGAGGCGCTCGACGCCCGCTACCACTGCAGCGGCTTCGGCGGTCGGAACTGCGGGCAGTTCCGCATCGGGTGCAAACGGTTGCGACACCGGCGCGTCAGCCGCACGCTTCGCCGCCGTCCGAGCGGCCTTCGATACGGGCGTGTGCGGGGAAGGTGTCGCGGGCGGCATGATGCGCGGCACGCCGGACGGCGCGGGTTGCTTTCCTTTGCGTTTCGACATTGCGTATTCCTGAAGGCGTGTCGTGAGGAGCGAGGCGAGAGAGGGACAGCGTCATGCCCGACCATACACGGGCAGCAAGGCGCCGCTCGTCACCGTGTTCGCGGGCGCTGCGAGAGACACGATCATCTGCGTGACGTCATCGAGGAGGGGCCAAGATGCATGATCGGCATCTGGCATTGCGGCGCGATTCGCGGGCGTGTTGAGGATGGACGGCAGGATCGCGTTGACGAGGATGCGGTCTTCGCGCACTTCTTCAGCGAGCGACTGCGTGATCGACGCCACGGCTGCCTTACTCATGCTGTAGGCGATCATGCCGCCCACGGGACGCACGGCGGGCCGGGCGGCGACGTTGACGATCCGCCCTCCTCGCCCGGCGCTGCGCATGCGGCGTACCGCTTCACGGCAGCAGTAAAAGCAGGTCATCGCATTCATCTGCATCATCCGCTCGACATCGGCGCCGGTCGTCTCGAGAATCGGCGCCATCGCGAAACCGCCGGCGAGGTGAATCGAGACCCCCAGGTCGGGCAGCGACCGATAGAACGAGTTGACTTCGGACTCGGAGCGGAGATCGACCTTCGACGTCGTGTATGCGCCCCCCGTAAAGGACGGCGCCGCGGAGTCCGTCTCGTCGAACCACGGCACATGCACGTGGGAACCTGCGGCGAGCAGGCGCGCCACGACCGCATGACCGAGCGCTCCCGCTCCCCCCGTCACGACCGCATGCACTCCATCAAACCTCATGTTCAAAGCCCTCTTCGCTCGCTCGCGTTCCGTCTGTCGCTCAAACACCGCAAACGGACCACGCGGCAGCGCGCTGAAACGGTACCATCTCCGCTCTTTCGCTCGAACGTCCCGAAGCATCCACCAACGTTCCCATACGCGAACCGCCGCGAGATCCGATCATGACCCGCCCGCCCGTCCGCATGGACGACATCGTTTCTCTCTGCCGCCGCCGCGGCTTCATCTTCCAGTCTTCCGAAATCTACGGCGGCATCAACGGCTTCTGGGATTACGGTCCGCTCGGCGCCGAGCTCAAGCGGAATCTCAAGAACGCGTGGTGGAATGACATCGTGCAGCGCGAACTGCCCGGTCCCGACGGCCAGCCGGTCGACGTGGTGGGGCTCGACTGCACCATCATCATGAATCCGAAGACGTGGGTCGCGAGCGGCCACGTGGGCGGCTTCAACGACCCGATGATCGATTGCCGCGAAAGCAAGGCCCGGTACCGCGCGGATCACGTGGTCGTGCTCGGTGCGGTCGAGGCGGGCGCACGGCTCTATGCGTTCATTCAGGGCGATGAAGAGCAGGAAGCGAAGGCTGTCAAAGCGCTCACGCGGTATGAGAAGCGGGAGGCCCTGGACGCCGCGCGGCACGTTGTCCGCCCATTCAGCGCGATTTCGGCCGAGGAGCGGAGCCGCGCGGTCGGTCCGGACGCGCGCGAGGCAGGAACGCTGACGGAACCTCGGCAGTTCAACCTGATGTTTGAGACCTACTGCGGCGCGGTGCGCGACGACGACTCCAAGGCATACCTCCGTCCCGAAACGGCGCAGGGCATCTTTGTGAACTTCTGGAACGTGATCGACACATCGCGCGTGAAGATTCCATTCGGAATCGCCCAGATCGGCAAGGCGTTCCGCAACGAGGTGACGCCGCGCAATTTCACATTCCGAAGCCGGGAGTTTGAACAGATGGAGATTGAATTCTTCATCCATCCCGATACGGCGAACGAGTGGTATGCATTCTGGCGCGATTATCGATATCGCTGGTGGCAGTCGATCGGTCTGGCGGGAAGCAATCTCCAGCTGCGCGAACATGATCGCGACGAGCTCGCGCATTACGCAAAGGAAGGTGCCGGCACGAGCGACATCGAATACAAGTTTCCGTTTACCGATCCGGGCTTCGGTGAGCTCGAGGGCATTGCCCACCGCGCCGACTTCGACCTCAAGGCCCACGCGAACGCCTGTGGCAAGGGCGACAAGCTGAAGTATTTCGATCAGGCGAAGGCCGAGCGCTACTTCCCGCACGTCATTGAGCCGTCGGCAGGCGCGGATCGCGGCGTGCTCGCCCTGCTGTGCGAGGCGTACACCCCGGACGAAAGCCGCCCGAGCAAGGTGTTCATGAACTTCAACCCGCGCATGGCACCGATCAAGGGCGGCGTCTATCCGCTCGTCAACAAGGACGGCATGCCGGAAGTCGCGGAAAGGCTGTTCCGCGATCTGCGCAAGACATGGTCCGTCGAGATGGATGAAAAGCAGGCGATCGGCAAGCGCTATGCCCGCATGGACGAAGCCGGCACGCCGTTCTGTTTCACGATCGACGGCGAGACACTCACTGCCAACACCGTCACCGTGCGCCATCGCGATACACAGGCCCAGGAACGAATCGCGATCGACCAGGTCCGCACGTTTATGAGCAGTCACATCGGCGCGTAACAAAAACAGAACGGGGCCGACGATCGCTCGTCGGCCCCAGGTCTGTCATTCAGCGCAGAGCCAGCGTGCGCCCCGAGGGCGCTACCGGAGCACTATCAATCAATACACATTGTATTTCTTGCCGGCGCCATCGACTTCGGCGTCGGCGCAGTTCGCGGTGACCGTGCCGGTTGCCGCGGTGTAGACCCAGCCACCCGCGCCACCGAGCGTGGCGACGAAGGCCGTCTCACCCTTCTTGGCACCGACGCTGAGCGCCGGAATCGTGCGGACGTACGGACCGTAGATGACGCCCGTGGCGACATCGCGTGCGCCGAACGTCGTGCCTGCGAGGTTCGAGTACTGCGTGAGGGCGTTCGTGAGATCGCCGATCGCCGGATAGGTCTGACCATGCTCCGCGGCAAACATCTCGATGCCGTTGCGGATCACGGAGAGGTTTGCGGCCAGCGCATTCTCGCCAGCGGCACTCGCGCCGCGGCTGAGCCGCGGTACAGCGATCGCGGCGAGGACCCCGATGATCACGATGACGATGACGAGCTCGATCAGGCTGAACGCTCGCAGCCGACGGATGCTCTGGGCTGAACGCGAGGAAAACGTGTGAAGAGCCGCACTGTACATATCGCCTCCTGAAGTCATTCTTTCGCCGGTTTCGCGCCGGCCGTTATGCACTCATCGGAGTTCCACCGACCCGACTTCGGTGATTGCCGCGCTATTGGGCGGAAGAAGAACCTCGTTTCGCGGGGCGAGTGCAGGCGTTAACGGACGCGCCGCTCGACATTCATGCCGTCCCGCGCAAAGACGACGGCGCCTTCACTGATGCCGGCGACGGTCCATCCGTCGATTTCGCCCGCGAGCGGCACCGTCTTCCCGTTCACGATGGCTGCGGGGCGCTGGCCGGTGAGGACGGCGGTCACCTGCGGCGCGTCCACGACCACGGGGGCGCTCTCCACGGTCTCGACGACTTCCACCGGCGGCGGCCGACGGAACGCCTCATCAAGCGCCGCAAGATTCGAGTGATCCTGGACCTGATTCTGGACACCCATGGCCCGGAGCTGGTCGGCGAGGCGCGCCATCGCGATCTGCTCGCTCGAAAGCGTCGCGGCGACCGGCGCCTGCGTCGGGTTGACCATCAGATCGGAGCCCAGCAGCGCCGCATCGGCGCCGGAGGGACCTGAGACCGCGCCACCCAGCATGAATCGGTCGAGTGCCCAGGCACCGACCGCGCACGTCAAGATCGCGACATACACCTTACGTTTACTTGGAGCCGGCATGGACTCAACCATCACAAGCGTGCACGTGAAGTCAAGTCAGGATCACGGAGTCGGCGCGGCGGCGGTGGCCCGATCGGCAGCACGATCCGCATACCACACAAGGTCGAGCTGAAGTGACGCTGCAGTCGGACCATCCTGACGAGTGAGGTCAAACGATTCAATCGCGACATCCGGAAATGCCGAACGCAAGGCCGCCATGAAGCGCACGCCGGCCGGTGTGCCACCACGCGCAACCATGCGCAGCGGCACGCGCACCGCCAGCGGCGTGTCCGTCGCTATCCCAGGTTCCATGCGCTCCACTTCCAATTCATGCGCCGCAGCGAGCTTCGCCAGTTCGCCTAACCGGGCATTCAGCGCCGTCGCCGGCTGCAGCCGGACGGTCGACGAGGCGAGCTCCTGCTCCTGCGTGCGCAGTGTCGTATGCAGCGTTTCGCGCCGCTCGGCAAATGCGGCTACGTCCGCACGGACCGTCGCGAGCGCCGCGAGCAGGGAGCTGGACCGTGCCGATGCAGTCGCATACGGATGCACGCTGAAGACGTACCAGGCGACCGTCAGCAGCATGATTGCCGCCATGGCGCCCATGTGCACCGGACCACTGCCGTCGATGAAGCGTCGAGACCTGGTCATTGGCGCCATTCGGGTCATCGGGTTCCTCCGACGAGCAGCTCGCCGTCAATTGCAAACTCAATCGAGTCATCGCCGGTAGCCAGCATGGATGCGCGCGAGCTGGCGCGGATGAGCGAGACCCTGCGAAAGATTCCGAAGCTCTCAAGCTGCATGACGAAGTCGGTAACGCGTCCGAGATCGCGCGTCTCGCCTTCGAGACGCAGTGAGAGCAGCTCCTGCTTTGTCGCGTCCGAGCGCGTCAGGGCCCAACGACGGAAGATCATCGTGTCAGGCCGGGCGGCGAGCACGCGCACCAAGAGGACACTCCAGTCGGGATGGTCGACCGTGGCGCGCGACGCGGCGATCGATCGCGATGCTGCGGCGACGCCGCGCTCGAGCTTCGAGATGTTTTCCTGAAGTCGCGCTGCCTCAGTCTGCAGCGCATCGATTTCACGTTGTGTCGCGGCCTGGTCTGGCGCAGGAAACATCCGCGCAACCGCGAGGGTGCAGCCGGTAAGCATTGCGGCCAAGACGGCGGCGAAGACGCCCCATCGTCCGAGCAGGCGCCGACGCGCGGCAGCAGCGCGTCGTCGCCAAGGAAGGAAGTTGAATGCAGTTTTCACGGTGCCTCCGTGCGCAGGGCCAAGCCAAGCGCTACGACCATCGACGGTCCGAATCCCTTGGTGTCGATCGATTGAAACTGCGCGAGGGGCGCGGCCAGGACGGGAACGACTTTGATCTCCAGCGCCTCGTCGAGCGCGTTGGAGAGCGCCGCGACGTCCGCATCACTTCCGAGCAGGAGGACCCGACGCACGGTTTCCGATGGATGTCGGTGCACGAGATATCCGAGCGTCAGACGTACCTCGGACACAAACGAGTCGACGGCGAAACCGCCCGTATCACCGGCGCACGCGCCGATGCCGTGCGGCGCGATCTTGCGCACGTAGCTGACCTCGCCCTTCTCAAGGACGATGAGCATCGCGACATCGCTCGAACGGTCGATCACCACTTCCACGTTCGGACCGGCGATACCGCGACAGGCGCGGGCGATGGCGACCGGGCGCAGTTCAATGGCGTCAATGGGAAGACCGGTTTCGTCAAAGCTTCGCGCGAGAGCATCCGCCGTTTCGCTCACGACCCCGGCGCCGAGCGACCGTGTGGCCGTGGCGGCGGCCGTCCGCTCCTGCGTCGACCACCACGCCACTTCGAGCGATGAGGGCTCGACTTGACGCATTCGTCCAAGCTGTTCCGCAACCATGTCGCCAAGTGGAGCACCGGAACTCACTGCGGGCAGCATGAGTTCCGCAAGCGTGACGTCGGCGTCGGGCATGCTCACAATGAGCGGCGCATCGCGAAAGCCTCGCCGCGCCATGACGCGGACGAGCCGCCCGATTTCTTCGGTGACAGGCTGTCCCTGCAACTGACGCGGCAGCTCAAGAGCCGCAACGACACGTCGATCACCGCGGCGCAGCAGCTGCACGGCTGCCAGGCGCGTCGCACCAAGATCGATGCCGATCGGTCCCGCTGATCCGAACCCGGGATAAATGGTGCGACTGTGCATCATGACGCCCCTCCCCCTCCGGCCGAGGCCGCGACGTCAAAGAGCGGGAGAAAGAGGCTGATCGCGACGAAGCCGATCATGATGCCGAGTACAGCGAGCAGCAGCGGCTCCACAGCCCGCGCTAGTCCCTTCACGGCAACTTCATTGTCCTCGTCGAGGTAACGGCCAAGCTGTGAAAGCACGAGGCCGAGGCGCCCCGAGCGCTCACCGCTCGCGACAGCCTGCCGCACCGCTGGCGGAATGCATCGTTCATCGTCGAGCACGCTCGCGAACGGTTCGCCGTGAGAGATCGCCATTTCGGCTCGGCGCAAGAGCGCGACGTATGCGGGATGACCCATGGAATCACCGGTCAGCTTGAGCGCGTCCAGGAGACTCACGCGTGATTCGAGCAGCAGGCCGAGACACCGCACGAGCTGCGCTGTCGAGAGTGAACGCACGATGCCGCCGACGATCGGCATACGCAGCGCCCAATGCGCGAAGGCCTGCTGGACCGAGGCGGTACGGATCAGCAGCACAGCGCCAACGACAATGCTGATGGCCGCGACACCCGCGATCATCCAGTGCTGCCGGATCGTCTCGCCGATATGCATCAGAAAGGCTGTGGTTGCGGGCACCGGCGCCTGAATGGCATCAAACATGGTTTGAAACTTGGGAAGTACGACGGTGACGAGTCCAAGCAGCACACCGAGCGACGCCACGATGACGACGACCGGGTATGTCAGGGCACCGACCACCGCTTTGCGCACGCGACTTTGCCGTCGATAGAGATCGGCGAGATCGCCGAGCATGCGATCGAGAATGCCCGCCGACTCGCCCGCTGCTGCCATGGTCCGGCAGATCGGATCGAACACGGTGTTCATGGCGCCCATCGCATCAGAGAGCGCGGCGCCTTCCTCGACGCGACGGCGCAGCTCGCCGATCGTCGCCTGCCACTTCGCATCATCCGCCTGCCGTTCGATTGCCACGAGCGCCTCGACGAGCGGTGTGCCGGTGGTGACGAGAATCGAGAGCTGGCGCAGCATCGCCGCCAGCCGCTCCTTGGAGACACGCCGCGTGGGCGCCGCCGATCGCTCGCCCCCGGTGGTGAGTCGCGTTGCAAAGATGCCCTGGCCGCGCAGCTGTGCCCGCGCGGTGGTTTGATCCGACGCCGTGATGACGCCGTTCGTCGCCTGTCCCTCGACTGTGAATCCCTCGTAGGCGATCTTCATGCGGCATCCTTCGTGCTGTCATTCGCATCCCGGCTCGCCTGCAGCGGCACGCTGCGCACACGCGGGATGTCGACGCGGAGGTTTCCGACAGCGCTGATGTCCTCTTCGTCGTAGCGCGTGACGCGCAGCACTTCTTCAAGGCTCGTCTTGCCTTCGAGTGCAAAGCGCACGCCCTCGTCGCGCAGTGTCGACATGCCTTCGCGCCGCGCCAGCGCCCGGATCTCGTGCGCCGGCGAGCCCGCGTACACCAGGCGCTGCATCGGCGTCGTGACTTCGAGCACTTCGTAGATGCCGATGCGCCCACGGAATCCGCTGTCGTGACACTGCCGGCAACCAGCGCCCTTGCGAAACGGCTGCCCCGCGGTTGCGAGCAAGCCAGCGTCCGTGAGCACCTGCTCGGACGGAAAGTACTTGGTGATGCAGTTGGCACAGATCGTCCGCGCCAACCGCTGCGCGACGACGCCGGTGAGGGCACTCGCGAGCAAGTAGCTCTCGATGCCCATGTCCGCGAGTCGCGCAGGCGTGCTCGGAGCGTCGTTCGTGTGCAACGTCGCCATGACCAGGTGGCCGGTGAGCGCCGCCTGCACGGCAACGCGCGCGGTTTCCTGATCGCGGATCTCGCCGACCATGATGATGTCGGGATCCTGACGCAGGATGCTGCGCAGCGCGCGGGCGAATGTCAGGCCGACGGCCTCCTGCACTTGAATCTGGTTGATGAGGTCCAGCTGATACTCGACGGGATCTTCGACCGTCACGATGTTGACTTCCGGACTGCGAACGAGATCGAGCGCCGAATACAGCGTCGTGGTCTTGCCGCTTCCGGTCGGACCGGTCACGAGCGCCAGTCCGTGCGGCTGCTTCAGCACTCGCTCGAACGTGGCGAGGCCAGACGGTCCGATGCCAAGATCGCTCAGTCGCACGCGCAGATTCGCCTTGTCGAGCAGACGAACCACGACTTTCTCGCCGAGCAGCGTCGGCATGCTCGAGATGCGCAAGTCGATCTCGCGCCCTTCGGCCACGATGCGCACGCGGCCTTCCTGGGGAAGACGCTTCTCAGCGATGTCCATGCGGCCGATCACTTTGACGCGCGAGATGACCGCCGCGTGCAGTCCTGCAGGAGGACGCATAAGTTCGCGCATAGAACCGTCGATGCGATAGCGGATGCGCGTGCCGCGCTTGTCTGGCTCGATGTGAATGTCGCTGGCACGATCGCGTACTGCCGTCAGGAACGCGACGTTGACGAGGTTGACGATCGGGCTGCCCTCGATCATCTTGTCGAGATCGGTGACCGGACCTTCGTCCTGCGCCTCGCGTTCGATGACCTCGACGTCGGATTCAGCAAGCGAGGTCAGGAACGCATCGACACTCACCTGTCCCGATGCATACTTGCGAATGAACTCGCGGATGTTCGCCTGCAGCGCCAGGACAGGACGAATGTGACATCCCGTCAGCTGCTGCAGCCGGTCGATCGTGCTGAGTGACTGCGGCTCCGCCATCGCCACGGTCAGCGTGCCGCGCACACGAAAGAGCGGCAGCGCGCGAAGGCGCTCGGCTTCTTCGGCGCCGATCAGCATCAGCAACGGCGGATCGATGAGCCCATGGCGTAGATGCACCGAAGCGACGCCAAGGCAGGTTGCCAGCGTCTTCAAGAGCGTGCCGACCGCAACGAGTTCCTGCTCGACGAGCAGCTCGCCGAGACGGCGTCCCGTCGTGCGCTGACTCAGCAGCACCTGATCGAGCTGGGCCGCAGTGATGGCGCCGGAGCGCACCAGCTCCTCGCCGAGCCTGAGCTTGGCAGCGCCTCCGCTCACAGGAAGCTCCTGACCGCGGCATTGACGTCGGGATAGAACTCAAAGAGACCGACGATGCCGGTGACGACGAGCGCTTCGCGCACAGTGTCGGCGGGCTGACAGATCTTGAGCGCCCGTCCGCTCACGCTGAGCGCATCGGCCACATCAAGCAGCGCTTCGAGTCCGTCGCTGTCAGCGAATGGAATGCCGCTGGCGTCGATGATCACGCGGCCGCGCCGGCGCACCGTTGCCTCGATCGCGGCATCGCGGAACATCTTCGCGTCCGCGCCGCTGAGCGGCCCTTGCGGGACAAGCACGCTCACAGCTCCAGTGACAGTTTCGGCGATCTGCATCGGTTTCCTCTTGCCCTCTCCGGGTTATGCAGCGGCGCTGGCGCTCTGGCGAAGTGGCACGGTCAACGTGAAGGTCGAGCCCTTGTCGATTGCAGAACGCACAGTGATGTCCCCGCCGTGCAGCCGCGCGATCTGCCGCGCGATGGGCAGACCAAGGCCCGTGCCCGCGATGCCTTCCACGCGCTGATCTTTCGAGCGGTAGAAGCTGCGGAACACCAGTTCCTGTTCGTCGTCGCGGATGCCGATTCCGGAGTCCGTGATCTCGAACCGCACGTCTTCGGGACTCGTCTTCACCGTCATTGAGACCGAGCCGGACTCGGGCGTGTACTTGAGTGCATTGCCAAGCAGATTCGCCAGCGTCATCTGGATCTTGTCGCGATCCCCAGTGAGCTGCGGGAACTTCGGCGGCAACCGGAACTCGAGCCCGATCTTGCGTTCCGCGGCCTGGGCCTTGAAATCACGCTCGAGATCCTTGAGCATCGGCTCGATGCGCACATCGTCGGGATGCAGCCGAATCGTGCCTGCTTCAATTTCGGAGATAGACAGCATGTCGCCGACCATGCGCTCGAGCCGGCGGGTTTCCTGATTGATCACGTCGAGACAGCGCGAGCGCGACTCGGTGGTTTGATCCTCGTCTTCAATCAGCTCGTCGACATAGAGGCGCACGTTCGTGAGCGGCGTGCGCAGTTCATGCGTTGCCTGCGCGACGAACGCATCGCGCGATCGATCGGCGAGCCGCTGCTGCGTCACGTCCTCAAGCAGGAGCAGCGCGCCGCCGGCCGACGAGGCGATACTTCGGATAGAGAAGCGCAGAATGCTCTCGTCAGCGGCCGCGTTGGAGTCACTCTGCATGTCGCCGACTGCATTGGCGAGCGGCACTTCAAGCGTGGCCCGCGCGCCGGCTTCGCCGCCGGCGGCGCGTTTCACTGCGGCAATCAGTTCACCGTCGCGCAGAATCTCGTCCATCGCACGGCCGAGCGCCGTTTCGCGGCGATTCCCGAGCAGCAGCGCGGCGGCACCGTTCATGTATCGAACGCGGTGCGCGATATCCGTCACGATGACGCCATGCCAGAGCGCATCGCACACGCCAAGCGCATCCCCGTCGCTTACGCAGACAGCGCCGGCGGGCGCCTCGTGACCAGGAGCATGACTTGCAGAATCGAGCCGCGGCAGGAGACAGTTCCACGCGGGAGCGAGCGGTCCGAATCGGTCATCGATCTTGAGCGCATCGGTATGCAGTTCACCCGCAGCTGCGGACGCTACGGATTCCGCCACAGCGAGGACATCGCGCATGGCGCGACGCGTGGTGAGACCGACCAAGAGGACCGCGGCACTGATGCCGAGGCTGACAAAGAGCGCGTTCAGCAGCGAGTCCGCCTGCTGCAATGGACCTTCGAGCGTCGTGGCAAGCACGAGCGTGAGCGAGCGCCGCCCGTCAATGGCGACCGGCTGGCGAATCGTCAGAACGCCGTGTTCGTCCACGGAGCGCGCAGCAACAAGGCCGGTGCCTCCTCGCGCATCGACTGGCCAGGGATCCGGCAGAGCCTTGGCGGTGACGCGCGACGGCACCAGATCGGCAATCACCGTGCCGCCCGGCAGCTCGAGCCGGCATTCGTCGGCGTCGGTGTCCTGTCCGAGCGATCCGATCAGTCGACGGGCGCCGGACAGATCTTCTGCGGCGAGGAGCGATCCGGCAGCGTCAGCGACGGTCATCACGTAGCCGTTCATCCCGGCGACGGCGGCATCACGAGCAGCTGCGGCAGATGAGTCGGCGATCCACCACGTCGCGGCGCCAGCGCCGAACCCTGCAACGACGGCGGTGAGCGCGACGTAGCGAAGTAACGGCGTCGAACTGAAGCGCAGGCCTTGTCCTCGTGGGTTCACTGCAGCAACTCCCCCGAAAGATGGACCCCCCCGGCGCGGCACCGCTGCAACAGAAGAGCGCAGCGTCTCCGCGACAGGAAGAATCTACTCAGCGGCTATCGGCGGTCGGACACCTTTGATTCAGTCCACTTGCCTGCTTGGAGAGGTCCGCTTGGGATGGGTCCGCCGGATTGGAGCGGTTGCACGTGCGGTGTCGTCAGGGGGCAGGGAGCGGCTGCGACACGCTGCCCGACTTGAGTTGCCAGGTGGTGGAGGTGAATCCCGGCGCTGGCGCAACGAAGCACCACGGGTCAGGTTCCGTAATGAGCGTGCCGCTGACCGTGAGGTTTCCGCACACAACGAATGTCGCCGTCCGCAGCCTCCCGCTCACGACCGCGTCGCCGGTGACGAAGACCATGCCGTCGATGCCCGGCGTGTACGTGTCGCTCGTGTCGGTATCCCACCCGCCCCCGACAAACGGGTACGGTGTTCCCTGCGGCGCAAAATTGACGTTCGTACCGGAGGACTCCGACAAGACCGTGCTCGTGGTGCTGAACGTCATGTTGCCGCGCACAATCAGGGTTGGATATCCGTGCACAGCAGGTTCGAACACGATGCCGCTGCCGATGAATGAGCCGGCACCCGGATCGAGCAGGATCAGCGTTCCGGCAACGCGGCAGTTCGCAATGGAGACTCTGCGGCCCGCGCAGTTGACGACGTAGATGCCCGATGTGTTCAGCGTCCCCGTTGGATTCGAGCGCGGCGAGGCGAGGAGTCGCGAAAGCGCGAACGCACTCGTTCCCGTCGGAATGATGTACGTGGTGCCGCTTGCAATGAGCGTGTCGATCGCGCTGGCCTCGGGAAAGGCGACCAGCTTCGCTGCGTGGTCCGCCGCGCTTTTCACAGTGTTTCCGACGGCGTTGGACTGCTCGACGTCCCCTGCGACAGTTCCTCCGCCCGCGACGTCCAGTTGCGCTGCGATCCCCTCGCCGCTCGGGATCGACACCGTCCCGCTGCTCGTGACCGTCAGCACCTTGCCGACCGCGAGCGCTTTCTGAAACGCGCTGTAAGGCCTCGTGACCGCGATTGCCTGGCCGACGATGCGGCGCTGCGCGAGTCCCACCGTTGCCGTGGAGTCGATCACGGCCGGTTGGAATTCATTCACGCCCACCGCCGGAGCGGAGTTCGCGATCGTTGCGGTCAGGCTCTCGCGCCCGGAGGCGCTGCTGAGCGTGGCCGTGGACGGCACGGTGCCCCCCGCGTAGGCAACGTGGCGATTGAGCGCAGCAAGCCCCCACGCGAGCCCGCTCCGCGCGAGCACCCGCGCCTTCGCCACATCCTCCTGATCGCGACCCGCGTGCATCAGTGCCTGCGATGCGAGGAGCGAGCCGGTCGCAACGGCCGCGAGCAAGAGCGACAGTCCGACGGCAAGCACATACGCCGTGCCGCGACATCGGTGACGGTAGCTGAGCGATGCACGGCGTCGATGATGTGTCATTCGCGGGTGACCAGCATGGTGCGGGTAAGCAGCGGCCGACCGAACCGCAGCGTGGTGATGGTGATGCGCTTGAGCCCCTGATCGGTGCCCGAGCCCACGAGAGGATCACCCATGGTCACAAAGCCCACGGTGACTTGCATGCTCCAGCCGGACGCAGCACTCTGTTCGATTGGCAGTCCTGACCACCCGTGCGCGTCGTCCACGTCGTCCCAGGCGAGCGGACTCGTCGCGCTCTCGCCGGAGTCGGCGCCCAGCGCAGCCGACGGTGTTGTCGGATCGGCGAACGGCAGCATGACGAGATAATTCATCATGGTGTCCGTGAGTGCGGTCGCCTGCCGCACGTTTTCCGCTGTCTGCGCGGTCTTCGCGGCGGCGGTCGCCGCTTGCATGCAGGCAGCCGTCGCGACCGCGGTGACGAGCAACGCGATCGACACTTCCACGAGTGACATGCCGCGGGCGGGCCGTGGCCCTGCGAAGCGCGTCGACCTCGTGCCGACGTTGATCATGGTTTCACCGGCAGTGCTGGTAGGACGAAGAGTTCGGTGCGTTTCGTGGCATCGGCGTCATCCGAGGTAATCGTTCCGGTCAGCGCAGGCAGATGCGTGGACGACGAACTCGATGTGGGCAGCGTGACCGTGCCGAACATCTGGTAATTCAAGCTGCCGCTTGCGGGAAGCCATGTCACCAGAAGACCCGTGTAGATCGAGTCGTTGGGCGGCAGCTCCATTGAATGAATTTGCTCGACGTGCGCGGCGCCAAGGAGACTGGGGCTGCTGAAGACGACCGCGACCTCCGTAGCGCCCGCGGGCATGGTCGTTGCCGGAAACGGCACGACCACCCAGGACATGCTGCCCGGGAGACTGACCGTCGCAAGTGTGACGGTGGCGAGAACCGTGGCCGTCGGAAGCCCGCCGCTCACCGTGCGGAGCTGCACCGTGGTGGTGCCGCCGCCATCGCTGCCGCGCGACATGCGGACGAGAAAACCGAGGATCGTCCATCGCTTTGTTGATGTCGGCAGCACCGGGCGCGTGACGAGTGCGACGCCACCTGTGGCCATGACAGTGACCTTGGCCGTGGCACCGGTCGGCTCCGGCGTTCCGCCCAGCATGAACGCGGTGGGCACAGCCTGGATCGTCGGCGTCGAAGCGTGTGACCGCTCGACCAGTCCGAACTCCAGACTGTCAACGGATGAAACCATTGTCGCTGTGCCCGAAGCGTCCGTGCGCGTCAGGGGATCGCCTCCGCCGCCTCCCCAGGCATACGTCGCCGATTCCGCGCTGCCATCCGCGTCGCGGTCAGGCAGCTCGATCGCCAGCGAGGTCGCAGTCTGCGCGGTGACGGCAACTGCTTCAGACAGCTCGCGGCGCATCAGCGTCAGTCCCTCGCTGAGATCGCGGTCGCCGCCGCCACGCTCGATCAGTGCCATTGCGCGCTGGGTCTGCATGAAGACGGACAGTGCGGCCGCTGACAAAGTGACCATCAAGCCGGCCGCAATGACGACTTCGACGAGCGTGGTGCCGCGATGGCGCGGGAGGCTCAGTTCCATCGCGCGACTCCCGAACGTTCGAGCAGAATCGCCCGTTCATGATCACCGCGCTTCAGGACCAGCTTGCCCGTGTCGTTTGCGAGGCCGTATCCGTCAAACATGACGGTTTCGTCGTCAAAGCCGACTTCCTTGAACGTGACCCGGTACGGGCTTGCCTCCAGATCGAACGTGCCGGATGACCAGCTGGTGCCCGCGCCTGCAAGACCCTTGACTTCCACGGTTCCGCCGTTCAGTTCGAACACGACCGTCGCCGGCTTTCCCGTCATGACGGCGCGGTCGCGAATCGAACCCAGTTCGTGCATCAGCCGCCGCGCCGCGGCGTCGACGCATGCCCGATCGGACAGTCGTCCGAATCGCGGCACCGCTATCCCTGCCAGCAACGCGACGATGGCCAGCGTCATCAGCACTTCGAAGAGTGATGTGCCGAGTCGGCGTGCGCGATGACTGGCGAGCGACATGCGAGGTGCATCGGCTTCGGGTGCCTGCGGATTGAGGCGAACTGCGGAAACTTTCGGTGCATGTGCCTTTATCGGTCGACAGCCGTCCCCGCGTTCTCGTCCCGTTGCGACATTGCGTTCGAGCGCGGTCCGCCCGTGGTCGATGACACTGCGGAGTCTCGACCGTTGTCGAAGACGTCGTCCGCGAAGGTCGCGAAAGCATTGAGTGCAATCTGATGGCGAACACGTTCAATCCGAGCCGCATGGACATTGCTTCCGGCTCGCCGCCGCGCGCCGCGCCGGTCATCGTCATCGCCGACGATGAGCCCGCGATCCGCCTCGTCATCGCCCGCAAGCTGCAGCAGGTCGGATGGACCGTCGTGCCCGTGGCGAACGGTGAAGACGCTGTTCGCGAAGCAACCGCTCATCAACCGCAGCTGGTGATCACCGATCTTCAGATGCCCCGGATGGACGGATTGTGCATGGCACGTCAGCTCTTCAGCAATCCCGCGACGGGTCACATTCCGCTCATTCTGCTTTCTGCGCGCGGTCACCGAATCTCGACGCACGACCTCACCAACACGAACGTGCAGCACGTGATGCTGAAGCCGTTCAGCATGCGGCAGATTCTCGCCATTGCGCAGGACTATTGGGATTTCACAACGGGAGACGGCGCCGCGTCCCCGAATGCTCAGGCTGCTTGACGTCGACGGCCACGAATCGCGACAGCCTCCCATACGACCGCTTCTGGAAACACGCGAGCCATGCAAGGCACATACCAGGAAACATCCGACTCTTCCGCGGCATCCGCTGCGTTGACCCTGCTCAACGAAGTGTGCGAGCGCGGTGCAGAGCTTGGCCTGACGTGGAATGACTGCATATCGACCGACGGAGCGGACGGAGTGCACACTCGATGTGCAACCGACAGCGCAGGCGCGGTCCCGCGACAGTTCTCGATTCACTGGCAAGGGCTCGAACGCCGCACGGTTCATCATTGTGATGAGCGCGAAGCGGAGCTGATCACGACCGCGCTCCGCTGGTCGCTTGAGAAGATCGCCGGCGATCAGGAGCACGAACTGGTCGTTGCCGACTTTTGCGAAAAGCTGTCACAGGCATACGAAGAGACCTACTCGCTCTTCCGCGCCATGCGCATGCTCGCCACCAGCGACAATGCCGAATCACTCATCCAATCGGTGTGCGCCGACATACAGTCAACGCTGCCGTTCGACTGGCTTGCAGTGCAGTTCTCTGCGAGTTCGCGCGTCGTCGGATCCCTGCGCGGAAAGCTCGTGCTGGTGGGCAAGACGCCCGTGCCGCCAGAAGCGCTGGCTGAGCTCGCATTCTCGCGCGTCGCCACAGTCAAGGGTGACAGCTGGACGAAGGTGCTCGATCCTGCGCGCGATGTGTTCGCGGAATCCCTCGGCTCCGAAGTGGTCGTTGAACCCATCACCCATGACGACACGGTGATCGGCGTGCTGCTGGCCGGCGGCAAGCATGGCAGCGATCCCGAAGTCGCGAGTCCCGAGATCCAGTTCCTCGACGCGGCGGCCGACTTCCTTGGCACGTTTCATGAGAACATCGCCCGTCTCGACGAGCAGCGCGAAATGATGCTGGGAACGCTGCACGCGCTCGTCGCAGCCATCGACGCGAAGGACCGTTACACATGCGGTCACTCGGAGCGTGTCGCCGCCATCGCCGCGATGATCGCCGAGTCGATGGGCATGGGCGAACGCGAGGTCGAACGCGTCCGGCTGTCCGGACTCGTGCATGACGTCGGCAAGATCGGCGTTCCCGAAGCAATCCTCTGCAAGCCGGGACGGCTCACCGAAGAGGAGTTCGCCGCGATCCAGCGCCATCCCACGATCGGCCACTGCATCCTGCAGGGTGTCCTCGGCTTCACGGACCTCCTGCCCGGCGTGCTGCATCACCATGAACGGTGGGACGGCAAGGGATATCCGCACAAACTCGCGGGCGAAGCCATTCCGCTGATGGCCCGCATCATCGGCCTTGCCGATGCATTCGACGCGATGTCCTCGACACGCTCCTATCGCTCAGCGCTGCCGCGCGAACGCGTCCTCGAAGAGATCCGCAAGGGCGCCGGCTCGCAGTTCGATCCGCGCGTGGTCAACGCATTCCAGCGCGTGAATCTCGCCGCGTACGAGGCGCTGCTCGCGCGCCATGCCGGGGCGTCCGACTGGATTGATCCGATCCGCGCTGCAGCGTGAGAACTGAACCCCGCGCTCGACGCTCGCATCGCCCCTACTTCCCTTCCCGCTGACCGTCGTACCACAGCTCCAGCCCCTCGCGCCGCTTCCAGGCTTCCGGTCCGCGCAGCAGCAGTTTGAGCGAGTAGAACAGCAGCGCGAACGGCTTGTGCATGCGCAGCTTGCGGCCGCTGGAGACGACCGCCGGCTCGACGAGGCCGAACCGCCCGCGCCCCATCAGCGCTTTGCTCAGCCAGACTTCTTCGCTCGCGTAGAAGCTTTCGTCGAAACCGCCAACTGCGTCGAAGTCGGATTTTCGGCACCAGACGAAACATCCCGCCGCGTAGCCGAGGTGACGCCACACCATCGTGAAAATCATGAACGATGGTTTGATGATCCACGGCATCGGGCCTTCCAGCAGGACGAGCGCCCCGCCGCCGACCGCGCCGGCATCGAGTTCGCGCACTGCGGCGGCGAGCGTTGCATCGGCGACGCGCGTGTCGGCGTCGACGAAGACGAGATACCTCCCGCGCGCGACTCTCGCACCCGCGTTGCGGACTGCGGCGATCTGCCGCTTCTGGACGTGTTCGACGTGCGCGCCGAAGCGCTGCGCTAGCTCGGCTGTGCGATCCGTCGAGGCATCGTCGACCACAATCAGCTCATGACTGCGTCCGAGCGCAGCGAGCGCCTCGCGCAGGCGCTCGAGCGTCGCAGGCAGTTCGTGCTCTTCGTTCCATGCGGGAACGATGACGGAAATATCCAGTGCATCGTCCGCTCGACCGGTCATGAGCGGAGCCACGCATCATCGATCCGCATGCCTGCCGGCAGCGGCGCCGCTTCGGACGACTCCACCATTGACGCGACCGGATAGGCGCAGTAGTCGACGCTGAAAGCACCAGCAGGCCGATGGTTCCCTGAGTGGCCGAGACCGCCGAACGGCAGCTTGGAACTGGCGCCGGCCGTGCCGTTGTTGTGATTGATGCAGCCGGAGCGGCAGCGCTCGAAGAAGTGCTCAAACTCGGCCGCGTCGTTCGTGAAGATGGACGCCGCGAGTCCGTAATCGCTCGCGTTCGCCTGCTCGATCGCCTGTTCGATGTCGTCGACAATGACGACACGCACGAACGGACCGAACACTTCGCGATCGGTCGATCGCTCGAATCGATCGACTTCGATCACCGACGGGGTCACGAAGTATCCGGGACGGTCCATGCGGGTCGCGGCGACGAGCACCCGACCGCCCTGCGCAGCAACGAACGTCTGCTCGGCGAGCACTGCCTGCGCGGACGCCTCGTTCACGATCGGTCCCATGAACACCGGATCAGTCGAGAACCCGGGTCCGACGAGCAGCGTGCTCGCCACCTTGCAGAACGCCGACAGAAACTGGTCGGCAATCGCGCGGTCGAGAATGATTCGCCGCGTGCACGTGCAGCGCTGTCCGGTCGTCGCGAAGGCTGATCGCGCACACTCGATCACCGCCTGGCGGAGATGCGCGCTGCGCATGACCACCGCGGGGTTGCTGCCGCCGAGTTCCAGCGCCACGATGCGGCCCGGTCGATCGAGATTGGCCGCGAGAATCGCCCGGCCGACCGGCCAGCTGCCCGTGAACAGGATGCCGTCGATGTCCTCATGCCGCACGAGCGCCTGTGCGACATCGGCGGCGCCATGCACGACATTGAAGACGCCCGCGGGAATGCCCGCTTCGTGCACGCACTCGGCCATGAGCTGCGCGACTCCCGGCGTCTTGTCGCTCGGCTTGAACACGACCGTGTTGCCCAGCAGCAGCGCAGGGAGAAAGTGGCCGTTCGGCAGATGCGCCGGAAAGTTGTACGGACCGATCACGGCCATGACGCCGTGCGGCTTGAAGCGGCAGCGGCCGGTGCGGCTTGTGTTCACCGGCACGTCGTAGCCGCGCACGCGCCCCATCGAGATGTCGTCGAGCGTGATGGCCAGCTTTTCTGCAAGGAGCTTTGCTTCCAGCAGCGACTCGCTCCGCACCTTGCCCATCTCGAGCGTAATGCGGTCGGCGATGCGGTCGACGTGCTTCGTCGTGGCGGCGGCATAACGCTGCAGAATCTCCACGCGCTCAGTCAGCGGCCGCGCAGACCACGCAGGCAGCGCTGCGCGAGCGGCCGCGACTGCTTCGCCGACATGTGCCACGTGCGACGCGCTCGACCACACCACCATGCAGCCGTCGCTCGGATCGCGCACCATGATGGCGTCGCCGGCGATCGAGCGAAAGGCGCCGTCGATGTAGTCACTCGGGCCATGCTGCAGCTGGCCGCGCTGCGCGGTCATGAGGTGCGGGCCTTCTTGCGCGATGGCTTCTTCGTCACCGCGTCTGCTGGCGGAACACCGGCGGGCTGGGTGAACCCGATCTTGCCGCCGACCTTGGCGCCGAGCGCCTCAATCGCTTCCGCTGCAAGCAGCACCGTGTCGCCATCGAGCGCATACGGCGCCCGCAGCGCGCGGAAGTCGTCCTTCGGTTCGAATGAGACGATGGCCATGCCGGTGGGCTTCGTCGTGGCGCCGCCAAGCGTCTTCAGCGATGTCGCCTGCACGAGCGGGATGCTGTCGCGGTCCGCTTCGACGTACGGTCCGCCGTCGAACGGATCGACGTGGCCTGTGTCGCGAAACCCTTGCTTCTGCAGCAGCGCGAGCGCCGGCTCCGTCTCCTCGCCCACACGTCCGATCAGATTGCGCGCTTCAGGCGGGAGCAGCGACGCGAAGATCTCTTCGCGCGGAAAGAGGCTCACCATGAACTCTTTCGAGCGGGCGGAAAAGAGATCCGCCTCCTTGTAGCTCAGGTTGATGAATCGGCGGCCGAGATACTCCCACAGGAGTGTGTGCGAATCGGGTGTGACCGCGCCCATCATTTCAGCGATCACGCGCTTCGCAAACCATGCGCGATGCAGACCGATGAAGTGAAAGCGCACAGTCGACAGCAGAGCGCCGAGCTTCTCCTTGTGGCCGCGATATCCGGGCGCGAGGATCAGCCCGCCCATTTCGCTCGGACCGCTTTCGTCGGTGCCGAACTGCAGCGTCGTGTGCACCTGTCCTGTCGCGAGATCCTTGCTCACGAACTCGCGCCGTCCGCGCTTCAGAAAGACGTGTGGAAAGCCGGGCCACGAGATACACGAAATGACCGCCGACGTGCCGACGACGTTTTCCGTCTCCGTGTCCTCGAGCACGAACATGAACTGCCGCTCGCGCTCGGACTTCGCCTTGCTCGCGAACGAACTGAGACTCTTGCGCACCTTCGACGTGAGCAGATCGTTGTCAGCCGGCAGATTGATGAAGTGAACCATCCGCGCGAGCTTCAGGAGCGTCGGAAGATCCTTGGGCTGCGCCGGTCTGATGATGAACATGGAAGAAATCCCCACCGATCATTTGGCGGGCTGCGACACAGCCGCGAAGGACGATTCCATGATCTCGAAGACCGGTCCGAAGTGCTCGGGCTTCATGACGCCGATCGGCGGCAGGAACCGCAGGTGATACGGCTGGTGGCCGCAGTAGAACGCGATGATGCCGTCTGCGAAGAGGCGATGCAGCAGCGCCATGATGCGGTCCTTGTCACCGCCGAACGGTGTCATGCGCATCATGCCGCCCGTGCCCGCGACGAGATCCTTCATCGGCCCGCCGTTGGCGTTGCGCACGGGCAGGAACCACTCGGGGTGCTTCTTGACGAACGCGCCGGCGTGCTCGCGCCACGCTTTCTGAAGCCGTGCGATGCGGCCGTCTGCACCGTAGTAACCGCCGCTCTGCAGCTTCTTCAATCCGGCAAGGCCGACGCCGATCGCCGAACTGCTCGCCTGGAACGTGCCGCTCAGCAGTCCCGGCTTGGGATTCATGTCGTGCGTGTAGAGCACAGCGCATGCCTGACTCATCTTGCCAAGCGTGACGACATCGATGTGCCCGCCAAGTGCAAGCTGCTCGAAGCAGTACATGGTCTTCGTGCGGCCAAACGTCTGCACCTCGTCATCCCACACCGGGATGCCGTTGGAGCGGCAGAGCTCCATGAGCGGAAGGAAAAACTCGCGCGGGGCGACGTTGAAGCCGCCTTCGCCCTGCACCAGTTCCATGACGAAGCACGAGTGCTGTCGGGGGTATCGGTGAATGCACTGCTGCAACTGGCGCACGGCCGCATCGATCGAGCTCTGCCCTGCATCCGCGTCGTAGAACGGCAGGTAGTCGACCTGCACATTGAGCGGCACGCCGACCCGATACGCCGGACCGTCACCGATCTGCGCCATCGTCGTCGACCGGCCCATGAAGCAATCTTGAAACGCAATGATGCGCGGTGCGGCGCCGGTCTTCTGCTGACAGATCTTGAGCGCCTGCTCGTTCGCCATGCAGCCCGAGTTCGTGACGAAGCAGTACTTGAGCTTTGAACTCCGCATCGCCTCGGCGACGAGGAACTCGGCGAACTCGATCGAGTCGGCGTTGAACTGGAGGTTGCCCTGCATCACCGTGTCGGTGAGTGCGGAGCGGATATTCGCTTCCATTATCTCGGGGTCACTGTGGCCGAACATGTGGACGCCGATTCCGCTGATGAGGTCCCACTTGACGCTCCCGTCAACGAGTTCGACCAGCGGACCGTGACCCAATCCGCTGCCCACGTAGGGGAACAGCGCGGGACGCCCCTTCACCTCGGCACTCCGCTTCAACCAGGCGTCGAGCGTGACTTTGTGCTCGGCGGAGGCCGGGCGGGCGCCCGTGATTTCGCTCTGCCGCTCCCGCACTTCCCGGAGGATGGTGTGGATCGCCGCCTGCACGGCGACACTCGACGAGAAGAGCGACGCTTGGGTGGGCGAGTCGGTCGCGGTGGCTGGCATGGGCGGACCTTGCAAGTTCAGTTCAGTTCAGTTCAGGTCAGGTCAGTTCAGTTCAATGCAATTCAATGCAATGCAATCCAATAGGAGCGATGGGACGGTGGACCGACGTGAATCCGAGCCAACCCTTCGTCCCGTGGACGATACCGGGAGGGCGCGCCGGACGCGACTTCGCAAAAAACATCGATGGCGTCGGCCGCGGGCGCCTCGGGGGACCCCACCATTTCTCCTCGTCCGCATGGTCACAGGATCGTGATCCGCCCGGTTCCGATCCGGTACAGCACGATCGCCAGCAGCTGGCAGCGCTCGACGAGGCTCGGAATCTCGATGAACTCGTCGGTGCGGTGAAGGTTTCCCCCGCGAATGCCGAGCGTGTCGAGCGTGAGCAGCCCGACCGACTGCAGGACGTTTCCGTCGCAGACGCCGCCGGTGGTGGTGAACGGCAGCGGCTGACCGAGATCCGTCGCGACATCGCGAACGGCCATGGCGAAGCGTTCGACCTCGGGCGTCATCGGCTTGGCCGCACGCGCGAAGGTGCGCCGCAGCATCACGCCGGGCAGCGTGTCGCCGGTGGTGTTGAGCGAATCCAGTCGCCGCGCGAGTTCGACCTGCGCCTTGGGATCGGCGAAGCGCACGTTGCCCCACGCGCTCGCATGGTCGGGCACCGCGTTCGACACGAGACCGCCTTCCAGTGGACCGATGTTCACGATGCGCCCCGCATCAGGCGCCGACGCGGCGGCAGCATCGAGAATCGCCTGGGCGAGCGCGTTGACCGCTGAAACGCCTTTGATGAAATCGCGCCCCGCATGCGCCGTGCGGCCGGTGCAGTCGATGCGGAAATGACCGGAGCCCATGCGCGCCACGACGAGCCCGCCGTTGTCGCTCGCCGGTTCGAGCGCGATGCCCACATCGTGCAGGCGCCCCGCATCTTCAATGTGGCGAGCGGAGTGAAACGAACCGGTCTCCTCGTCGCTGTTCAAGAGGAATGACCAGCGCAGCGAGTTCGACACGTCGGCGCGCTGCATCAGCGCCTCGAGCGCGTGCAGCGCGAGCGTGATGCCTCCCTTCATGTCGGCGGCACCGGGACCGCGCGCGATCGTGTCGGATTCGCGCGTGAGACGCTGAAACGTGCCGACCGGATCGTGCACGGTGTCGATGTGGCCCGCGAGCAGCACGCGCGGTCCGGATGCATGAGGTGTAAGTCCGCAGCGCGACGCGATGATCGTCGGCGGAGCGGAAGCCAGCGGTGCTTTGGGCGACGCGATGCCGCGCTCGGACGGAAGCGTGAGCCAGACAGGCCGCTCGTCGCCCGCATGTTCGGTGATGACCGCGCCGAGTTCCTGGAGCCGCTCCGCCAGCATCCCGCGCAGTTCGTCGAGGCCGGGCGTGAACGCGGCGCCCGTCGGGATCGCGACGTAGCGCTCGAGGTCTGCGTACAGCGCCTCCCCGCGCGCCGCGATGTCGCGGCAGAGCATCTGCTCCGCGGTGTCGAGACCGGCCGCGCGGTTCACTGCTGGAGTCGTCATCCGCGAACGGCCTCGATGTCGGCGGGCGCCGCGAGAAAGGACGGCGCGAACACGCCTTCGAACACTTCGGTTGCCGGTCCGGTCATGATCACCTGCCGTCCGTCTCCGTCCCATTGCAGATGAAGATCACCGCCCGGCAGGTGCGCGTGAATGCTTGGTGCCGTCTTGCCGGCCAGGACGCCGGCGACGCACACGGCGCTCGCGCCGGTTCCGCACGCGCGTGTGACGCCGCTGCCGCGCTCCCACGTGCGCATGATGACTTCGTCGGGCGCGACGACCTGCACGAAATGCACATTGATGCGGTTGGGGAAGAACGCCGCGCGCTCTAGCACCGTGCCGACGAGCGCGAGCGGGACGCGCGCGACATCGCGGCAGAAGATCACCGCATGCGGATTGCCCATCGACACGCACGTCATTGCAGTCTCGCAGCCCGCGGCGTCGAGCCATCCTGCAGGGCCGACACTCATGAGCAGTTCGCGCGGAATCGCGTGCGCGATCACGCGGTCATCGGCGTGAACGCCCGGAATTCGCACCGGAATCTGGCCCGCAGCAAGGATCGGTTCGCCCATCTCGACAGCCGCGTGCGCCACCGTGCCGTCCTCGCCAAGAGTCCATCGAATGGCGAGGACTCCGCGGCCGGTCTGCACGCGGATCGGATTCTCACGGGCGATGCCGCGGTCCACCGCGAACTTCGCGACACAGCGGATGCCGTTGCCGCACATCTCGCTTTCACTGCCGTCGGCATTGAACATGCGCATCCGCACGTCGGCCGAGACGCCCGACGATGGAGGCGCGACGAGAATCAGTCCGTCGCTGCCGACGCCGGTGTGCCGATCAGCGACCTTCCGCGCGAGCGCTGCGGGATCAGCGACCCGCTCCTCGAACGCGTTGATGTACACGTAGTCGTTGCCAATGCCATGCATCTTTACGAAGCGCATCGTCTTATCGTACCGTGCGCGCGTGTGCGGTTGATGCAGCCACGCGCGCCTCGGCCTCGTCCGCGTGCGCCAGCTCCCACGCGAGCAGCGCTCCGAGCACGACGAGGCTGCACGCGGCCGTGAGCTTGAGCGAGGCGATCAACCGATCGATCCCGAGGCGATCGATGCGCTGGCCGACCAGAGCCGCAAGATACTGCTGCCGCCAGCGGATCGAGCCGTGCCGCCACGAAAACTGCCCGGACGGCACGCCTGCGTGGCGGGCGACATTCGCCAATGCCGCGGTCATCGCCATGACCGCTCCGGGCGTGATGTCGCTGCCTCCGGCCTCGCGGGAGAGGTACTGCACGGCGAACGCGTCCGCCTGCCGTTCGAATCGTCGCGACACCCAGCCGAACGCGATGAGGGCGACGGCACCGGCGCCGATGGCGGCGCTCCGATCGAGCCAGTCCACCGCCGTCTGGAACGTCGCGGCGTCCAGCGACGAGTCGACGAGCCGCTCGTACACCGCGCGCAGGGGCAGTTCCATCGCGATCGACGACACAGCGAGCAGCACGAGCAGGACGCCGAGCATCCACGGTAGATGCCGGCGGCGGACGTGGCCGATTTCGTGAGCCATCACCGCGCGGAGCTCTTCGCGCGGCAGAAGTTCGAGCAGACCGTCGGTGAGCATGACAAAACGCAGCGGCGCGATCAGACCCATGACTGCGCCGTTCACCATGCCGTACTCGGTCCGCCACAGGAGCACATCGCGGACACGCACGCCGCATCCCGCGCACACCGCCAGCAGGTCGTCGCGGAGGGTTCCGGATGCAAGCGGCCGCACGTCAAGCACCAGCCGCGCGATCCAGGGGCTGACGACATACACCGTCGCCCCGATCGCGAGCGTCGTCAGCTCGCGGCCGCCCGCGTTCCACCACGCCGGCCAGGCGCTGCGCATGAGCGGCTCGAGCAGTTCGGAGACTGCGAGCACGATCATGACCGGCACCAGAATGAGCAGAATGTTGGTGCGCACGCGCGCGACGACGAACTTCCACGCTGCGGGCCACGGCGCGACCGGCAGCCCTTCATCGAGACGGCGAATGAGCGACGCTTCGCGCACGCGCCGCTCCATCGGCGCCTGCAAGGACCATGAGATGGCCATCGCGGCGAATGCGGGGGTGAGTGCCACCATCTCGTCGATCGCAGGCAGGTCGCCGATTATGCGGCGCACAGTTTCAAGCCAGCCGAAGCCGAAGACTGCGACGGCGAGAGCGGCGAGCGCAAACCATGGAACGAATCGCGCGAACATCTCGGCACGATCGAAGGTGATCACGCCGCGGGCGTCGCGGTCGTCGAGCATCCGCAGCGCGCGGCGGGTGAGAATCGCCTGGAGTCCGAGCGGCACCGCCATCGGCAGCGCTGCGGCGCACAGTGAAGCCCACGGCCAGACGGCGGCGGCGCTCGGCGAGCGATCCTCGAGCAGAACCACTGCCACCAGAATGAGCACGATCAGTTGCACGCGCGGTTGCTGCTCCGACGTTTCTGGAACCTGTGCGACGTCATTGGCGTTCGATCGTCCCCAGGTCGACGACCACGCGGTCGTAACGATAGAAGTCGACGTTCAGGTGATCGGCATTGACAAACGTCAGCACCACGCAGTTCGCGCGCGTCCCGTCCGCAAACTGAAAGTCGCCCATGTGCGGGCCGGCATAGCGGCGGTTGTCGTACTCCTGCGCGTGAAAGTGCACGTGAAAGAGACTCGTATACAGCGCGTCCATCAGCGCCTGCGGCGATTCATATCGTTTGTCATTGGCGCGCGAACGGCTTGGGTATTCCACCAGATCGAATCGCCCGCGCGCGTCGAGTTGCAGCACACCGCCGTACTCCGTCGACGTATCAGCAAGGTCGCGGTCCGCGACAGCGAAGAGGTGCGCCCGCACTTCCGGAACGCGCAGCGCCTCGGTCAGCAGCAGCATCGCGGCGCGATCACCCCAAGTCAGCTTTTTGGAAACGACTGCGAGCCGCTCGCTGAACATGCCATCCAGTCCGCGATTGAAGCCCTCGAAGTCCGGGCTGTAGATCGGCCGCCCTGTGCCGCCCGTCGCAACCGTGATCTGCTCCTCAATCGCCTCGTCGCTCATCGTGAACACCGCGGGCTGATGGCGGGCCGCGGCCGCGGCGACAGGCACGTCGCGCAGCTCGACGGCGGCGCGGCGCTCCGCCGGAATCTGCGCGATTGCCGCCTTCGCTGCGCTCCAGAACGCCTCGTTCTTCGGAGTCCGCAGCGAGCGCAGCCAGAGAATCTCTTCGCGGTTCCTCGGCAGAACGCCAAGATCCACCACGCCCGCGCGGAGATCGAGCAGCATGGCGTCCTTTCCCAGCGCTGACTCATCGGCGAGGATCGCACGCAGCCGGTCTTCCTGTCCTTCAAGCAACAGAAGTTCCCAGCAGCGTGCCCGCAGGTTGGACTGCGTGATAGGGTTCGCGGTCCGCATCGCTTCGAGCAGTGTGTCGACGATGCGGTCCTCCCCGTGGAGCGTGGCGAGGGCGAGCCGTTCCGGCCGCTCCTTTCCGAGTGTCGCCCATGCACCGAGCGGTGTCGCCCAGGCGCGGATGAGCGTCGGTGTCATCTCGATCCAGTGATCCGCGGCGATGCGCTCGCAAAGCTCGCGCCGCCATTCGAGCGCCTCCATCTTTGGGAGATGCAATTGAAGTGAGTCGCTCAGCCCCTGCGGATCAATTTCGCGCAGCCGCGCGTATGCCGCCCGGCGAGCGTCGATGACGTAGTTGGGCGAGACAACGATGCGGCGCAGTGCCTGGCGATACTTCGGGTCCTGTCCAAGCCGATCGCCCGCGGCCATGGCTGCGAGATAGTCGCGGCCTGGCCGACCCGGCTCACCCAGGACCGCGATCGGATTATCGATCGTCGGCGTCGAGCAGCTGGACAGATGCATGAGCGCGTACGCGAGCACGAAGGTGGAAAGCACGCCAAGCGGCACGGTACGGAAGGGCTTCTGCATCGGGGACCACTGAACAATCAGAGGAGGCGGATAGGGATCTCGTCGAACATTGCGTGTTGGTCTGACGGGGCGGTCCCGTATTATCAAAGGAAATGCCGAATCGCACTCGACACAGCCTGCCAATTGCTTCGCCCCCACTTGCTTCGACCGGCACCGAAACCGTGTTGACCGCGACCGTCAGGGGCGGCGGCTGTCCGGCCAGCCCCGAAGCCAGCCCGGAAGCCAACCCGGAACTAATCGAGCGCGTCCGAACCATCTTGGATCTGATCCGCCCGGCCGTGCAGGATGACGGGGGCGACGTTGAGCTGGTCGATGTCTCGCCCGACGGGCTGGTGCGGGTCCGGTTTCACGGGGCATGCGTCGGGTGTCCATCAAGTTCGATCACGCTGCAGACGGGGATTGAGCGGAACCTGCGCGACCATGTGGCCGAGGTCACGAGCGTCATCGCGATCCCGTGACGGCCGGCGCCCGGCCACTACCGCCGGGGGACCTGGCAGCTGGGACCTGGCAGCTGGGACCTGGCAGCTGGGACCTGGCAGCCCAGAGCGCGTCTACGAGAATTCCCTTCCACCAGCCGCAACCCTCGGCTACGCTCTGCCTCGACGACTGTACTCGCAGGCTGCGGTCACCGCCCGATGGGCAAACACCAGTGGCCAATCGCGGAGGACAGTCGTGCTGGTCGATGATGGGTCGCCGCTCTGCGACCTGTCGCCGCCGAGCAGGCGACCCTCGCAAAGACGCGGGGAGAACAGGCAGGAGGTCCTGGCGATGCTGGTCATCACACGCAAAGAAGGCGAAGAGGTCATCATCGGCGACCCCGCGGCGCCGATCGGTATCGTTCGCATCGCCACTATCAAAGGGGACCGCGTCCGGATCGCATTTGAATTCCCGCGCGAGGTCCCGGTGCATCGGCGCGAAGTTGCGGAGCAGATTCTGTCCGCCGAGGCAGCGCAGGCCCAGATCATCGGATCGATTCGACCGGCGACGGGCGAAGCAACCTGACGGGCGACGGGCACCGAGCGGCCCGTTTCAACAGGCACCTGCAACGGGCACTTGCAACGGGCACTTGCAACGGGCACTTGATCACCAGACGGTCCTCCCCTCAGCGGGGGGATCGTTTTTCGTTTGAAGCGAACGAGTCGAATTGCCGCGCATGAAAAGGCCCCGGTCTTGGGTTGCAAGACCGGGGCGTTGCTTCTGTCGCGGCGAATCGATTGGCTATCCATGCCTGTCGCTTCGCCGCCCGAGCCGTGCCGCCTATCCGTAGCGGGCTCGGTCGCACAGCCGGGAAAAGGCCCCACGGCGCTTCGACCTCGAAAACTTCGAAGAGGAAGAAGCGTCGTGAAGTCGGATGTGCGGCGGTCGCTCACTCCGTCGCAGGGAACTCCTGTCCGCCGTCCTTGGCGGGCGCTTGTTCCGCTCATCCGCACCCAGAAACCGTTCGCCCGTGTGGAGAACGGCAATGGGTGCTTCCCTGCCCGGAAGCCGTCACCGATCCTTGGCGACGGCCGACGGGCGAATGTCCTGGCGAATTGCGGAGAGATCGGTCGGGATCCGTCCGCAGCGTGTCGTTCGATCGGTGCCGTTCTACTGACTTCCTCGCGCTACTTCGCCGCCGCGTCCGTGCGGCGGCGATCGGCGAGAGCTTGCCTCGCTCGTCGCCACACATCGGCTTGAGAGGGCTGCAGCGCCTGCTGCTCAGCCTTCCATGCCGTCGGATCACAGAGCTCCAGGTGATCCCGAACACCCAAAATCATCACACTCCCGGAGAGTCCAAACGCCTGAAGCAGCCGGTCTGGAATCCGTACCCGGCCTGCACCGTCGATCGGCAGTCGAGCGGCCTGCGAAAAGATCAGCCGTTCAAACTGCTGCATGTCTTCGTCACCGAGAAGCGATCCGCCCAGGGCCGTCGAAAGCTCCTGGAACGTCTTCTCGGGCCAGAGCCAAAGGCTGCCGTTCGAACCCGGGGCTGCGATGAGCGCTTCGCCGTGAAGCTCCGGCCGCAAAACATCGCGGAGTTCCGCGGGAATTGCGAGGCGTTGCTTCGGATCGAGGGAATGCTCATACTCACCGAGGAAGAACACACGACACCTCAGTTCTGACAAGTGGAAAAGTAACCCACTCTGCCCCACCTTTCAACACTTCTCCCCAAAAAGTTTTCATGTGCTCTCGAAGAACCTTCGAGACCCCGCTTGGCAAGACCCATTAAGCGTGGCAAATTCAAGAGTTAGCGAATTATCCACAGGCCGCTCTCGCCGCTGTGGAAATGTGGGGAGTCCGTGCGGATATGAGCACCAAGAAGCCTGGCAAGCCTGCAACGTCACCAGACACCGCGCCCCCAGCGACGGAGGCGGTCGCGCCTCCCATTGATCCACGGCTCGCAGCGCTCGCGCTGATCCCCCACAGCAGCTTCATCCTGACCTCGGCATTCGGCGAGATCCGCGCCGGCGTCGTGGTGCACTGGGTCCAGCAGGTTTCGTCGACGCCGATGCTCGTGGTCGTGGCGATTGAAAAGGGGCAGCCGCTCAGTCCGGTGATTCGCGACAGTCGGCGCTTCGCGCTGTGTCAGCTCGACAATGACGACCGCGTGCTCCGCCGAATGTTCGAGGGCGAGCGGGCCGACCCGTACACCCGCCACGAGGTCTTCGACCCGTTTCTGGGCATCGCCACGATGACCACGGCCGGCGGCGTTCCTGTTCCGCTCAAGAGCCTGGCCTGGCTCGACTGCGAACTGTCGCGGCATCTGGATGTCGAGGGGAACTGCGAGCTGTACATCGGGCTGGTGCACAGCGGCGGCGTGCTGCGGCCCATGAGCGACGCGCAGGTGCCTGTCGCGGCGCGTGCCCCCGGTTCCGCAGTGCCGGGTCGGGTGGAGGCGAGCACGATCCGTCCGATCCAACCGCTCAACGGGCATGCCAACGGGCACGCTGGTCCGCGGTCGACTAACGACGCGACTCACGGCGCCAAGCGACGAGCGTGAGCGTCCGCCTACACTCGGCGAATGTCGATGGATGTACGCCCGGTCGCAACTGGCAAGACGATGACGGAAAAGGTGGCGGCGGAGGTGGCGCGCCGAGTCCCGCTGCTGTCGCCTCGCCCAGGACCGTTTGTGAACGCCTCCAACCGGTGCAGCCTCGACTACCGCGCGGAAGCGGTACTGCTGCCTGAGCTGGGCTATCCGATCATCGACGCGCACACGCACGTGAACGGCCCTGAGGCTGCGCGCGTCATGCTGGAAGCAATGGACCTGTACGGCATCGGCCGCGTCTACTCGATGACGCTGATCGAACAGGTCCCGGCGATCCAGGACCTGTACGGCGATCGCATCCGTTTCATCGCGATCCCGGACTGGGCAAGCACCGATCGGCGGCTTGCCAACGGTGCCGGGTTCCTCAAGAACATCGAACGGTTCCACGCGCTCGGCGCCCGCATCGTCAAATTTTGGCAGGCCCCGCGCACGATCGATCTCGCGACCGATGCCGGCGATCCACGCCTCTTCGCGATCAACGGTCCCGACCGGCTGCGCGCGATGGAACTCGCTGATTCGCTCGGCATGACGTTCATGACGCACATCGCCGATCCCGACACGTGGTTCTCCACGCGCTACAAGGACGCATCGAAGTACGGCTCGAAGAGCTCGCACTACGAGCCGCTGGAAATTCTGCTCGATCGATTCCGCCATCGAACCTGGATCGCCGCGCATATGGGCGGCTGGCCTGAAGATCTCGCGTTCCTGTCGGGGCTGCTCGATCGGCATCCGAATCTGCATCTCGACACCAGCGCCACGAAGTGGATCGTGCGCGAACTGTCAAAGCATCCGCTTGTCGATCTCACTGCGTTCGTGCAGCGCTACCGCGGACGTCTCTTGTTCGGATCCGACATCGTGACCGCCGACGAGCATCTGAAGAGCGTTGAAGGCAAGACGGAAATGCAGGCGAAGGCGGAGAGTCCGGAGACTGCGTTCGATCTGTACGCGAGTCGCTACTGGGCGCTGCGCATGCTGTGGGAGGGCGAGGGCTCGATGGAGTCACCGATCTGCGATCCCGATCTCGCCATGGTCGCGCCGGAGTGTCATCCGGCGAACGCTGCCCCGATGCTGCGCGGTTCGCAACTCGCACCGGATCTCCTGAAGTCGCTTTACCACGACGCGGCGATGGCCGTGCTCCCACATGCTTAGGGACCGATGCGAAGGGACTATGGGTTGAGCCGCACCTGCTGCTGCTTCTGGTTCGATCCGCGGCGATACATCAGCTCGTAGGCGAAGTCCTTCGTCGTGTTCGCGCCGACCGTCGATGTGAACTCCGGTGTGCGGTAGTCAAAGAGTGCCGGACTCAGCGCGCTCTGCATCGTCACGTCGCCATCGATCGGGAAACGCCACGCGACAGTCACCGGAACGTCGCGATAGTTGCGGATCCGCTCGACGCGCACCTCGTGGTCGTTCCAGCCGGCGATCGCATAGCGCTGGTCGATCTTCTCGCCGCCCGCCGGACTCACGAGCTTGTCCGTGTTGCCGACCTTGAACCAGAACTCGTCGCGGTAGTTCCGCTGCACGATCCGCTCGAGCAGGACCTGCGGGTCGCTCCCGAGATTGAACTCGAACTCCTGCCCGATCGGCACATACTTCGTCGTGACGAATGCCAGGACGCCGAGTCCGTCATTCGATGCCGTCGTCTGAAAGAGCCGCACCGTTCCGTCCGGCAGCGGCGAACCGCCCAGCGTGCTCGCCTCGTCGTTCCGCACGAGATACAGCCGCACGAGCCCGTCGCCGTATTCCTGCGGGCGATAGCGGTACTCGACGCGGAACGGCACCTTCGTGCCTTCGAAGAGCCGCATGCGCTTCGACCAGCCGTTCTTCACCGTTTCCGTTCCGGGAACGGTGAAGATGAAGTATTCGGAGAGGCCTTCCTTGACGATCTGCTTTTGATCGTCTGCTCGCTCCTTGAAGCTGTCGGCGAGCGCACCACCGACTGCGGCGCGGGCCGGTGCCGGCATCGACTGCACCGCTGCGCCTCCGCGCAGCCGCTCGAGCACTTCATTCGAAACGATTCCGCGCTGCGCGAGCGCGGCGATCTTCTCGACGAGATTGATCGTGCCGACGACCATCCGCACGCTGGCGTGCTCATAGTCCTCGCCGGAGTTGTTGATGATCGTCACGAATCCCTCGAACGACATCGACGACTCCGGGCGATCGACGGTCCCGACGTAGTCTGCAGCCCACGAGATGCCGCTCGTGAAGTAGCTGATCTCAACCACGGCGTCGCCGTCAAATGACGACTCCACGGTCCAGTACAGCGCCTGCGGCCGATCGTGCGGAAAACGCGTGTCGATCAGTTCGAGTCCCTTCGGGCTGCCCGAGAAGCGCAACGACACGCTCGATGCGTCGATGAGCGTGTTGGCCCAGGAGAACTGCAACTGGTTGGCGCCGGTGCGCACGGTGAGATGACGGGTCTCGCGCACGAGGGTCAAGTCCTCGCCGTTGTAAATCGTCAGCTGCACGCTATCGCGTCCCGGCAGCGTCGACATGTCGATGTTCTGGGCGGGCGCCGTCCCGGCGAGGAGGAGCACAAGCACGATCGCGATGTATGTGATGAGTCGCATGGAGGTATTCCCTTCTTCGATGCCGATCACCATTCGTTGCGAATCAGGACATGCAGCGTTTCGGTCGTCTTGACCGCTTTCTGATCGGCGCCGCGCGGTGGCGCGCTCACGTGAAAGACGACGCGGTCACTCGTTGACTTCTGGGCATCGATCTCGCGCAGCGTCCCATCCTGCTGAAGCTCCCACTCCACCGCCCGCTGGTCTCTGCCGACGACCTCGTTGCGCAGGTGACGCATGGATTCCGCGATGTCGATCGTGACCGCTTCGTCCTTGAAATTTTCGATCTCGTACTTCACGATCACGTCGTGGTCCGAGAGAACGCCCGCGGTGGGTGTGCGCTCGCGCCGCTCGATGATGCGCCGCACGACGACGTCCTTCGCGACGCCGACGAACAGCCGCAGCTCGTCGTCCTTGGACGCGAACGGCGCCCAATCCTCGCCGAGGAACGCCACGGTCCCCCTGCCGTCGTCCTGAAAAATGCGTGCTTTGCCGGGTTCCAGGGGGAACGTGCCGAGACCGCTCGCGACGTCGTTCTTCAGCACATAGTGCATCGGAATCTTCAGCTGCTGCTTGGCAGGATCAAGCATTCCGAAGCTCGCGAGATCGGCGGTGTAGGTCTTCCGCACCGGAACGTTGTCGATGCGGGCGGCCAGAATCTTGCGCGTTTCGTTGCGTCCGATCGGCCGTTCAAGCCGCTCACCGAAGCCCATGGTCATGCCGCTGGCGCCGAACTCCTCACTCGTGCGATTGTGAAGCTGGACGTACTGCCAGAGCGTCAGCGTCTTCTCGTCCTTTGCAGTCTCGGCCCGGTATTCGTAGGTCTTGTCCACGCCCGCGATCACGTAACTGATCCGTACCTTCGCAGGTCCGGCATCGGGTGCGGCGACCTGCCACGTCAGCGCGTTCTCGCCGGGCGGATACGAGACGCTCAGCACGCGGATGTTCTCGGGATCCGTCAGGCTGCGGAACTGAATGGTGTTCCGATCGATCGCTGTGTTCGCCCACGCGAAGACCACGTCATTCGCCCCCTTCGCGAGCGGCACCGTCCGTTCCTCTTCCACGAGCGTGATGCCGAGCCGCTCCAGTCGAATCTCGACGCGCTCACGCTCCGGCAGCGCAATCAGCTTCACACCGGCAAACGTCGTGGGAGCAAGGCCGATCAGCGCGACGAACGAGAGAGCGAAGGCGGCCGCATGGAAGCGTGACATCGAGAGCAACTCCTGAGAACGAGAGCAAGGGAAGGAAGCGCGCAAGGCGCGCCGGCGTTGGCCCATGGCCGACGATGGCGCTGCGCGGACAGTACGCGATATGGTTTTCGAATGGGAATTCGGACGTTGCGGTCGATCGTGCGGCCTGCGCCGCGCATGCCACGTCCCGCGCGTTCGTTCGTCGTCAACGGCAGGCGGCTGTCCCGGCCCAGCGCTGCATCCACGCGCGCTTCCTCGCGTCCGCTTCGTCAGCGCGCCGAGCATCATCGGCAGGACGGTGGCGACTCGGTGGATCGGCGATCCACGCCACGAGCGTCCGAGTGGCGCTGAGCGGATCGTCCCTCGAAAACGTCGTCGTCGCGACGTCCGGCGGCTGGAGCGCCTCAGCGCAGTCCACTTCGCTCAGGACCGGGACCCCCGCTGCAACTGCCCATAGGCTCGGGAGTTGTGAGCAGGCGGCCGGCTGCCCTGTCGTCCAAGACCGTCGACCAAGCGCGGCCGCGCCACCCGTCGCAAGTCCGTCCCCGAGCACCAGCGCCACGTCCAGCCCGTGCACGATCTCCCATGGCTGCGCGATGCGCGGGTCGTGCACGAGTCCAGACTCACGCCCCGACGTTGCCGTCCACCGTGTCATCCACTGGTTCATCCATTGCGCCGTCGTCCCGCTGCGGGCTGCGCGAGGATGCACCACGAGACGAACGTTCAGCCCGCGCACGGCGACCGTGCTGACGATGTCGGCGGCGCGGCGCACGTCACAGTGCGCTACGGGATCCGCAAGCAGTCCGACGACACACACGGAATCATCGGCGCGCCATGACGCGCGCACCCGCGCGCGATCGCACGGTATGCGCGAGGCATCAACAAAAGCGTGCGACGGCTCAGGCACGATGATCTCGATGTTCGCATGCGTCGCGCGCAGATCATCGTGCAGCGCCCTGCTCCAGCACACGAACCGCTCGGCCCGCAGCGGCGCGAGCGCCCGGCGCAGCGATCGGCGCGCGAGCGCCGGTTCGCGCAGCGGCGGGCAGAACGCACCGGACACTTGCAGATCGAGCGAGCGGGCGATATGCACGGCGGACTGCGGTCCGACGATGAAGACGCCGTGACTCCCGCCCACCAGTGCCGCGAGATCGGCGGCCTGCGCAATGAGCGTCGCACCGTCATCAGCGGCGGCTTCAATCAGGTGCATCGTGGAAACGTGAATCTCCTGCGGCTGAACAGGTTCTTCGGAGTGGATTCTTCGGAGTGCTCAGCGTGGACCGAGATTCTCGCCGAAATCGATCCGCTCGTACTCGTAGAACAGCTTGCCGATCTGTTCGCCCAGCTCAATCGCGAGCTTGTCTTCGACCACACGCCGCTTCGCCACCGTGTTGATGTGATCCTGATCGACTTCGCGCACCTTCCCGACCAGGTCGTACCCGGGACCGTCGCTGCCGGGAAAGGTTCGAATGTTGTTCACGACATCGATCACCTTGATCACCGCAGTGGCGGTTGGCGTCGCGCCTGTCGAGATGCCGCCGCTCGCATTGCCACCGTCGCCCACCAGCGAAAAGCCCGTCACCTGCACGTAGATGACCTGCTGACACTCGAGTTCACGGCCGATTGCCGCGATCGACAGCGGCTTCGCGCCGTCTTCGCGCTGGCGCGTGAGGATGATTGCGTCGGCAGGGCGCACTGCACTGGGAACGAGCGACCGTTCCATGATGTCGCGCGAGACTTTGTCACCGATCGCCGCCCGCATCGACGTGCGGGGCAATACGTTCTGGCGATCATCGACAAAGACGACGGTGCGCACCGGCGCCAGTTCGTGCATGGCCTCGATCTTGCCTGGTCCAAAGATCGCGTACGCGGCAGGCACTCCGACGTTGCAGCCACTCATGCTGCTCAAGGCGAACAGTGCCGAGATTGCGGCGCCGAGCGCCGCCGTCGCGCAGCACTGGCGGCGGGTCGGCTTCAACAGGCTGGGTTGCAACAGGCTGGGCTTCATCATTTGGCGTCCGGGTATTTGTCTTCGATGTGGGTGTAGAAGAGCCACGATGACTTCTGCACGAACTTCGTGAGAAGTCCGGTCAAAATCGCCTGCGCGGAAGCACTCTCGCGGCCGATCCCCTCCTGATTGGGGAAGCTCGATCGCACGTCAAACGTGTACGCATACGCATCGGGATCGAGGCCGTCACGCTCGATGATGCCGATATTGGCGGCTGCGACACCCTCCCACAGATACTGGTTTCCCGGCGGGTTCAAGCGAAACTCATAGATGTCGATGATGACGACACGGTCGACGCCAAGTTCGTCGGCAATCTGGCCGTACGGCAACGTCGTCCAGGCCGGAGTCTGATACTGCCACTGGGCGACGGTCGCCGGTGCGAGCAGCGAAACACCCTTCACGTTCGACTGAATGCGCACTGCGACATTCGCGGCGACGTTTAGCGTGACATTCGGAAAATCGTAGAGCGTTGATGCGTCGGCATGCACGAGCACTGCACACGTGCGGTTCTCGAGACCGTCATACTCGGCAAGCACTTCGATCTTCTTGTTGCGCTCGATCTCGTTGCCGACCGCACCGGCAATGCCCATGACGGCGCATCCGCTGAGGTACGTCGCGCACACGAGGATTGCGACGACTGCAGATGTCGTGGAGTTGATGGCCGGCACGCATTTCATGGAAGAAGACCTCGGAAGGACGCGATCTTGTAGAGCCACGCGGCCAGTGCGAACACCAGAATGAACCATCCGACGCGCGGCGTGACGAGCCGGAGCAGATGACCGCCGAGCCCGCCGCCGGTCGCAGCGACGAACGCCGCAACCACGGCTGCGGCCGCCGTGGCGATTGCGAGCACACACCCAAACGGCTGTGCCCGAAGTGATGCGAGAAGATCACCATCGGCCGCGGCGGCGAACGCCGTCGTCATGCCACAAGTCGGGCATGGTACCCCGGCGGCCGTGACCCAATTGCAAGGGGGCAGTCCAAGCTGATGATGCGTGCCGAGTCCCGACCGGTCGGGGCTCAGCCAGGCCGCCATCGCAAGCAGAGCGATCGCGCCGACGAAGACGATCAATGCCGCCGAGCGCCGGCCCGGATTGCGTCGTCCGGAGACGGCCAACGCGGGAACAGGGGGCGGGGAGACGGTTTGCGACTGATCTGGCGCGACGGACATGAACCCGCGAGGCTACCGGCCCGGAGCCGCTGCGACAATACCCGCCCCCCAAAACAGCGCGCCTCTTTGCAGACCGCGCGGCCAATCCAGCACGCGGTCGTGCGCGGGCGTTGCCCCCGCTCATTAGGATGCGAGGGGAAAGCACCTCGGTGTTCACCGCATGGAAACGGATCCCACACCTCCTGTCACCGGGGAAATCACGCTGCTTCTTTCGGCAGCGCGCGGAGGGGACGCCGACGCGATGGCGCGGCTGCTTCCGTTGGTGTACGACTTCCTGCGCGAACAGGCCGAGCGGTCGCTGCGGCGCGAGCGAAGCAGCCACACGCTGCAGCCGACCGCGCTGGTGCACGAGGCCTGGTTGCGGCTGGCTGACGAGCGCGATGCCCACTTTCAGGATCGCAATCACTTTCTCGCGGTCGCGGGCATGGTCATGCGGCGGATTCTGGTCGATCACGCCCGCTATCGATCCCGGCAGAAACGCGGCGGTGGCGCCAAAGTCGTCTCGTGGGAACGGACGCGCACACTCTTCGGAGCACTGCTGGAGCGCACGCCCGCTGACCGGCGCGTGATGCTCGCTGCCGAATCGGACGAATCGGTCCGGCGCGAAGTCGAAGCGCTGCTGGCAGCGCTCGACGAGGACGATGGTTTTCTCGCGACGCCCGCGCTGTCGAGCGCGCCGTTCGCTTCAGCGCTGCTCGATGCTTCCGACACGTTGCTCGGTGCGAACATCGGTGGCTACACCCTGCTCCGTCGCATCGGCGCCGGGGGCATGGGCGTCGTCTATGAGGCGGAGCAGGCCACACCGCGCCGCCGGGTGGCGGTCAAGCTGCTGCGCTCGGAGTTCGCCGAGCGCGGCACGCTGCATCGATTTCGTCGTGAAGCGGAACTGCTCGGACGGCTCCAGCATCCGGGGATCGCTGCAGTCCACGAGGCCGGCGTGGCCCCTGATCCGCATGGACAGCCCGGGCGGGAGCGGCCGTTCTGCGCGATGGAGCTGGTCGTCGGCGTGCCGGTGACCGCGTATGTCGATGAACACAAACTGCAGCTTGGCGAGCGCATCGAACTCATCGCACAGATCTGTGACGCCGTTGATCATGCGCATCGGCGCGGCGTGCTCCACCGCGACATCAAGCCCGCGAACATTCTCGTCACAGCCGATGGCAGTCCGAAAGTGCTCGACTTCGGCATCGCCCGCGCGCCCGACGCACAACCGGCCGCGACGCTCGACACTGCGCACGGGGACATTGTCGGCACGCTGGGCACCATGAGTCCTGAGCAGCTGCGCGGTGATCGCGAGATTGACGCGCGCAGTGACGTCTACTCGCTGGGCGTGCTTGCGTACGAGCTGTTGAGCGGCCGACCTCCGTTTGATGTTCGCGCCCGTGATGTCGCCGCCGCGTTTCGTCACGTGCTCGACCACGAGCCGACCTCCATCGGCCGGCTGCGCCGCGACCTGCGCGGTGATGTCGAGACGGTGGTGACGACCGCGATGGAGAAGGATCCGCAGCGCCGCTATGCGACGGCGGCGGCGCTGGCGAGCGATCTGCGGGCGTGCAGGGACCGCCGCCCGATCGCCGCGCGGCCGCCGAGCGTGCTGTATCGCAGCGGGCGATTCGTGCAGCGCAACCGCGCACTGGTCGGTGTGACGACGCTCGCGTTCGCAGCCGTGTGCACGGCCGCGATCTGGGCGCTGGTGTCGCTGCAGGCGGCGACTCGATCGGCGGAGCGTTCGCGCCGGAGCAACACCAGTCTGATCGGCCCCCTTGAGTGGCTTGACCCGGTGAAGGCCGGCGGCCCGAAAGCGGATCTCGTTGACGCGCTGGACGAAGCGGAGCGGCTGACCGCGGAACTCGATGTCGATCCGGAAGTCGCGTATTCGGTGCGTGAGGTGCTCGGGCTCCGTTACTTCTCGGTCGGCAATTTCGAGAAGGCGGCGCTGCACCACGCCGAGTCGCTGCGCGTCGCCGAAGAGCTGCACGGTCCGAGTTCCGCGCAGGCAGCAACATCGCTGCTGAATCTCGGCATGGCCTACCGCAAGCTCGGGCAGCGCGACGCGGCCATCGCAGCTCAGGAACGGGGACTCGCCATTCGCCGTGATGCGCTGCGCCTGCGCGACACGTCGCTAGCGGAGTCAGAGAACGCGCTGGGTGCCGCGCTCTTCGAAGCGGGTCGCGTCCCCGAAGCGATCGGTCACTTTGAGCGGGCGCTGCGCGTTGAGAAATCTCGTCCCGATGCATCGCCAGCTGACATCGCGACGGGGTGCCGCAACCTCTTCCTCGCATATCTCCGGGCCGGCCGCACCACCGAGAGCGCGGCTGCGGCCGAGGAGTCGATCGCACAGAACAAGCTTGCTGGTGTTGATCCGCTCGATGACGCGAGTTTCCGCACCTTCGCCGGCACCGCGCTGCTGCACGGTGGGCAGGCGGAACTCGCGCTCGAGATGTACCAGGCTGCGTATGCGATCCGCAGCCAGCTCCTGCCGTTGCGTCACGCCGACCTCAACGCGAGCCGTTCGTCGCTTGCCAACACGCTCACGCTGCTGGGCCGCCCGCGTGAAGCGGTTCCCTATCTGCGCGACCACATTCGCTACGACGACACGCCTGGTCCCAATCCGGTGGCGAGCGTGGGCTGGATGGCGGGGACGATGATCAAGGCGCTGCGCGAAAGCGGCGATGAGTCAGCCGCCGCCGAGGTCGAGCGCATGCTGCGCGAGGCAACGGAATGAAGGACACGAGCAGTCTGCAGGAATCGGAATGGGTCGATGGACATCTCGACATCGCGTACCTCGCGGAGTCTGGACGTGACTGCACCGTCCGCTGCCCGGATCCCGATCAGGGCTGCCTGAGTTTTCCCGATCTCCATGACGCGCCTGTGCGCATCGCCCTGGCGACGATCTTCACCGAGGCGAAGGCCCCGGGTCAGCCCGCGGGATACATCGACAGCGCTGACGTCGAAGGCGCGAGCGCCGCGGGGCGGTGTCAGCTTGCGTGGTACCAGTCGATGGAGTCGCGCGGGTTCGTCACGATCATCCGCTCGCGCGCTGATCTCGACCGCGCGCTCGTCGTCCCGCGGGATCGCGCGCCGCTCGCCGTTGTGTTGCTCATGGAGTGCGCCGATCCGATGCGTTCTCCTGACGAAGTATCCTGGTGGTTCGAACAGGGCGTGCGTGTCGTCGGGCTGAGCTGGGCATACGGATCTCGATACTCCGGCGGAAACTCCGCGGGCGGAGGAATCACGCCGCTCGGCCGTGATCTCGTGGCTGCCTTCGATGCGCTCGGCATCCTGCACGATGTGTCGCACCTGTCCGACGCCAGCTTCGACGATCTGCTCGCGCTCACCACGCGGCGCGTCGTGGCGACGCATTCCAACTGCCGCGCGCTGCTGCCGCCGAAGGAGCGCCATCTGACCGACACACAGATCAACGCCATCGGTGCCCGCGACGGCCTTGTGGGACTCAATCTCTTTGGCCTCTTTCTCGCTTCAGAGCGCGAGGCCACGATTGAGGACTGCATGCGGCATGTCGAGCACGTCGCGGGGCTCATCGGTCCGGAGCGCACGGGACTCGGCAGCGATCTGGACGGCGGTTTCACGCCGAAGCAGCTGCCGATCGGTCTGCGCCATCCGCGCGACTACAGAGTCCTTGCAGAAGGGCTTGGCGCCCGCAGCTGGAGCGCCGCGCACATTGCCGGATTCCGCGCGGCCAACTGGCTGCGCATCCTGCGCTCGACGCTTCAGTAGAGGACGCGGAAGCGGATCGTCCCGGACACTGCCTTCAGTTCCGCGATCACTTCTTCGTCATACTTTCGATTGACATCCGTGATGACGTAGCCAACGCGTTCATCGGTGCGCAGCCCCTGACCCAGGATGTTGATCTTGCGCCGTGCGAGGATCGCGTTGACCGCGGCCATGACGCCGGGCTGGTTGCGATGAAAATGCAGGAACCGATGGGCCCGCGGAATCGTCGGCACCTGCAGGTTCGGGACGTTCACGGATCCCGCAGTGCTCCCCGTGTTCACGCACTCAACAAGGCGTGATGCGACGAACGCCCCGATATTCTGCTGCGCTTCGGCGGTGCTCCCGCCGACGTGCGGCGTCAGGATCGCACAGGAGATGCCTCGCAATGGCGAGACGAAGGGATCCTTGTTCGACAGCGGCTCCTCGGGAAACACGTCGACTGCGGCGCCGGCGAGATGGCCCGCACGCAGCGAGCGCCCCAGCGCCTCGAGATCCACGATGTGGCCGCGGCTGAGATTGACGAAGCACGAGCCGGCTTTCATCTTGCGGAATTCGCGCTCGGCGATCAGGTGGCGATTCTCGGAGCGGCCGTCGACGTGGAGACTCACGACATCTGATTTCGTCAGCAGTTCGGTCAGCGTGCGACACTTTCGCGCGTTGCCAAGCGCGAGGCGTTCTTCGAGGTCGTAGAACAGCACGTTCATGCCGACGGCTTCGGCAACGACACTGAGCTGCGAACCGATGTGACCGTAGCCGACGATACCGAGCGTCTTGCCGCGGACCTCGCGGCATCCCGCCGCCGACTTGCGCCACGATCCGTTATGCAGCAGCGTGCTCGATTCGAACGTGCGCCGGAACATCATGATGATTTCGCCAAGCGCGAGTTCGACCACGCTGCGGGTGTTCGAGTAGGGCGCGTTGAACACAGCAATCGCGCGGTCGCTCGCCGCCGCGAGGTCCACCTGCTCAGTGCCGATGCAGAAGCAGCCGATCGCGAGCAGCCGATCGGCGTTGGCAAGGACATCGGCCGTCAGCTGCGTCTTCGAACGGATGCCCAAGAGCGACACGCCGCAGATCGACCGCGACAGCTCAGCACCAGAGAGCGCATCGCTCAGCGTTTCGACGCGGTATCCCTCGTTGCGGAGGAAGTCGGCGGCGTCCGCGTGAATGTTCTCGAGCAGCAGCGCGACCATGCGCGACTTCGGAAAGCTCGGACTGCCCGGCAGACGGTACAGCCACAGCACTTCATCGAGCGATCGAACGACGCGGTCCGCGCGCTGCACGACACCCTCGCGTTCAACGTTCTCGCAGTACGCAACGAACTCGGTCGCCGCGCCGAGATCCCGGATTTCGCAGTCCGTTGCACCGTCACCGACAGCGATCACGGGGCCGTCAAGCGCGAGCCGCCGGACCACCTCGGCCTTGCCGCCCGGACGCGCCAGCGGCTTCGTGCGATCAAAGCCCGTGGCCACGTCCTTCGACCAGGTGAACTCGTTGCAGTGCACGTGGGACGGATCGATCCCGAGTTCTTCGCAGATCGGCAGCACGTAATCGCGAAATCCGCTGGAGACCACGTGGATGCGGTCCGCATTGCGGCGAATCACGTTCTTGTTGCGGCGAAACGACGGGCTGATCTTCGATCGCAGCAGCTTGACCACCGCATCGACGTGACGACGTTCGATGCGCAGGACGGCGAGACGCTGCGCGAGCGATGCATCGATGCCGATCGTGCCATCCATCCCTTGACGCGTGATCGCTTCGATTGATTCGATCGCGGCGTCGCGGCGCGGAGCATCGGCCAGAGCGATGCGTGCGAGTTCGTCGAGACCCTCGACCTGCACGATCGTGCTGTCGAAATCGATGATGAGCGTGGGGATCGGATCCATACACGAGGCCGGACGCGAGAGTGGACACGAGCTCGCGCCGGATCGTGGGTTGTATCGCGAATCACGTCCGCCTGCACCGCCGCAGACTCCCGCCGATCGCCGGTCACGTGAGTTGATTCAACGGAACGCAGACGCTGCCATCAACAGTCTGCACGATCAGATGCAGCCGAATGCCGACGCCATGCAGCGGCACGACGGCCGGCGCATCGGTGGTCACCACATGACTCACGATCGTGTCGCAATCAACGCGGCCGCAGGCGAGCCGGAGGAGATCCGCATGCGCCCGTGCCCACGCTTCCACCGGCCTCAGGGCGGCCATGCTGCTGTGGGCAACCACCAGATGCAGTGCGCCGTTCGCATCGACGGCGAGTTCCACGTCGCGGTGGGCCGGACACGAGATCGGCAGCGCATCGAGCCCAGCGATCTGCGACACCAGCGACGTCGGGCGATCGATCGCGGCGGGTGCGACCCGCGGAGCTGTGTGCACTTCGCGCGCGAGCGGCGTGATGCGCGCGCCCGGGGCGGCCGTCCCGCCGGCCGTGGCCAGTTTAGCGCCGATCACTTCGCGACCGATCGGCTTCGGCGCGAGCTTGAGTTCGGGGCGCGTCCCGCTCATCGCCAGTTCGGCTGGCGGGGAGGCGGGTGCGGACCGAGGCGCGCGGCGGATCCGACCGCTCGCGACGCGGATCCGGCGGCATACGTCGTTCAACGTCGGTTCGGGGCCGCTCTCTGCGAGCAGGAACGTGCGCCGGCCCGCCGATTCGATCGCATCCATCCGCTGATACGTTCCAGCGACCGAGAGTTCGACATCGAGAAAGGCCTTGGTGGCCTGATCGAGCTTCGCCATGACCTCGCCCACGCGCTCGTCCGAAGCGCCGAGCACCACAAGTCCGACCGGTGGCACCGGCCATCCGGCGATATGCCAGCGCTCGGCGAGATTCTTCATCACGCGGTATGCCGCCACCGTCGCAGCGTCATCCGCTCCGGTGAGCAGCGTCAACGCGCCGGCAGGCAGCGGACCGTCGACAGCCGCTTCACCCTGCGGGCAGATCACCCAGCGCGCGGCCGCTTCCGCAAGCACATGCAGACCCTCATCGAGCGATTCGGCCGCTTCCAGCCGTCCGCGGAACTGCGGCGCGCGGAGTAGCTCCAAGGTCAATTGCCCGCGCTCGAGTCGGACCAGCGCCGTCGGACCCTCGCGGCGCGCGATCTGATCGGCGTATTGCGTGACCCACAGCCCGCCCATGACCGGCAGGTGTCCGACGATTGCCACTTCGATGGGCGCGGTCACCACATTGCTGTCCTCGATCGATTCGTCGAGTCGGAGAGCGAACGACGTTCCTGTCGATTGCTGGGCGGCGCCGGCCGACTGCTCGATCATGTGCGGCATCAGATAGGGCACGTCCGGACCGTCGGTCAGGAAGAGTGATGCGAGTTCGGCGTACGGATCGAACGTCAAACGCGCCGATTCCGTGGTCTCGCCCGCCTGAGGGAAGCTGGATCGGCGCGATTGGCGCGCGAATTCCCCGCTCCCGACCAGTTGAGGCAGTTCGGCATTCGTGTTGTCGGGCCCGGCATCGGCGTCATGTCGCATATCGATCCACCCTTGGGCACCGTCGCCCGTTGCGTCGGGCTCTGAGGCGCCATTCGATCACAGCCGAGGAACAAACAGCACACTCACCTCGCGCCCGTCCGGACCCAGCTCTCGCATGGTGTTCACGGGGTCAAGCGTTTCGCGCCCGTCGACAATCAGACGATATCGATAGCGGCCGGGCGCAAGCGCCAGCACGCCTTCGAATACACCGAGATCCTGCCGCAGTGCGAGCGGAGCGCAGGCCCACGCATTGAAGTCCCCAACGATGCCAACCTGCATCGCAAGTCCGCGCGGCACAGCGATGCGGACTCCAGCGGGCGACGGGCCCGGCCTCTGCAGCATCTCGATCTCTTCGCGCGTCGGCTTGGCGTTCAGTTCACGAACGCGTCGAACGAGTTCGGCGGCGCGGCTGCCGTTTGCAGCGGGAGCCGGCGCAGCGGTCGTCGCAGCGGTCGCAAGCGGCGCACCGGCTCCAATGGCGGTGTGCGGCGGCACGTGGTCCGCCGGTGCGCGCGGGGCGCTGAGCGCCGATGCAAAGGAGGCGAACGTGCGGGTGCTGAAGCCCTGAGCAACGGGTGAAGAGGGCACCGGCGCGCTGCTTGACGATGCGGCGCGCGGCACGTCTTCTTCGCGCGGTGCTATGGGAACGTGTGCGAGCAGCCAGTCCGCGAGCGCCTCAAACTCGACATCGGCAGTCGAACCCGGGGCGTACTCGGTCACGGCCTGTCCGAGGCTGGCCGCTTCTCGCAGCACTTCGTGGTCGCCGACCACCACCGGAATCACCGCATCGGCGTAGCGATTGCGCAGTGCTTCGAGTACGTCGCGGTCGACGGCTCGGGCATCGTCGTACAGCGTCGCGAGCAGCCGGTACGGAAGCGGACGGCCGATCTTCTCGATCGTCTTGGCGATCGTCGCGAGCTGTTTTTCTGTGCCGCGGAAACTGAAGTAACCGGTCTCGACGGGGATGATCGCTTCATCCGCGGCGCGCAGCGCGTTGAATGTGAGCAGCCCGATCGTCGGTGGACAGTCGATCAGGCAGAGGTCGAAGCGGGGCCGCAGCCAGTGGAGGACGCGGCCGAGTCGCCGATCGCGGTCCGCCATGCCGTTCAACGCGCCAGCCGCCGCCTCCAGCGCCGCAAGTCCGACGGTGCTCGGCGCGAGATGCAGATTGCGCGCGACCTCCCAGAGGAAGTCGCTGCCGTCGAGCGGTCGATCGAGGTTGCCGATGAGCACGTCGCCTATGCCGCGCTCGATCCGCGCTTCAGGGACACCGAGTCCTGCAGCGCAATGCGACTGAGGATCCATGTCGACGAGGAGCGTGCGCAGTCCGCGGCGTGCGAAAGTCGCGGCGAGGTTGATTGCCGTTGTGGTCTTGCCACAGCCGCCCTTTTGATTCACGATGGCGATAGTGCGCATAGCTGGATTAATTTCGGGATGCAGCCTCGACAAACGTCCGTTCGATGCTTTCTCCCCGACACACACGTCCAGTCCGCTTTATCGGCGAACCGTTGCTCGACGCTGTGGCTTTGGTCCCCCACCACTGCGGCCTTCGACAATACCGGCCCAAGTCCGGCGCAAGCAAAGGGAATCGGACGACAGCGTACTACGGAGTGCAACCGATCGCAGCCAACGAGGCGCGCACGGCGGCGTCGGGAAGGACAACACCTGACTCGACGGAACCGATCGCGCGAGGCACGACAAATCGCACGATCCCGGCATCGGCCTTCTTGTCGAATCCCATGCGCGCGAGCACCGTGCTGGCTGACACCTGGTGCGTCCCAGGGTGCGTCCCAGGGTGCGTCCCAGGGTGCGTCCTAGGGTGCGAACCAGGCTGCGCCCCAGCGTGCAAACCGTGCCGAGCGTCCCCCGCGAGCGACGTCGGCAAACCCATCCGCGCGAGCAACGCCCGCACGCGGTCGGTGAGTGCCCCATCGCCGCCGGCGAACGTCGCCGCAACTGTTCCGATCGCAACTGCTTCGCCATGCGTGAGATCTACTCCGGGAATCGTCTCGATCGCGTGGCCGAAAGTGTGGCCGAGATTGAGCACGGCGCGCAAGCCCTTCTCGCGCGGGTCGAGCGAGACGATGCGCGCCTTGACCGCGACGCTCCGCGCGATCAGGTCCTCGACGACGCGGCGGTCGAGGCGAAGGATCTCGTCCACGGACTGTTCGAGGAACGCAAAGTGAGCTTCCCCATCGATCATCGCATGCTTCACGCACTCCGCGAGACCTGAGCGGAGCTCGCGCGGCGGCAGCGTCGCGAGCAGCGTCGGATCGGCGATCACCTCGAGCGGACGCCAGAATGCTCCGGCGAGATTCTTGCCCAGCCCTGAAGTTGGCCCTGAAGTTGGTCCATCCCCCGGCGGCAGCGGCAGATTGATCCCGGTCTTGCCGCCGGTCGACGCGTCCACCATGGCAAGGAGCGTCGTTGGCACATGGACGAGCGCCACGCCCCGGAGATAGCTCGCCGCGGCAAATCCGGCGACGTCACCGACGAGTCCGCCGCCGATCGCGACCATGCAGTCGGACCGCGCGAGGCGCGCCGCGAGCGCTGCGTTCCACACTGTTTCGACCGCCGCCATTGTCTTCGCATCTTCGCGCGCTTCGAGCACCACGCGATGCAGGGCGAAGCCTGCATGCGTCAGCCCATGCTCGATCACCTCGGCATGCGCAATCACGTTGGCATCAACGACCGTGAGCATCCGCGTTCCAGGTGCAAGCCCGCGCTCGCGCAGCAGCGCACCGATCGTGCCGGCGATTCCGATACCGATGCGGACATCGTGCGCGAACTCGCCGGTGACGGAAACGATTCGCGACATTGCGGCCATGCATATTTCCTCTGCGGTGCTCTTAGTGGCGTCAGGGATTGGAGCGATCTCGAAGCAGCGCGAGCGCTTCGGCAGCTTTCACCGCTGCCGGCACATCATCGGCATGATCGGGCCGGCCGTCGAATGGCGGGATGATGCGCGGCGCGGGACGGCGTCCTTTCGCGCGGCGCACTGCTCGGACGCGGGCGCGCAGAAGCGCGTACGCGATCAACATGACGATGACGATCATGGTGAGCACGATGATTGGTGCCAGCCACGACGATGCTGATGGTCCTGCCGTCTGGGTCAGGACGCGGCCGACGATCGCCGGATACTGTCGCAGGGTGCCGTCGCGCGCGGTCGCATCGATCCGCTTGTAGGCGCGGCCGAGGATGGTCACGGTTGCACCGACGCCCACCGCAGGCGGATCCACGACGAACGCGCACACCACGGGCCCGTCCTGCACGCGCACGAACCACTCGTCGGTCCCGTCCCAAAACTGTTCGAGGCGCGACTTCTGTGCAAGCACCCCGGTCAACACCACGGACGTCCCGCGCGTCTCGTCGTTGCTCACGATGGCAAGCCAGTCCGCCGGCGCGGTCGTGTCCGCGCTGCTGACATCGGCAGGCCACGCCCGCACATCAGCGACCAGGTAGTCGAACGCCGTCTCGTTGTGATCGCGTCCGTCGACTGCCGCGCCCAGCGCGATCTGCGCGTCCGCCGAAAGCGGCGGCGGCGCCGCGATCAGGGGCACGCGCCCCACGCGCCGAGCAGGACCGCGAGATCGGCCGCATCGGTCGAGCCGCTCCCGTTGAGATCACCATCGGGCGTGCCCCACGCGCCAAGCAGAATCGCGAGGTCCGCCGCGTCAACGCCCGCGGATCCGTTGAGATCGGCGGAACACGCGGGCGGCGGGGCGAGCTGCCGTTCATACGCGCCTATGTCAACGATCGGCGTGTCGCTGCCGACGACCGGAACGTCGGGAATGTTGACGATCCGCGGGAGACCGTCGAGGTCCGTCGTGATCGCCGGCAGGACGGCGGCGTTGCTGCCAATATCCAGCAGCGGGCTCGTCTCCTTGAGCCGGTAGTTGGCAGCGGCGGGGTCTTCAAACTGCGGATCGACGTTCAGGTTGCCCGCCCCGACGAGCAGGCCCTGCACGTCGCTGAACGTGATGTTCGACGTGCCGCCCTGCGACTTGATGCCGTTGTCGGCGATCGATCCCGGCCCGGTGTTGCCCCACGAGATGCAGTTGATGAACGACGACGTGCCGCCGGTGTTCAACACGCCGCCGGCGTTGGACGTGGCGCTGTTGCCGGTCACCGTAATCATGCGGAACGTGCCGCTTGAATTGGATCCGAGCCAGATCGCGCCGCCCCCGCCGGCACCGGTCGCCTGATTGCCGTGGAACAGGCAGTTCGTCACCTTGGGCTGCGAACCGCCAAAGAACTCAAGGGCGCCCGCACGCTGGGCCTTGTTGCCGACAAACCGGCAGCGCTCAAACACCGGCTGCGTCGCGTTGGCGCTGTCAAACGCCCCGCCGAACGCGCCACCCTGGTTCAACTCGAAGCTGCAGTCAAAGAACTTGGGGCTGCTCTGGAGCAGATAGCCCGCCCCGCCGCCAAACGTGCAGCGGTTGTCAATGAACCGGCAGGTCTGAAAGGTCGGACTTTGATTCGCGAGACAGATGATCGCGCCGCCCTTGTCAAGGTTGCTGGGGCCGGCGCCGTTCGCGTTGCCGCCACGGAGTTCGAAGCCATCGAGCAGTCCCGTCGTGCCCACTGCGCTGGTCACAAGGTGATGCGAGTTCTCGCTGTACGTGGCGGCAGCCGCGCCGTCATTGCCGGCGAGGTCGCCCGAGATCCGAGTGAGATTCGCAACCGGATCCCGCTCCGCGAGTGCCCGTTCGCTGCCCGCAAATCCACCGTAGACCTTCACGCCATTCTTCAGAAGGTGGCTCACGGTGCGCACATTAGTGGACGCCTTGTAGGTCCCCTTTGCCGTCCAGACTTCGTCGCCGTTCACGGCGGCATCCATCGCTGCCTTGAGCGCCTGCGGCCCGAGATACGCGTTTTCCCAGCTCGTGCCGTCATTGGCCCCGCTCGCCAGATCTGCGTTGACGTAGCGAATCGCCGCATCGGCGGCGGTGACACAAGAGAAGGCCGCAATGGTCGCAGCAAGTAGGGATCGCATGCACTGAACTCCGCAAAGAGAGGGGTGGCATAGGGGGGGGATGGAAATTGGCTGCGAGGGAACACCGCCGCGGCAGCGCGGCCAAGTCTTTCTCTCGTCAAACAATGTCGCGAACTGGATCCGTTGCGGTGTCGCCCCCGCAGAAACTGAGACGGCAACCGCCACGGCGGGCCGAGTTTACACCACGAGGTGGGAATCGCCGCCCGCAGAACGGCAGAAGCGGTGATTCACGGGCAGATGGCGGGCTATCGGCTGCGGGTGGCGTTTGGGGAGGAGCGGCCGGCGGAAGCAGAACGGCACCCACCCCGCTTTGGGATGGGTGCCGTTGCTTGCAGGCTGCTGCAATCCAATGACCCTAAGGGGATTCGAACCCCTGTTACCTCCGTGAAAGGGAGGTGTCCTAGACCAGGCTAGACGATAGGGCCAGCGATCTCACAATCCGTGAAGGAGTCCGTCGGTGAATGCTTCAACGACTGGGTCTAGTCAGCCGCGAAGGGTGCAAAGAGTAACAGGCAATGCCGGATGATGCATTGGGCGATTGAGGCGAATGTGGGGAGCAGCGGAGCAGCAGTAGCAGAACGGCACCCACCCCGCTGTGGGGTAGGTGCCGTTGCTTGCAGGCTACTGCATTCCAGTGACCCTAAGGGGATTCGAACCCCTGTTCCCTCCGTGAGAGGGAGGTGTCCTGAACCAGGCTAGACGATAGGGCCAATGTACGGAGACGGTGCCCAGGACGGTTCGGAGTATAGCGATCGCTGTTCAGGCAAGCTAGCCTCTCGCCCATGTCCGAAGCTCCAAACGCGCTCATCGTCTGCCCGATGGAGATCGAGCGCGCCGCCCTCGCGGAGCATCGCGCGATACGCGCCGCGCGCGTCGTCGTATGCGGGCCAGGTTCGGCGGCGGTCGGGCGCTGGGCGAAGGGCGTCACCACGGCGCCGTCGCTCGTCATCCTGGCCGGTGTTGCGGGCGGACTCGCGCCGGAACTGGCGGGGGGCGAAGCGGCGGTCGTCCATGAAGTGATCGATGACCGCGGCATGGCCGTTCCGTGTCCCCTGCAATGCGCCAACGCGCGGAAGGGCTGGCGCGTCGCTTCCGTTGCATCGGTCATCACCACGCCCGCCGCCAAGCAGGCGCTGCGTGCCCGAACCGGCGCCCACATTGTGGATCTCGAATCGGCCGCGTTTGCGCGGGAAGTTTCTGCCCGCGGCTGGTCGTGGGCGATCGTGCGCGGAGTCAGCGACACCGTCACCGATGCTTTGCCGCCGGAAATCGAGACACTCGTCGATGCACGCGGACGCACGCGCACGCTGGCGGCTGCGGCGCTCGTGATCCGGAAGCCGTCGCTCGTGCCGCAGTTTCGCCTGCTCGGTCAGCGCACCGCCGAAGCGATGCGGAACGTCGCCGCGATCATCGAGGTCCTGCTCGCCGAACACGCCACCGCGCGAGCGGGCGCATGAGCGCGACGCCGCCGACGTTGGTCTTCGGTGGAACGTTTGATCCTCCGCACCGGACGCACGTCGCGATGGCGCAGGCGGCGGCCGATGCGATCGGAGCGGCTTCGATTCTCGTCATTCCCGCCGCCGCCAATCCGCAGCGCACGGACGCCCCGCGCGCGTCCGCGGAACATCGGCTCGCGATGACGCAGATTGCGTTCCGCAACGAGCCGCGCGCCCGTGTGCTTGATATCGAAATGACCGCAGCGCGCCCTTCATACACAATCGATACAGTGCGGACGCTGGCCGAACGCGGTGCGGGACCGATGCGGCTTCTGATCGGCGGCGACCAGGCACTCAATTTTCCGACGTGGCGGGAGTGGCGAGATCTCGCGGCGCTTGCGGAACCGCTCATCGTCATCCGTGCACCGTATGACCGTGCACGGTTTGCCGAGGCGCTGCATGCGGCTTTTGGCGTCGACGGTCCCGCGTGGCTGCACCGCGTCGTGCCGGTCGACCCGTCCGACGTCAGCGCCACCGCGGTCCGCAGCGACATCGCGGCGACGGGCCGCTCCGACGATCTCGACGACGAAGTG
>JAWXBD010000174.1:0-4132 GCA_034439815.1 Phycisphaerae bacterium
GCGGGTCGACCCGCAGCGCCGGCGAACGCTCGGCGCACGGCGCTGATAGCGACAGCGTGCGTGATGCTCGTCCTCGGCGTGCATGTCCTGTTCGGAAGCGTCGTCGGACGCGGGACGCTGACGCAGGGGCCAACAATTCTCGCGGTGCAGACGAATCTCTCCACGTCGAACAAGATCCGATGGGAGCAGAACGAGCAGCTCCGCGACGTGACGACGTTCCTGCAGATGAGTGCTGAAGGTTTCACCGAAGCGAGCCGGGCGGGGACACCGCCCGATCTCGTAGTCTGGCCGGAGACGATGGTGCCGGGCTTCGGTCTCGAACCCGCGACCATCGCGACGCTGCTCGCGGGGCCCTATTACCCCGGAGCAATCTACGCTGACGCGCTCGCATCGCTCCACCACCGGCTCGGCGTCCCGCTCCTCGTCGGCAGCTCGGTGTACCTCGGGCTGCGTGTGAACGAACCCGACGACCGCTGGCTGTGGGACCGACACCACAACAGTGCGTATCTCGTCACCGGCGAGCCGCCGTACCCGCGCTACGACAAGCTGAAACTCACGCCGTATGGCGAGGAAATGCCGCTTGTATCGCGCTGGGACTGGCTCGAGGAACAGATGCTCGCGTTTGGCGCGCCGGGCATGACGTTCGATCTCGACGCGGGTGAGCGCATCGTTCGATTCAATGTTCCGTACGGCGCCGGACAGCATGCGAGGATCGTCACGCCGATCTGCTTCGAGGACACGGTCGGCTGGCTGTGCCGGGATCTTTGCTACGAGCGCGGCCGCAAGGTCGCCGATCTCATGGTCAATCTCAGCAACGACGGCTGGTTTGGCTGGAGCGACACCGGCCGCGAGCACCATCTCCTGCACGCGCGGCTGCGCTCGATCGAACTCGCAGTTCCAATGCTTCGTTGCGCGAACACCGGCCTGAGCGTGCTCATCGATGATCGCGGGCGCGTCGTCACCTGGCTTCCAGGTCCCGCGAACAAACCGGCGCCGGGCCAGAGTACGATTGCGGGCACGCTTCGCGCGGTGCCGCAGTGCACGGACCGTGTGACGCTGTACGGACGCTTCGGTGATGTGTGGGCGTGGATTGCCCTCTTGGCGACGGGGATCATGACTGTCGTTGCTGTGCGACACCGCGCGCATGAACGAAGTCCGCCGCAACTGAACTGATTCGGTTGTCTCGAAGAGAAAGGACGCTCTGATGATGAATCGAGGTTCGCAGCCGGGTTCGCAGCCGGGTTCGCAGCCGGGTTCGCAGCCGGGTTCGCAGTCGGGTTCGCAGTCGTGCCAGATGACCTTCCTTCGGGTGGGACTCGCGCTGTTCATTCTCACGCTGGCCGCCGGTTGCGCCACCGGATGCGCCACCGTGAAGGACGGCGACTCATGGAGCTCCAAATCACAGAGCGCCAGGAGCGCGCCGACCACCATCGGTGATCGCCCGCTGCATGAGCCCGACGGTTCCAACCGAGCAATCGCCGCTGTGCCGGATGCGAGCCGCGCGGACGTGCCGACGCTCGCCGCGCCGTCGACCATCTACGAACCGACGGAGCCCGTCGAACCGTCGGCGCTGCGGGCCAAGGCGATTGCCGTCGCGCAGGAGGCGAGCCGGTCCACGTCGCCCATCGTGCGGGCGCACGCGATCGAGGCGCTCGGATCCGCTCCCGAGGAACTCGATGCCGTCGCGGGCCGCGGACTGGTCGACGCAAATCGCGGCGTCCGTTTCGTCGCCGTCCTGTCGCTGGCGAAGGCGAAACGCTGCGGCCTCGCGCACCTGATCGAACCGCTCGCGCATGACGACTCCGCGTCCGTGCGCGCCGCGGCGCTTGCTGCCTTGCAGATGTGCGGCCGCTCGCCGGACCTGTCGCCCTTTGCCGAGATGGTCCGCAGTGACGATCCCGAGGTGCGGGCGAACGCATACCTGGCGTTGGGCGTGATCGGCGACCCGTCGGCTATCGGCCTGGTGCGCCACTCGGTCGGCGCGGGGTTCGCGCTGACTGACCATACACGCGTGCGTGTCGTCGAGCTCCAGGCAGCCGAATGCCTGGTCCGGCTCGGCCGGACGATCGATGTCGAGCCGATCCGGGCGGCGTTGTGGGCCCCGGCGGAGCAGGGAGGTCTCTCGGCGATCGCCTGTCAGATGATCGGCCGTCTCAAGGACGAGCGTTCTCGTCCGATGCTCGAACGGCTCGTGCAGGCCGACGGCCAGAACGCGCGATCCGCCGAGATCCGCCTCGCAGCGATCGATGCACTCGGTCGGCTCGGCGTCAGCCAGGCGCTGCTGCTTGGCGAACTCCGTCCGTACCTGTCGTCGTCCGATCCCGGACTCCGCGCGCAAGCTGCACTCGCGCTCGGTGCGGACTCGGCGTCGGCTGCGGGGGGATTTGGGGCGACTTCCGGATCGGAGTCGCTCGCACTGCTCGCCGCGCTTTTGGAGGACGCCGATCCGGTCGTCCGGGTCGCGGCCGCGAGTTCCGTTCTCGCCCTTTTACCCGGTCGAGCTGAGTCGCCGCCGCGAGCGATGGCCGACCGCGCGCATGCGCGCAGGAAGTTGCTCTGATCGTTCGCGCACCGATTGACAGAGGTTCCACTGACGGTTACAACCTTTGGCTCGGCAATCGCCCGTTGCTGTGTTCCGCCTTTCTGTGTCCCGGATCCTGTGTCCCGGATCGTCTTCCGTTCGAAGAAGATCGGTCCATCTCCTCTCGGTCGAGGTAAGCCCCTGTGCACGTCCTGACGAAGATCTTCATCGTGCTGGTGACGGCTCTGGCCCTGGCAATCGTTCCGCTGGTGGCAGTCCACGCAACGAATGAGGGCAAGTTCAAGCAGCGCTGGATGGATGAGCAGAACAAGTATGCCGCGTCGTCGGCGGATCTCGCCACGGCGCTCGCGCAGAAGAACTCGCTGCAGACCGAACTCGGCGCGCAGATTCAAGAGCTCAACACGACGATCGCCACGCTCCGCAAGGAGAGCGATCTGAAGGCCGCGGATGTCCGCAAGCTGCAGAGCGATCTCGCTTCGTCGAAGTCCATGCAGGCCAGCATCAATTCGAACATCGAGATTCTCGCCCAGAGCGGCAAGCAGTCGGTGACGACGAACGAGGCACTCGTGAACGAGGTGCGCGGCCTCCGCGACATCGTCGTCGCGACCTCGAAGGAACAGGTCGAACTCGAAGAGACGCTGAGCACGGTGCAGTCGCAGCTTGAAGTTGCCGACGCGGCCCGCAAGGCGCTGCAGGAAGAACTGCAGAAGCTCAACGAAGAAAAGACCATGGCGATGTCGCACGTCGCGCGGTTCATCGCGGCCTTCGGCGAGCTGCCCTCGGCGAGTATCGGTGACCTCGGCGGCGTCCCTGCGGACCGGGACCTCTCAGCGACCGTGCTGGATGTGCAGAAGGTGAATGACCAGACCCTCGTCGAGCTGAACGTCGGTTCCCGCGACGGCGTCAAGGAAGGCTGGACGCTTTTGGTCAGCGACGGCGGAAGCTTCGTTGCCAACGTCCGCATCATCAAGGTCGATGTCAACCGCTGCACCGCCGTCGTCGTCCTCGAACAGTCCTCGGGCGGCGGTGTCGCCAAAGGACACAAGGCAGTCGCTCGTCGCGGCGAGTGACGCGAGGCAACGCTGAGTCGAGCCCCTGTCAAAGCCAGACCCGCAACCAGACCCGCAACCAGATACGCAACCAATGTCGCAAATGAACTCCATGCAGCGGATGTCCCGACGCTCTGACGGCGAGATGGATGTCTACACCGGTCTCCTGGCGGCGGCGCTCTTGGTGCTGCTTCTGGGAATAGCGGCGCTCGCCATCGGTAACTCCTCGCACTCCGATATGAACAACCAGGGCGGCGGACCGTTTACAGTCGTCGACTGAGCCGCTCTGCCTCACGCAGCTGGGTCCCAACGGCCAAAGGGTCCCGACGGCCAAAAGCGTCCCAACGACCAAAAGGGTCCCAACGGCGACGAAGTCGGCCCGAGGTGCCAATGAACCCCGAAGGGCCCGCAACCTGCGGGCCTTTCTCGCTTATCCTGACCTCAATCGCCGATGGTTCTGGCAGTGCCCATTCCACTGTGAAATCGTCCACTGTGAAATCGTCCTCTGTGAAATCGTCCTCTGTGAAATCGTCCTCTGTGA
>JAWXBD010000175.1:0-28310 GCA_034439815.1 Phycisphaerae bacterium
CGAGAAAGACCGGCAAGCCCACCGACTGGCGAGACGCGATGTCACAATTTGCGATGATCTACGGTGAACGTTTCACCGACGCACGTCACTGAATGGCGCATCGCACACAGAATTACTGACAGGTCCAATCAAGACGTCTGCCTTCTTCCTTCACCCTTCCCCTCCTTCCCTTATCCTGCACCCATGCGATTCGAAACCGGCCAGCACCTTCGGACAAGCCAGCAGATGCGGCTGGCGCCGAAGATGATTCAGTCGATGGAGATCCTGCAGCTTCCGCTGCTCGCCCTCCAGGAACGCATCGATCAGGAACTCGAATCGAACGTCGCGCTCGAGCAGGTCGAGCCGGGGATGGATCAGAAGCTCGACACGCCCAAGGATGAACAGCACCCGGTGGAGCGGGCGCCGGACGACGGCACCGCGCAGCAGTTCGAGCGGCTGCGACAGCTCGAACGAAGTTACGGCGACTTGTATGACTCGGACACGGGGCGGCCGTCCAGCCGACTCGCCGGTGAGCGTGATCGCAAGATGGATGCGATGGCGAACGCGCCCAGCCGTGGCGCGAGTCTCGTCGAGCAGCTGCGACAGCAGTGGAGCGAAGCGGAACCTCCGCCTGAACTGCTTGACGTCGGCAATCGCGTTCTTGAGTACATCAACGACGACGGTCTGCTCGGCGCCGATCTCGAAACGATTCTTGATCAGAGCAAGAACCTGCCGGGCATCGATTGGTCCATCGAGCTGCTGGAACGCACCGTGCAGGAGCTGCAGCGGGTGCTGGAGCCGACAGGCATTGCGTCACGGTCCATCAAGGAATGTCTCCTGATGCAGATTGATGCGCTCGCCGATCGCGAAGAAGACGAGACGCAGTATGAAACGTGGGACGACGCGCATGCGCTCGTGCGTGACCACTTCGACGACCTCTTGCAGAATCGGCTGCCAAAGATCCGTGAGAAGAGCGGCATGTCGATGGACCGCATCCAAGTGGCGAAGCAGCTGCTGAAGGGATGCAACCTCACGCCTGGTCGTGAGCTTGTGCAAGAAGAGATTCGCCCGATCACGCCGGACGTGATCGTCGAGTACGACCCCGAGCTTGATCAGTTTCTGGCGCGCCTGCCCGGTCACACGCTGCCCGAGCTGCGGATCGCTCCTGACTACGCCAAGATGGTCAAGAACCGCGCGGTGGACGGTACGACGCGCGAGTTCGTCCGCAAGAATCTGCGCGCCGCGAGCTGGCTCATCGACGCGATCAATCAGCGCAAGCAGACTGTGCTGCGCGTAGTAAGCGTCGTGCTCGCGCGGCAGCGCGAATACTTCGATCACGGTCCGCACTTCCTCAAGCCGTTGCCCATGGTCGAAGTTGCCGAACAGCTCGGCATCCACGTCGGTACCGTCAGCCGCGCTGTTGCGGGAAAGTGGCTGCAAACGCCGCGTGGATTCGTGGAGCTGCGCAAGTTCTTTTCCGGCGGCCTTGAGACCGCCTCGGGCGAGGATCGCTCGTGGGAAGCGATCCGGGCGATGCTGCGCGAGATCGTCGAGGCGGAAGACCGCAAGGCGCCGCTGAGCGATCAGGCAATCGCCGAGAAGCTCAAGGAGCGTGGCGTCATCATCGCCCGTCGCACGGTCGTCAAGTATCGTGAGCAGCTGAGCATCCCCCCTGCGCGGCAGCGGAAGGATCACGCGTAGCACTTCGTCCGCACCCGTTCGTCCATGCGCATCGTCGTCACTGGTGGCACTGGAAGCATCGGGCGCAAGCTGATCCCCGGGCTCTTGGCGCGCGGTGAGCGCGTGACTGCAGTGACGCGCCGTCCGCGCGATGCGCGCCGGCTCTTTGGTCCCGAAGTCGAGGTCGTCGCCGGCGACTGTGCCTGTCCAGGCCCATGGCAGCGGGCGCTGGACGGCGCCCAGGCCGTTATCCATCTCGCGGGCGCCGGTATCGCGGACCGACGCTGGTCACGGCGCTACCGGGATGTCATCGAATCAAGTCGCATCGACAGCACGCATCAGGTGGTTGCGGCAATCGGTGATGCGGACGCGCGTCCCGCTGTGCTCATCGTGGCTTCCGCAACGGGCTATTACGGCGATGCCGGCGACGAAATGATCACGGAGCGCTTTCCGCCCGGGAAAGGCTTCCTTGCCGACGTCTGTGTGCGCTGGGAGGACGAAGCGAAGAAGGCTGCGTCGTTTGGCGTGCGCGTGGTGCGTGCGAGGTTCGGCGTCGTGCTGGATGAGCATGGTCCGGCGCTGCGCCGCGCACTGCCGTGGTTTCGCGCGGGGCTCGGCCCGATCCTCGGCACAGGACGCCAGTGGCTGCCGTGGATTCACCATCGGGACTGCACCGCCGCGATCATCGCATGCGTTGACGGCGAAGCGATCGAGGGGCCGGTCAACATCACGGCGCCGGAGCCATGCACCAATCGGCAGTTCGCGCGGACGCTGGGACGCGCGGTACTGCGTCCGGTGTTTGTGCATGTCCCGCGCGCGGTGCTGCGGACGGCAATCGGCGGATTCGCCGAGGAGCTGTTCCGGTCGCAGCGCGCGGTGCCGGCCGTGCTGGAGGCAGCCGGTTTCACCTTCTTTGCACCGACAATCGAGCGCTGCTTCGATCTGCTGCTGGAGGAAGATCCGGCCCCCAAGTCAGCGGCGTCGACCCGTCGGATCGCGAGCGCCGCCGCGGGTACGTTGCCGAAGCCGGTGCGCCCGCCCGCGCGTCCGCGGCTGCTGATCGTCAGCGCTGAGGCAGCGATCGACGACGGCCACGGTCGACTCCGACCGGGTGTGCGCGAAGCGATTCGCGCCGCGTCGAGTCATGGCTGCGCTGTGGTGGTCGCGACTGATCGCGCGAGCTCAGCCGCGCGGGAGCTTCTGCTGGAACCGCTGCTGCATCCCACAGCGATTGTCGCCAACGGCGCCGTGCTCTGGAATGCACGCGAAGGCGCTGCGAACTACATCGAGCGCATTGAACACGGGACGCTTGCCGCCGTTGCTCTCGCGGCGCGGCGGGCCGCGCCACGATCGGTGCTGCTCTTTGAAGGCGACGACTGGCTCGCGAGCGATGTCGAGATCCCGGCGGAACTCGGGCGGCTGACGTTGCGACTCGCTACCGGTGAACTGCCGCCCAAACCTGTCGCCCGCCTGCATGTTGTCGATGTGCCCGAGGCGCTCGGCGCCGTGAGGCAGGCCATCGAGACGCCGTTCTGGCGCGAGCGGAAGATCGCGATATTTCAGCGGGGGGGATTGCGTCTGACGATCGCGTCTCCGCTGGTCGATCGGGCTGTGGCAGCGCAGCGGATAGCGCGCCGACTCGGTGCGACGCGCGACGAAATCATGGCCTTGGTCGGTGAGCAGGATGACCTCGGCCTCGCAGACTGGTGCGGATTCGCCGTCGCGATCGCCGACGCTCCGGACGCGGTGCGCCGGCTCGCTGGTGCGACGTTGCCGGCGACCGACGACGAGCTTGGCGCGGCGGTCGCCGCGTATCTCGCGAACGTCTGATCGGCGCCGCCGCCTTCCAAGACGGCTGCGCATCTCCCGCTACACTTGCAGCCTGCTGTCGTGCGGGGGAACTGACCGCCGCGATGAAGCGAATGGAGAGTGACCGTTCATGCTCAAGATCTGGATTGATGGCACGCTTGTTCCAAAGTCAGAGGCACGCGTGTCCGTCTACGACCACGGCCTGCTCTACGGCGACGGCGTTTTTGAAGGTATCCGCGTGTACGGCGGCCGCATTTTCAAGATGGGCCAGCACCTGGAACGGCTGTGGGATTCGGCCAACTCCATCCGCCTGGTGATTCCCTATTCGCGTGAAGAGCTCGCGCACGCGATGCGCGCGACCGTTGCCGCCAACAGCCTGCGCGATGCGTACATTCGCCTCGTGGTGACGCGCGGCGCGGGGACGCTCGGACTCGACCCGAGAAAATGTCCCCGTGCATGTGTCTTCTGCATTGCAGATTTTATCCAGCTGTATCCGGAAGAGCTGTATGCAAAGGGAATGAAGATCATCGTTGCGAAGCGGCCGCGCATCCCGGTGACGTGTCTTGATCCGTCCATCAAGAGTCTGAATTATCTCAACAACATTCTCGCCAAGCTTGAGGCAATCGACGCCAACGTGCTTGAAGCGATCATGCTGAATACCGAAGGGTTCGTTTCGGAATGCACCGGCGACAACGTGTTCGGAATCGTGGGAACCACGCTGATCACGCCACCGCCCGCGGCCGGCATTCTGAAAGGCGTGACCAGGCGATTCGTGATCGAGGTGCTGGCGCCCAAGCTGGGTCTGCACGTCGAGGAGAAGATGTTCCGCATGCCCGAACTGCTCGCGGCTGACGAGGTGTTCCTGACCGGCTCGGCTGCGGAGATCATCGGGGTCAGTCAGATCGATCAGCATGTGATCGGCAAGGGGGCGTCTGCGGGAGTCGTCGGTCCGGTGACCGCATCGCTCGCCCGCGAGTTCCGGGCGCTCGTCGCGCGAGATGCGCCGGAAGACTGATTGTCGACTCGACTGAGGGGGAGAGGGGGGGGAGGGACGATCTCACCGTGCGCTGCCGTACTTGCGACTATCCGCTCTGGAAGACCGTCCGGCGAGCGTGCCCGGAGTGCGGGTCGGCATTTCTGCCGTCGGAATTTTGCTTTCGTCCGACGGCCGTGGTCTTTCGCTGTCCGCATTGTGGTCAGTCGTACTACGGCACGACACCAGCTGGGCACCTTGATCCGACACATTTCACGTGCTGCCAGTGCGCCGAATCGATTTCGATGGACGGGATGGCGCTCGAGCCCGCCCATGGCGTCGGCGCGGAGGAAGCAGGCCCGGCGCGCAATCCATGGCTCGCGCGCGGTTCGACCGGTCTGCTGCGGGCGTGGTTTCGCTCCGTGATCAGCATCCTCGGCGCGCCGACTCGATTCATCTCCGGGATTCCGGCTGACGCGAGCCTCAACGACGCTGTGTTGTTCGCTGGAGTCACGGCAACGCTGTCAGCGGTCGTGGGCGCTGCCATTGTCCTTGTCGCCGTGATCGGGAAAGTGATTATCGTCGGGTCCCGAGGCGGAACGGCAACTGGCACCGTGCTTACGCAGGGTGTTCTGGACAACGTGACCCTGGCCGTGGGAAACATCATCGTCTCGATCGTCGGCGCACTGGTGGCAGGCTTCGTCGCCCACGGGATGCTGCGCGTCCTGCGCGGCGCGCCCAACGGCCTGAACCGATCGCTGCAGCCGATCCTGTACGCGTTTGGTGCGTCGAACGCGATCAACTTTGTGATCTGCACGTGTACGCCGGTGCTGGCGCCTGTGTGGTGGTGCGTGGCGATGGCGCGCATGCTGCGAGTGGCGCAATCGCCTGTGCTGTGGAAGACGACGACCGCGTCGATCGTCGCCGCGCTCGTCTGGCTCGGGGCGTCGTTCGGCGGTGCATATCTCCTGGCATTCATGACCGGCGCGACCACCGCTCAACGAATGGGGGCGGCCGCAAGTACAGCGTCGGCCCTGCCGCGCGGGGCGGCACTGGTGGAGGGGTCGCAGCCATTTGCCACGCCGCTGCACGCGCTCGCCGACGAATCGCTCAGCATTGCGGAGTTCCTCGCGCTCATCGCGCCGGATGGCAACGACTTCACCCTCGCGGAACTCTCGCGCGCGGATTTGGAACACGCGTCGTCGGAAGGATTTCGGGCCGCAGGAGATCGACTTGCTGCCGCGCTGCCTGCGAACAACGCGCCGTTCCGGCTCGGCCGCGCGATCTTTCTGCACCGCGACGCGATGACGGGCGCCGCGCCGGACAGCAAGCCGTGGTTGGTGATCGTGCTGCCGGCCAGCGACTCCAGGCGGACTTGGCGCGTCCTTCGACCGAACGACCTCGTGTCGTTCGCGGACAAGAGCTTTACGAAACAGCTTGAGCGCGAAAACAGCAGGCGCGCGGCGGCCGCGACTCCGCCGATCCCGGACCTGACGACGATTCCCGATCTCCTCACACCTCCGAAGGCGACTTCTGATGCTCTGCAAGAAATGTGATTACCCGCTCTGGAACGTCGCAGGCCGCATCTGTCCCGAGTGTGGTGCGGACTTCAAGCCATCGGAGTTCGAGTTTCAGCCGGCCGGTGTGCGCTACAAATGTCCGCATTGCGCGACGGCGTACTTCGGCCTGTCGGCGCAGGGGCATCTCGTGCCCACGTCGTTCGTCTGCTCGACGTGCCAGAAGCCGATCGCGATGGACGAGATGGTGCTGGAGCCGTCCGACGGTGCCGCGCTGGATCACGGTGCGTTCTCCAATCCTTGGCTCGCGCGTCGTTCCTTGGTTCGACCGTTCTTTCGATCGACCGGCATGCTGCTGATGCATCCGCTGGACTTTGCCCGCGGCCTGCCGGTTCAGGGGCGTCTGCGTGAAGCGGCGACATACGCAGGTATCGCTCTCGGCGTGCAGTACGTGATCTCGCTGTTGTTTCAGGTCGCCCTCATGCTCCTGCTCATGCCGATGCTCGCGGGGACACCGATGATGGGCACGGCGTTCGGCGGGTGGGGGCAGTTGCTGACAATCGCCTCGTTCGGACTCATTTTCTGGCTGCTGTGGCTGCTCTTTGAATCGACGATCACGCACTTCCTGACACGGCTGTTTGGCGCGACCCGCGCCACGTTTGCGCAGACGTGGCAGTGTTACCTGTATGCCACCGGGGCCGGCGCGGTGCTGATGTGGGCAGCAGTGATTCCATGTGTCGGCGCGATTCTCGTCCTTGCATGGTTCTTCTGGTCCATCGTGGTGCTCGCTGGCATGGTCCAGATCACGCATCACATGCGGTCGTCGGCGGCGGTGTGGGCCGTGACCCTGGCGCGTCTCGCAAGCATCGGCTTCGCCATCGTTCTCGGTGTTGCGATTTTCTTCGTCGCACCGGGGCTGCTCGGACTTCCGCCGGGATTTGGAACGCGCATGATGGGCGGCACGATGGGGATCTCGCTGGCGCAGTCATTCGCCACAACCTACACACAGACGGGGAGCTGGCCCCGCACGCCGCTGGACCCCTACGTCAACGACGCTATCGGCCGAGCCGAGCTGCTGATGATGGTGGACGGCAGCACGAACGCGCGTTCGATCGGATCACTGAAAACGGCGAACGTGTTCCAGATGGATCCGGCGGACGTTCAGATTGAAGCCGACGCGCTCGCCGCGCGCATGCCGCCGCCGAATGTTCCGTTCCGTCTTGGCGACGCCGTGTTTGTGTATCCCATCGCAACGGGTGACCCGCTCGACTGGTTGATCATCGAGGAGGGCGGCGCGGGTGCCGTGCGCTTCTTCCAGGTACACCGCGCATCCGGCAAGGAACCCATCGCGGCGCCAGCATTCGCCAGCAGACTCGCGCAGGAGAACGCGCGCCGCGCTGCGGCCGGGCGGCCGCCGATTCCCGATCCGTCCACCATTACGGACATTGGTCCGACGCCGACCGGAGCGCCGGCTGTCCGATGACTTACACCTTGAGCCGGTCCCAGCCGCCCCACACGAACCGCGCGAGGAACAGCAGGCCGCGGATCGACAGCTCGATCGAGAGGGCGATCCAGATGCCGGGGAGACCCATGTCGAGGACGACGCCGAAGACGTACGCGAGCGGCAGCCGGATGAGGCAGCAGCTGAACACCGTGATGGCGAGAAGCCAAACCGTGTCGCCCACGCCCCGCAGGCCGTTGCGCACCACCATGGCGAGCGCGAAGAAGACCTGCACAATGCCGCAGATAAACAGCGTCTTCGGGACGAGGTCGAGATGCACCGGTTCACTGGAGATCATCGAGGTCAGGAATGTGCCGGCCGTCATGAAAACGACGCCGACTGACACCATGATCGCCATGCCGACGAACGTGCAGGCCCAGATCGTCCGGCGCGCCAGTCTCGGATTGCGGGCGCCGAGGTACTGACCGGCGACCGCGCCGGCCGCCGTGCCCATCGCGAATCCCGGCAGGAACGAGAACGCCTCCCACTGCACCGTGATCATGTGCGCGCCGATGACGCCTCCTTCGCCGCCATGCAGCCGATCCGCCATGCCGATGAAGAGCATGACGCCAAGCTGCACGGTCCACATCACGAGGCCTTCGAAGAAATTCGGAACGCCGACGCGCACGATGCGGCGCGTCATGTGCCAGTCGAGGCGCATGCCGGCGCGCTCGAGCCGAAGGTCCTTGACGCCGCGCGTGAGTATCCAGATCGTGGCGAGCGCGCCGACGCAGTAGCTCGCCGCCGTCCCAAGGGAGATGCCGAACACGCCCCAGACCGCAGGATCGAGCCCGGAGGGATTCTCGATGACATGCCCGTGCACGCTGATGTTGACACCGGACGCGAGCCAGCTCACCACGGTGTTGACGATGTTGACGAGCACTGCGATGAGGAACGGCTTCGTCGCTTCACCCGCTCCATGCAACGCCATCGCGCCAACCGTCATGACGCCGCAGAACGGCATAACGACCGCGATGGTGCGCACGTACACGACACACCAGTGCGTCGCTTCGGGCGACAGGCTCGCGAGCGCGGCAAGCGGCCGGGCGGAAATCCACATCAGCACGCCGACCGCGATGCCCCACACGAATGCGAGCATCATCGACTGCCCGAGCGCCGTGTGACTTTCGCGCCGATCACCGCTTCCCATGGCCCGCGCGATGATGGCCTGAGCGCCGACCCCTAAGCCGGTCATGGCGATCATGATGAACCAGCCGACAAACGTTCCGATGCCGAGGCCGTCGAGAGCGGGTTTCACAGTCGCCGCCGGGAGATTGCCCGCGAGCAGTTTGTCGACCAGCCCCACGCACGCGGCGAGCGTCTGCTGCAGCAGAATCGGCATCGCAACGATCGCGATGGCGCTCCACATCGTTTTGCCCGCGAGCTTTCCTGAACGAATTACGCCTTCGTCGGGCAACGCAGGACGTGCCGGCGCTGGCTCGCCGTCAATCGCAGACTCGGGTGTCCGTGGGGGCAAGCGGGGGAGTGTACGACGAGCGCTCACGAACAGCGGATGAGCGTTCCCTGGCGCAGCGGGAGCGCTGCATCGATCACCACCCGCCGCTCGATCAGCGCGGTCACTTCGATGCCCCGATGCGCCAGCAGATCGACGGCGTCATGGAGCGGACCGTAGAACGAGCCCTGCACCTTCAGTTCACCAAGGACGATCGGCGCGAGATCAGCACGGCCCGTGAGATCCTGGCTGTGCGCGAGCGAGGCCAGCACGACCGTTCCCCGCGCGCGCACCAAGGCGCTCGCAAACGCGAGGCTCTCGGCGGTGCCTGTGCAGTCAACGACAACGTCCTGATCGCCTCGACGCCCGACCTCATCGGCGAGCCGGTGTTTCACGCCGAGCTTCTCGGCGACAGCGATCGTCGCGGGAGCGTGCGCCACAATGCGGACGGCCGCGTTGAGCTGGGACATGACTTGGGCGGTGACCAGTGTGGCGATGTCATCGCCGAGCACCGTGATATACGCCTTGCCTTCGACGCGCACGTGTTTCGTCGCTTCCAGCGCAGACGCGATCAGCGTCGCGAACGATGCGCGGTCGTCATCGAGTCCATCCGGCACGGGCGTCAGGTTGCGAACGGGAACCGCGACCTGAACGGCGCAGCCCCCGTCCCGGCCGTCGAGCCCGATGATCGTGCGCTCGCGGCAGTGCTGCGACAGGCCCCCGACACATCGATCGCAACGTCCGCAGCGGATCACGGGATCAACGACCACGCGCTTTCCCAGCAGTTGCTTGCCGTCACGAGCGCGATCGCTCACGCCTCCGATCGCGTCATCCGAGGTCACACTTTCGACGACGCCGACGAACGCCTGCCCCAGCACGATCGGCTCTTTCGCGAATCGGCTGGCGCGGATGTCGGCCGGGGTGACGAGTGCCGCGCGCACGCGGACGACGCAATCACCGGGTGCCGCAATCGGCGATGGACGATCCGCGAGTGCCGACGCGCCGCCGCTGGCGACGATCGCTTTCATCGGGGCGGTCCAGCAGGCGCTTCGGACGAACTGTCCGGCCGTTCGATCGTCGGCAGCGTGAAGTCAGGCGCCGGCTGATCACCTTCATAGGTTCGCCGCGGACCCGTGGCCGTCGTGCCGATCGGGAGGTTCGGGTCTTCAAAGTTCAATGGAATCCAGAACAGGATGTAATCCATCACGCCCTTGTCGCGCCGAAACGTCGGATAGAGGTAGCGCTCATCCCCGAGGAAGGCGGTCGTCGCCATCTCCTTCCATTCCAGCCAGCGGCGTGTGCGCAGCCCGAAGTCCTGGCCCGTCAGTGTCTGCAGCGAATCAAGTGCGGCGAGATTGACGGCGAGCTCGCGCTGATCGAGCGCGTTGACGAGCGCCTGAAAAACCGGGTCGCTTGGATACTGTCCCAGCGCGATCGCCAGTTCGGCGCGCACTTCGGCTTCTTCGCTCTCGTCGACGAGCCGCTTCCAGAGCAGGTCGGCAACGGCTCGGTCGTGCAGGCGCTGCGATGCCTTCGCAGCCTCGAGGCGGACGATCTTGAATCGGCTCTCCAGCTGTTGCGCGACGAGCCGCGCGTCGCTCGCATCGCCGTGCCGCCCCAGCGCGCGGAGCGCGAATGCCTTCACCAGCGGGTCGGAGTCCTCTTCGACATACAGGCGATACAGCTTGACATACGCCTCGGCGCCGCCCCACGGGGCGCTCGCCAGCAGTGCGATGCCGCGTCGCTGATTCTCCGGGTTGTTCGTGTCGACCGCCCACTGCGCCGCCTGCAGCGGGCTGGGCGGATTGAACGACTCGACGAACGATGAGAAGTCGGAGCCGATCGTGTCGCAGCCGGCGGACCAGCCGAGGGTCACGAGCCCGACGAACGCGATCGAGAGGCGAAGAGCTCGCATGAACAGAAGACTAGCACAACCGGTCGGCGACCACGGAGGACTTACGAACCGGGCGTCGCCTTGCCGCAGTCAAACGACACCGGCACCAGGCAGAGGAAGCGGAGTTCACTCCCTCGGTCGGCCCGGAACTGATGCAGCTTGTTCGGCGCGATCAGGAGCACATCGCCTTCGCGCAGCGGATACTCGGCGTTGTCGTACTCGGCCGTCCCGGCGCCGCCGACTACGACGACTTCATGCTCATAGTCGTGGCTGTGCCGCGGGGTGTGTCCGCCGGACGCTACCAGGAACTGCCGGAGCGAAAAGTTCGGAGCGCCGTCGGCCCTGCCCACCATGATCCGCATGGAGACGTCCTTCGTCCCTTCCATGGTCAACGGCACCGGCGGGTCGTCCGTGAGGTTTCGTTTGACGAGCATCCGCGTACTGTACGGCCCGTTCGTCGCTCCTTCCTTCGATGTTCCTGACCCGCATGTCCCCCGCATGTCCCCCGCAATGTCCATGACTTCCGAGCAACCCTCCGAACCGCAGCCGGTCATCACCACAATGCCGCTCGGTTCGTGGCAGACCAACTGTCACATCGTGCACGTCCCCCAGGGTCCCGATCCGCATGGATGCTGGCTCGTCGACTGCGGCCAGGCTCCGAAGCTCCTGCTCGATGCCATCGCCACGCGCGGGCTCCAGCCGCGCGGCATTCTGCTGACCCATTGTCACGTCGATCACATCATGGGCATCGACGACGCGCAGGCACGTTTCGGCCCGCTGCCGATCCTGTGTCATGCGCTGGAGCGCGATTTCAACGGCGATCCGCTCCTCAATCTGTCAGGCTTTGCGGGCGGTCCGGAAGTGCGCGTGTCCGCGCCGAGCGCCTACGTCGCCGATGGCGACACCGTCGACCTCTGCGGCAGCCGCTGGACCGTTCGCCACGTGCCCGGCCACAGTCCCGGCTCGGTGGCGTATGTCCACGGTCCGTCGAAGCAGGCACTGACCGGTGACACCCTCTTTGCGGGCTCGATCGGACGATTCGATTTTCCGACGAGCGACGGCGCGGCGCTGAAACGTTCCGTCCTCGATGTGCTGATGAAGCTTCCGGACGACATGCGGATCAGTCCCGGCCACGGTCCTGCGACGACGATCGGTCGGGAACGTCAGACGAATCCGTACGTCCGGTCGCCCGCCAGCTGGTGAGAGGGACACGAACGACCAAAGCCGAACGACCAAAGCCGAACGATCAAAGCGGCGATGGCCTGTTCCCTTATACTCCGCACCCTCGCGACGCCCACTTATGCCGTACACCCTTCAACCAGATCCGTTGTCCGGTCCCGATGCCCAGTCGACCTCGCCAGCCACCATCGGCCTCGACGTGGAGACGACGGAGTACCTCGGGGATCTGAACGGCACCGGTGGTTCGGGGACGCAGTCGGGCGACCGGTGGATCCTCAACTTCGGTCCGCAGCATCCGGCTACGCACACGACGCTGCGCATCGTCCTTGAGCTGGAAGGCGAACGGGTCGTCCGCTGCACACCGCACATCGGCTACCTGCATTCCGGGTTCGAAAAACTCGGCGAGCATCACGACTGGAACCAGTACGTCTGCACGATCAGCCGGATGGACTACATCTCGCCGATCGTCAACGACATTGCATGGCATCTTGCGGTCGAGAAGCTGTTTGGCATCGACCTCACGCCGCGCTGCAAAGTCGTGCGGACGATCCTGGCCGAACTCGGCCGCATTCAGAACCATCTGCTCTGCTGCGGCGCCGCAGCGCTTGACCTCGGCGCCTTCACCGGGTTCCTCTACGGATTCAACGAACGCGAGCACATCTACGACATCGTTGAATACATCTCGGGGCAGCGGTTCCATCCGGACTGGACGCGCGTCGGCGGCGCCTGGCGCGACATCCCGGACGACGAAGTCTTCGTCCGCATGGTGAAGCACTTCATCGACGTCCGACTGACGAAAGCAATCACCGATCTCGAAACGCTGCTGAACCGCAACCGCATCTTCATCGATCGCGTGGCGGGTGTCGGCGCGATTTCCAAGGACGATGCCATCGCATGGAGTCTGACCGGTCCGGTTGCCCGCGCGTCGGGCGTGCGGCGCGATCTCCGCAAGGATGAGCCGTATCTCTGCTACGCCGACAACTGGGACGGGCAGGGGGCGGAAGCGGTGAAGTTCTCGGTGGCTGTCGCGAACGACGGCGATTCGCTCTGCCGATACCTCGTCCGCATGGAAGAGATGAAGCAGTCGAAGAAGATCATCGAGCAGCTCATCGATCGCATTCCCAAGGGACCGATGAACAGTGACGTCAACGCGAAGGTCACGACACCGGAGAAGGGCGACGTGTACGCGTCCATTGAAGCGACGATCCAGCTGTTTGAACTCCGCATGCACAACCGCGGGTTCGACGCGCCGATCGGCGAGTGCTACCACGCGATCGAAAGTCCGAACGGCGAGCTTGGATACTTCCTCGTCGGCGACGGCGGGCGCTGTGCATTCCGGGCCCGCACGCGACCGCCAAGCTTCATCAATTACGCCGTCTTTGCGAAGCTGATCGAAGGCCATCAGCTCGCCGACATGGTCGCGGTCCTCGGCAGTCTCAACATCATTGCAGCGGAACTGGATCGATAAACTCCGCACGAACCTTTCACATCACATGGCTTCACATGGCCTGGATCACGAAACCATCCGGTACGCAGAAGATTCCGACCCGCAGCGAGCCGTACTGCACGGCGGCGCACAAGGAGCGCTGGGAGCGCGAGCTCCTTCCGCGCTACGCGACGCGGCAGGGCGCGCTCATGCCCATTCTGCACGAGATGCAGCATGCGCACCGCTGTATCCCCTACCAGGCGATGGTCGAGATCGCGGCGTTTCTCAAGATCATGCCGGCCGAGGTCTTGGACACCGTGAGCTTTTACGAAGAGTTCACGACGGAACAGCTCGGCAAGTGCGTGATCGGCGTGTGCCAGTCGATCGCGTGCGAAGTCTGCGGCCATGCGAAGCTCGTCGATCACATCCGCGCGACGCTCGGCATCGAGCCACACGAAACGACGGACGACGGCCAGTTCACGCTGCTCGCGCTCGAGTGCCTCGGCAGCTGCGACACGGCGCCGGTCGCGCTCTTCAACCAGACGCTGCATGAGAAGCTCACGATTGACACGCTGGACCAGTTAATTCGCGACGCGCGGAACGGCAGATCCACCGATCACGATCATTGAGCAACGACCCCAATGGCAGATGAGGATCCCCAACCCAGAAGAAAGTCGCTCATGAAGTCACTCGGGGAGTTCTTCGGCCACATTGCCAAAGGGGTGCGCACCGATCCGACGAAGCGCGAAGTGCGGCGCACGGTGGAAGAAGAGCGGCGTGCCGACGGCGTCGTGTTGCGTCGGACGGTCATTGAAGAAGTAGAACTGCGGTCGGTTCCGACGCAGTCGCCCCCTGCGGATCCCAACGCAACCAAGCAGCAGCCACCTCCCGGCTGACGATTCCCCGACTCGCGACTTTCAAGCTGGCGATTCCCATGCCTCTCACCGAACCTGTTCTCACCAAACGCATCCCCACATTCCCGTGGGGCGATCCCAACAACCGGCGCACCGTGCTGATCGATCAGTACATGGCGACGGGCGGCTACGAGACGCTGCGCAAGTCGCTGACGATGGCGCCGGCGGAGATTGTGAGCATGATCAAGGACGCGAACCTGCGCGGCCGCGGCGGCGCCGGATTCCCGGCGGGACTGAAGTGGACGTTCCTTCCTCCGCCGGACGGTCAGAAGCGCTACCTCTGCATCAACGCCGACGAAGCCGAACCTGGAACATTCAAGGACCGTCTGCTCTGCGATTTCGATCCGCATCTCGTGCTCGAAGGCATCGCGATCACGTGCTATGCATGTCAGCTTGACACGGCGTTCTTCTTCATCCGCGGCGAGTATCACCATCAGGCAAAGTTGATGCAGCGTGCGATCGACGAGGCGTACGCGAAAGGCATCTTCGGCAAGCAGGGACTGCTCGGCGGCGCGCACACCTTTGCTGTCGAGTGCTTTCTGCATCGCGGCGCCGGCGCGTACATCTGCGGCGAAGAAACGGGTCTGCTCGAGGCAGTCGAAGGCAAGCGCGGATGGCCGCGCATCAAGCCGCCGTTTCCCGCGGTGAAAGGCCTCTTCGGACGGCCGACGATCATCAACAACGTCGAGACTCTCGCGGCGGTCGTTCCGATTCTCGAGAAGGGCGTGCCGTGGTGGAAGAGCTGCGGCTGCGAGAGCGGTGTCGGCGGACCACCGAGCTACGGACCCAAGCTGATGGGCGTCTCCGGCCATGTGCAGCGTCCGGGCGTGTACGAGTGCGATCTGGGCATTCCGCTTCGCACGCTCGTCGAGCAGTACTGCGGGGGCATGCGCGGCGGCAAGCGGTTCAAAGGCGCGATCGCGGGCGGCGTGAGCATGGGCATCCTCGGGCCGGATCAGTACGACGCGGAGATGGACTTCGACATCGGTCGCCGCTACGACGTGATGGGTCTTGGCACAGCGTGTCCGACGGTGTTCGACGAGGACACGGACATGGTCGGTGTGGCCCGCAATATCTCGCGCTTCTTCAAGAACGAATCGTGCGGCCAGTGCACGCCGTGCCGTGAAGGCTCCGGCTGGGTCTACAAGCTGCTGCTTCGTATCGAGCGCGGCGAGGGCACCACGAAGGATCTCGACCTCCTGCTGGAGATCGCCGGGTCGATGGGACTCACACCAGGCACCACGATCTGCGGGCTCGCCGACGGCAACAACTGGGCGGTGCGCACCATCGTCAACAAGTACCGCGCCGAATTCGAGGCGCGGATCAAGCCAGTGTTCGTGGCCGTCACCGTCGGGGCGAGAGGCTGAATGACGAGCAGCGTCCTCGAGGTCGTTGGATACACGAAGACCTACGACCAGCTCGTCGCTGTCGACCGCCTGAGTTTTTCGATTGCCCCCGGACAGGTCGTCGGCATGATCGGTCCCAACGGCGCCGGCAAGACGACCACGATGCGCGCGATCGCGGGCATCATTCCCCCGACGCAAGGCTCGCTGCGCATTGCGGGCCACGATGTCACGACAGATCCAGTTGCTGCGAAGGCGCAGCTGGCGTTCATCCCGGACGATCCGAAACTGTTTGACACGCTGTCGATCTGGGAACACCTGCAGTTCATCGCCGCGCTCTACAAGGTCGACGACTGGACGGCGCGTGCGACCGAGCTGCTCGAACGCTTCGAACTTTCGCCAAAGCGGCAAGCGCTCGCAAGCGAACTCTCGCGCGGCATGCGGCAGAAGCTCGCCATCTGCTGCGCGTATCTGCACGCGCCACAGCTCATCATGTTTGATGAGCCGATGACTGGTCTTGATCCGCACGCAATCCGCGCGCTCAAGGAGACGATCCGCGAACGGAGCAGTGCGGGCGCCGGGATTCTCATCAGCTCGCACCTGCTGGCGCTCGTCGAAGACTTGACGAGCCACTTGCTCATCATGAACAGGGGCTCGCTGCTGTTCATGGGTTCCGCAGCGGAAGCACGGGCGCGCTTCGGCGACGACGACACGTCGCTGGAAGACGTGTTTTTCCGCGCGACGGAGAGCGCAGGTCAGCCGCGCCCGGTCCCTCCTGGAAGCATCTGAGCTTGCGAATCATGCCGCTGATCCCGCGCTCGCTGCTTCTCCTGATTCTGCTCCGGCTTCGAGCGTCGTGGCACCGCGCGGTCCGTTCGCTGCGGACTGCGAAAGGCATAGCGTTCGCGTGTGTCATCGGCCTGATGCTGCTGATGGCGCTCCTGGCGATCGTACTGAACGCGTTCATCAAGCCGCCGGCACCGCGGCCGTTGCCGGCCATCGTGACGTCGCTGGTGCCGCTCGGGCTCATGTGCATTCTGCTGCTGTCGATGTTCCGGTCACCGGGCGAGCGGGCCCTAGTGTTTCTGCAGGCGGAAGTCGATCTCCTGTTTCCGGCGCCGGTCACGCGCAGTCAGCTGCTCCGTTACAAGCTGCTGCAGCGCGTTCCGGCGTTCCTCTTCAGCGCGCTGTTCCTGTCGGTGTGGGGAGTGCGGCAGGCGCCAATGTGGATTGCGGCGTTCTTCGGCATCTTCATGACGTTCTGGTTCTTTCATCTCGGCGCGCTGTGCATCGCGCTCCTTGGACAGATGTTCGAGCAGAAGCGTTTCGCGATGGCGCGCAGGATCATCGCGGGAGGACTCCTCGCCGCCGTCGCCACTGGAGCGTGGATAGTTCGCACGCCGGAGAGTCCCGACAGTGTGCTCGCGGCGCTGACGACCTTCGCCGAAAGCCCCCTTGGAATGGCAATTGCGGCGCCCGCGATTCCCTTCGTGCGTGCCGCAGCGGCGCCGCATGTATGGCCCGATCTCGCGCTGTGGGGAAGCATCGTCATTGCGATCAACCTCACACTCCTCAGCCTCGTCGGCCGGCTCGATTCAAACTGGCTGGAGGTCGGCGCGGAGTCGAGTCAGAAGCTCGCGCGGCGGATGGACGAGTTTCGGCGGACCGGCGGATTCACGGCGAGCGGCGGCGCGCTGTCACGCGTGCGGTTGCCGCTGCCGCCGCGCCTCGGCGGCCTCGGGCCGCTGATGTGGCGGCAGGCGACGACCGGCGTGCGGCAAGGCGGACGCACGCTCATCATGCTGGCCGTCTTGATTGCGGCGATCCTGCTGCCGCGCTGGCTGATGGGGAACGATCTTCCCAACGGTCGCCCTCCGCGCATGAGTCCGATCACGCCCATGCTCGGACTTCTCTTTGGCTACTCGAGTCTCTTCGTCCCGCAGATGATGCGGCTGGACTTTCGCGGCGACATCGATCGCATGGACACGCTGAAGTCGTTGCCCGTGGCGCCGCTCGTCGTGGCCGCCGCGCAGACGCTCACGCCGGCGTGTCTCATCACGGCGCTGCAGGCGCTCGCTGCAGTTGCGGCGTCGCGCTGGATACCCCTGACGACCGAGCAGATCGCCGCATGGGGAGCGGTCCTCTTCATGGCGAACGTATTGATCGCTTCGGTCGAGAACGGCTTGTTCCTTCTCTGGCCGCTGCGGCAGGCCCGCGGTGCGGGCATGCAGGCGATAGGCGGACAGATGTTTGTGCAGCTCGTCAAGATGCTGCTGCTTGGCGGCTGCATCGTGCTCGCGGCCGTTCCGGCATTCATCACGGGCATGCTGCGCGGCGACGGGTCTATTGCTGGCGTCGCAGTGCCCCTGACACTGGCGGCGGGGCTGGCGCTCGAATCCGCGGTGGCGATTGTGATCGTCGGACGATTATTCGCGCGTTTCGATCCATCGCGGGAACAGCCGCCCGACGCGTGAGAACGAGACTTCAAACCGAGGCTTCGGACCGGACGCACGCCCTGTGCGAATCGCGCGGAACGTGCTAGTCTCTTCGATGTCATGGAGAGGACTCACGGTGAGATCAGCGTGCACGCATCGGCGGCAGGAGCGAGTGATGCGCTCGTGGAACGCGTGCGCGAGCGCGTGTGCCGTGTCGTGCGGGAGCTGGGGGCCCCGGTGGCGCGGGTTCACGTCCAGGTGGTTGACGACGGCACGATGGCTCGCCTGCATCTCACGCACAGCGGTCTGGCTGGAACAACGGACGTGTTGACGTTCCCTGCGAGCGTCGCGCCGGCGTCGATTGATGTCGACATTGCAGTCTGTCTCGATGAAGCGCGGCGCCGCGCCGATGAGTTTGGCCACGACGTCGATCGAGAGCTCGTGCTCTATGTTCTCCATGGGCTCCTGCACTGCGCGGGCCACGACGATCACGAGCCAGATGCGTTCGCGCGCATGCATGCTGAAGAAGACCGCATCTTGCAGGCGGCGGGCATCGGTGCGACGTTTCGTCCGGGAACTGAAGACAAGCGGGCGTCCGCTGTGTCGGGTTCCATGTCGTCTGGGAGCGAACAGGTATGACCGGCGGACTGCTGCTCGCTCTCATTGTGGCGCTCATGGCGACGAGTCATCTGTCGGCGCTCCACCTGGCCCTGCTGCACGCGAGCCGCTCGGCGCTGGAGCGAAAGCTCGACGAGCGCGGCCAACTCGCGAAGCGCGGCTGGATCCTGAATCACATCGAGAGCGCCGGTCACGCGATTGCGCTCTTCCGCACATTCGGACGCGTCAGCTGCATTACGATCGTCCTGCTTCTCTACACCGGCGTCGGTGAGGCGGCCGTCGTCACTGCATGGGAGATCGTCCTCTCCATGATCACGTCAGGCCTGCTCGTCTGGTTCTTCACGAGTGCGATCTCGGCGGCGATCGCGCGGCACATGACGCACAGTCTGATCGCGTCCAGCATTCCCTTCATCTGGGTGGCGCGCGTGATCGCATCGCCGCTCCTGGCGCTCGTGACGCTGGTCGACGAGGCGATCCGAAGGCTTTCGGGTGCTGACGATGATGACGTCATGGAGGCTGACGATGATCTCCTGCTCACGATCGAAGATTCGCAGCGGGAAGGCGAACTCGATCCGCTGTCGGCGCGGATTCTCGAAAACGTCGTCGAGTTCCGGTCGACCACCGTGTCGAGCGTGATGACGCCGCGCACGAACGTGACGGGGCTCACGTACACCGACGACCTCGACCGCATCCGCGCCTTCCTCGGCGATGCAGGCCACTCGCGGATTCCGGTGTTCGAGGATTCGCTCGACCAGATCATCGGCGTCCTGTACGTGAAGGATCTGATCCGCTACCTCGGAACGGACGCCCCCGACTTCCGGCTTCGTCCATTGCTTCGCGAGCCGATCCGTGTTCCGGAATCAAAACCTGTGCGCGAGCTGCTGCTGGATTTTCAGCGGAGCGAGGTGCACATGGCGATCGTGGTCGACGAATACGGCGGCACATCGGGACTCGCCACCATCGAGGATGTGCTGGAAGAGATCGTCGGGGAGATCAACGATGAGCACGACGCGGATGCTGATGAGGAGCCGGAACTTGTGGCGGCCGGTCCCGGTCGCTGGCAACTCCCTGGGCGATTCCGCGTCGACGACCTGAATGCGGCACTGGAGGTCGGGCTTCCCGAGGATGACGACTACGACACCGTGGCGGGTTTCCTGCTGAAGCGGTTTGGACGCATCCCCAAGGTCAGTGAGCGGATCGACGAGGGTGGATGGAGCTTCGAGGTCGCTGCGGCGACGCGGACCCAGGTCATGGCGGTTCGGCTCGCGGCGCCAGCTGACTGGGTCGCTCGCTCTGAGACCGGCGCGCAGAGTTCCGCCGAAGCTTGACGCAGCCCGTTTGGGGCCGCGGTGAAAAGGGAGCGACGCGATTCCGAAGCAGGCGTTCGAAGGAGTCCACCGATGGCGTACGCTCCAAGCGTGGCGATGCATGAGAATTCTCCGCCTGCTGACCGGCAGCCATACGGCGGCCATGGTCAGCATGACCCCCATAACGACCGGGCTGCGGGCTTTCCTCCGCTGGGCGTGGCGCCATCCGCATTTGGCCAGCCGGAATTCGGCCCGGGAGAGTCCCCGGGAGAGTCGCAGCGTTCCGCAGATCCGTTCTGGCGGAGCGAGCGTCTGGTCGATCCCCGCGTTTCGGACGCCGACCGATGGTGGGTGATCGTCTCGCACCTCTGGTGGGTTACCGGCCTCGTGCTCATTGGTCCGTTCGCGCTCGCCGCGCCGATCACCATGTGGGCGGTTCGACAGTCCGGGTCGGGCTTCGCTGACGATCACGGGCGCGAGATCGTGAATATGCAGATCACGCTCGCCATCCTCGTCATCATCCCCGTGTTCTGGCCGATCCTGCCCGTTTGGGTCGTGATCGCAATCGTGAACAGCATCCGCGGCGCCTGCGCCGCGCACCGGCGGGAGCACTTCCGCTATCCGGCGATCTTCCGGCCGTGGTCCAGCTGACCGACGCAACGGCTCGTCTCCACTTTGGATTCAATCTGCGCGAAGACTCGCGGCCAACGGGCCTTGGGTATTGTGTTCGCGACGGTCGCGGCGACAATGGACCCGTCCATGGAATTCGCGAGCCACGAGGATACCGACGACGGAAGGCTGCTGATGCGCATGCGTCAGGGAGATCGCCATGCGCTGACGGAGTTTCTCGGCCGCTACCGCGATGAACTGCTCGGCTGGACCGAAGACCGACTGAACAAGCAGCGGCCCGGAGGCTTCGAGGCGGAGGACATTCTCTCGACCGTCGCGCGTCGGTTCCTCGGCGTTCTCGGTGCCCGTCGATTCCGCGCCAGCAATCTGCTCGAGGCGCGCGGCTTCCTCTATGCGATTGCTCGCAATGCGTTGTCCAAGGCGATGCGTCGCGAACGGGCGGCGGGAACTGCGGCGTCGGACGCGCACCAGCAGGGTTCGGGCGACAGCGGTCCCGGGCACTCAGACGCAGACGGGTTTGCGGGCGTCCATGGGCTGTCGAGCGCTGCCGAGTCGCGACTGCTGAAACTGGTGAGCAACCTGGACGTCGAGTCGCATGCGATCGTGATGGGCAAGCTCGACGGTCGATCGAGCGCCCAGATCGCGGCCTCGATCGGCTGTTCAGCGAACGCGGTCAATCATCGCTGGATGACGATGCGGCGCGAGCTCCGCGATGCGCTCGCAGACTAGCCACGCTACTTGGCCGTCGTCGCTTCCGCGCGCAGCTCGTCGAGCCGTTTTCGCAATGACGCCGCGAACACCTTCAAGGACGACCGCCCCGTTTCGATGTCATTGGCGTCGGCGACGTGCGCGAGCGCGGCAACAGTGGCGGTGACGACGTCGTCACCGCCCGCCGCGCGGGCGTCGTGCGCCCGCCTGATGAGTTCGTCCGTCAGTTCCGTCGCGGCCGTCCACCGGCGAAAGAAGACCGGTTCGTAATCATTCTGCTCGCCCGGGGTTCGCGCCCCGAGTGCCAGCGGATCGATGGACGTCAGCGTGAGATCGCCCAGTGGCACACGGGACAGTTCAAGAAATGCCGCCAGCGCCTGATCGTGGAGGCCGTCCGCCCATGCATCGAGTGCATCGCGCAGCGGGTTCTGCGCCTCCATAGGAATGATGATCGCCTGGACGACCGTTTGCAGCGGAGGGGGCGGAGACTTCTCCTGACGGTCGCACGCGACCGTCAGGAGAAGCGCGCTCAGCAGCCAGCAGGCTTCGCGATAGCCACGCGAAACTGCGTCACCACAGTTCGATGCCGAGGTCATCGTGATAGAGATGCAGCGCCTCATTCGTGTCAACTGGAACCGTGCTGTAGCTCACCGGCGTGTTGATCTTCAGGTGCGTGATGGTGTACGTCGTGTTCACCAGCACTGCGCCGTCGGTCGGGTCCAGCGACTGAAACTGAACCAGCCGTGGAAAGCGTACCGTCGATGCGGGATCCGAGTCGGGGGGGCTCCAGTTCTCAAACTGCAGCCGGACGAACGGGATTCCGTTGGATCGAACGTACTCGATGCGGAACGGCTCATTCCGCAACCCTTGCGGTGTCGTGATGCGGTGCGTGTACGGCGCGCCGTTGAGCTGCGCTCCGGGCACTACGGTGACGTCATACGCCACACCGTCGATCGTCACCTCCGACCAGGCCGCGTCGTCAATGGCCATGGCATTCTCGGCGATCGCCGCAAGTTCACTCTGTTTGAAAGCACCTGCTGATGTGTCGTCGAGCGGAGCGGCCCAGGCCGCCAGGCGGAACAGCGGATGAGCAAGTGAGAAGCCACCGTCGACAGGTTCGCCTTGCGAGCGGATCGCCGCCCGCCCAGTGAGATTGTTCATGTACACGGAGTGTGCGGTTCCGTCGTAGCTGACCTCGGTGTCCAGCGCGAAGTGGCGATTGGGATCCATCCATGAAGTGGCGCGCCACGCGGCTCCGAGCGAGCGGTACGCATACCCGCCTCCGATCGGATCGCCGTCGGCGGCGAGGCAGTGGTTCTGAGACGGGTCAACGGAACGCAGCTCGACTGTTGCGACGAGCTCCATCGACTCGGCATCGCGCAGAGTGCGCACGACGTCCGCAGGCGACGGCTGCGGGACGGAGTTGGAACCGATCAGCGGCAATGCGACAGCGAAACTCACAACGACCAAACCCAGCGCGGGGCGACGTGTAGCGAAAGAAAAGAAATACATAGCGGTCCTCTTGTGGTATGCCACGAGATAAAGAAACTGATTTTTGGTCAATTGACGCGAATGACCGGGCTTAGGAGCACGCTCCGCCGGCACTAGCCGAACCGCACGGCATCGGTTGACCCGATGGGAGCCGGTACGACCCGCACGACTCTTGGACGACTTCAAACTGGCCGCCAGCGGAGGGAACAACGCAGTCCGCGCCCGGAAGGCGTGTGCAGCCAGTCACGCCGGTATCCGCCACGAGGACACCGCATGGGTGGGTTTCGTTGGGGACATCAGCACCCGACGACGAGACGACGAGGGACCCGACGAGCAGCGCCGCGAGGCGGCCTGCCGCGAATGTTTTTCTGAGTACGACAACCCAAGTACAGCGGACAGGCACTCGTTCATCCGCGACCCATAACGATAGAGAAAGGGGTGAGAAATGCATAGTCCAAGCTCGCACGCGAGGCGGATCGGTGCGGCATTAAATGCGCTATTTCGCTAATCTCGGTGAGAGCTTACCACGGAACGTGGCTGTTCACCAGTGGGGGGGCCACATTGCCCGCTCTTCCCGGACCATGCGTTTGAGCGGCGTGTGTCTGTCGTGCGACTCCACCCCGAGCACTTCGACATCCGGCGAACCGTTCCTGACGGCGTCGAGCCACGCGCGGAACGTCTCGCGTTGCGCCAGGGACAGTGTCAAGGGCTCGTTCCGGCTGGAAGCGTCGGCCCGGGCCACCCGCAGCGAATAGATCGCCCAGAGCCCGCGCCAGCGCGTGTGCAGGTAGTCGCAAAACTTCGGTTCGTTAAGGCAAGCGTCTCGGTTGGCAATCGACTCTCCGGAGATCGTGAGCCACTCGCGCGCAGCTTCCAGGTCGTTCCCTTCCAGCGCCAGCACTGCGCCGGCGAGCGCCACCGGCGCACGCACACCCCACTCAGCATCGAGGATCTCTGTGCGCTTCGCCTCGAGCAGTTGACGGGCGAGATTGGGGGTCGATCGAGGTTCGTCGTGTGCCGCGCGGTACTCCCAGTTCAATGCGTCGAGGAGGCCGGCAAACTTCGGGTCCGACTCCGAGGTGCCGAGCCACGCCGCGAAGTCATCTCTCGTGGGCGGCATTCCACTGTATGTCGGGGTCGGAGCGCTCATGAATTCGCGATTAAAAAACGCGAACAGAATCGGCGATGCAGAAATCAGAAGTGCGGTCAGCGTGCCAAGCACCAGCAGCCGCCAGCGCGTCGAGGAGGGTTCGGTCTGTACGAGCCATGCCGTGAGTTCATCGGCGAACTGCCCGGCTGTTGCCTGACGCCGCTCGTCCGCGGGATCGGTTGCGCGAAGGACGATCGCGGCAAGGCGCTCGTCGATGCTCGCGGCGCGCAGCCGTTCGGTGCGCACCGCCAGCGCGGTCGCTGGTGCCAGATGACTCGCCTTGATCGTCGCGACCGTGTCGCCATACGGATACGTCGCAGTCAGAAGCCAGTAGAGGATCGCGCCACACCCTGCGATGTCAGCACGCGCGGAATACGTGCCAAGCAGCCACTGCTCCGGAGGCATAAAGGCCATCGTGCCGATCGCAGTATCGCCCCCCGCGTCGCCGGCCTCGCGTGCGCCGCCGAAATCAGTCAGCACTGCGCGGCCGTTGCCGTCCACAAGAATGTTTCGTGACGCGACATCGCAGTGCACAAGTTCCGCGTCATGCACCGCCTGAAGGCCGAGGGCGACGTCGCGCGTGAGCGCCACCACAGTCGCGACGCGTGCAACCGTGCCGCGGCCATTTCGCCACGCTTCAAGATGCTCGCCCTGGATGAACTCCTGCACGATGTACGGCCAGCCTTCGCCGGTTATGCCGGCGTCAAGCACGCTCGCGACATGGTGATGGCGGATCCGGCGAGCGCGCCGTGCCTCGCGCAGGACGTGCTCGGCCTCTTCCGCATCGACCGGCGCGGGAAACAGCTTGACCGCGACATGGACGGGCTTCCCTGCCTCGGACATCAGCCGGTCCTTGCCGACGTAGACGCGGGCCGAGCGTCCTTCGCCGACTGGCTGAATCAATTCGTAGCGACCGGCGCCATCGGCCATCGCCTCGCCGAGCCGAAACGGCAGCTCGGGCTGCGGCGGCTCGCGCCGAACCGTGTCGCGGTTCGCTGTCGTGAGCAGCAGCGAATGAAGAGCCGGGCGCGGCGGAGTGTTGAGCTGGGCGGGGGACGGATCCATGGAACAGCCGACATCATCGCCGCTCGGTGTCACCTCGACCACTGAATTGCAGGTCGCCGTTACACTTCCGTCTCCATGCCGCTTCTCGAGGCGACGCAACTACACAAGAGCTACAACGGCCGGAAGGTAGTCGACGCGGTCTCATTCCGCGTCGAGCCCGGCGAAGTCGTCGGTCTGCTCGGCCGCAACGGTGCCGGCAAAACGACCTCGTTCCGGATGGCGATCGGCATGATCGCCCCAGAACAGGGGCGCGTCGTGTTCAACGGGCAGGATGTCACCCACCTGCCGATGTACCGGCACGCGCTCGCGGGCATGGGATATCTCAGTCAGGAACCGAGCGTCTTCCAGCGGCTGACGTGCGAACAGAACCTCCTCGCCATCCTGGAGACCCAGCGGATGTCGCGCGAAGCCCGGCGTCGGCGCGCCGCGGAGCTGCTTGAACAGTTCGGGCTCCGGCACAAGGCGGGCGAGCAGGCGCGGACATGTTCGGGCGGCGAGCGGCGGCGGCTGGAAATCGCCCGCGCGCTCATCACCAAGCCCCGCCTGATGCTGCTCGACGAGCCGTTTGCCGCCGTGGATCCGCACACTGTCGAGGAGCTGCAGGCGGAAGTGCGGCGCCTTGCCGACGACGGCATCGCGATGCTCGTGACAGATCACAACGTGCAGCAGACGCTGCGGATCTGTGATCGCGCGTACATCCTGCACGAAGGCAAGAATTTCCGTGAAGGCGACCCCCGCTCGGTGATCAATGATCCCGAAGTGCGCGATGTGTATCTTGCGTCGACCTTCCGCGGCGACGAATTCGACTGAACGATGGAGCTTTCGATGGCGATGACGATTCGTTCGATGGTGGTGATGGCGACGCTGGCCCTGGCAACCGTCGGAGCGGGCGGATGTGTCCGCCGCGTCGTGACAATCACGAGCGATCCGAGCGGCGCGACGGTCTGGTTGAACGATCGTGAACTTGGCCGGACGCCGGTCGAGGCTGAGTTCACGTACTACGGCACGTACGACGTGCGTCTCCAGAAGGACGGATACGAGCCGCTTGATACAAGCGCCGACGCGAAGTCCCCCTGGTGGGACACGATCGGTGTGGACTTCGCCGCGGAGCTGGTGCCTGCGCAGTTGAAGAGCGAGAACCTCTGGCACTTCCCGCTGGAACCAGCGTCAACGGACACCGACGCGCTCCTGCAGCGGGCAAAGGCGCTGCGCGACAGGTAATGCCCGCTCCAGATCGGCGATCAGGTCCTCCGGATCCTCGAGCCCGATCGATAGCCGGATGAGGTCGGGCGGCAGTAACTGCCGATCGGCCGGCACGGACGCATGGGACATGCGGCAGGGGAGGCTCGCCGACGAATCGACGCTGCCGAAGCTGACAGCGATGGCGAACCGATCGAGGCGCCGGACGATGTCCGCCGAGCGCCCGTCATCGCCTGTTTCAAAACTGAGGACGACACCCGGTCCATCCGCCTGCCGCGCGTGCCGCTCGCGTCGCATCCCGATCGCGAGCGACGCGAAATGGACGCGCGTGACGTCGTCGCGGGCAGCCAGCCATTCGGCGACGCGCCGCGCCGACTCCTGCTGCCGTTCGATGCGCACACCGAGTGTTTTCATGCCGCGCAGCAGCAGCCAGCTGTCGAACGGGCCTAAGACCGCACCTTCGGCATTCTGCAGAAACGCGATGCGCTCCTGCAGCTCCGGCGCAGCGCACGCCACGATGCCGGCGGTGAGATCGCCGTGGCCGGACAGCAGTTTCGTCGCCGAGTGCACGACGACATCGGCGCCGAGCGCGAGCGGGCGCTGCAGCCATGGGCTCATCGCGGTGGCGTCGACGCAGAGAATCGCGCCGCGCTCGTGCGTCACATCGGCGAGCGCCCGCAGATCCGGCGCGCGCCAGAGCGGATTGCTGAGGCTTTCGACGAGAACGAGTGCAGTCGTCGCTGGCAGCGCTGCGCTCCATCGCGCGCGATCGCCGTTGACGAGATCTGCGTAGCGCACATCGATGCCGCGCTCGGCGCACACGCGCGTCAGCAGACGCTGCGATCCGCCGTACAGATCCTCGTGGGCGACGATGGTTTCGCCGGGTCGGACCAGACGCGTCACGACCGCGACCGCCGCAATGCCGCTCGCGAACGCGCACGCGCCGCACGCCCCTTCCAGCCGCGCGCAATGCTCTTCGAGCGCGGCGCGCGTGGGGTTGCCGCTGCGCGCGTAGTCGTATCGGCCGAAGTGTTCGGGAGACTCCTGCTCGAACGTCGCCGTCTGATAGATCGGCGTCGATGATGGCCGCCATGGATCGTTCGGCGCTGCATCCCGCACGCCGAACCGCGTGAACTTCTTCATGCGGCACCTCCGGTCAGTGCGTGCGCCGGCACGATCGCAGCGCAGGCGCGCCAGCAATCCATCACGTCGGCAAAGACTGCTTCTGCGGTTGGCCAGCGGCCGGCACCCTTGCCGTCGACGACCGTTCGCTGTCCGTGGCGATCCGTGAGAACGAGCCGATTCCATTCTTCGCACACCGCAGCGAGCGGATGGTCGTTCGCGAGCAGTTCCGGACGCACCGTCGCGCGGTGGCGCGTCGCCCGCGCGACGAGGCGCACGGCATTTCCCGCGGAAGGGCGGGCCGCACCGCGAATCCCTTCTACTTGCCACTCGTCGGGTGCCGCACCGAACGCGGCATGAGCCAGGAGCCGCAGCTTTTCTGCGGCGTCGATGCCGTCGAGGTCGGCGCTGGGATCAGCCTCCGCGAATCCAAGCGCCTGCGCCTCCGCGAGCGCGTCGTCAAACGAATGACCTTGACTGAGGCGGTCGAGGATGACATTGGTCGTCCCGTTCAGAACGCCCTCAATCGAATCAATGCTGTCGAGCAGCGCAAGGCGCTGCACGGTCTCCAGACACGGCGCTGCGCCGCCCACGGCAGCCGAGTACGCGAGGCGGCCGCCATGCACGCGCGTCATCGCGTCGAATCGCGTGCCGTTCACCGCGAGCAGCGACTTGTTGGCCGTGACAACGTCCGCGCCGCGCTCGAGCGCCGCGGCGATGCATGCCTCCGCGGGATCCACGCCTCCGAGACACTCGATGACGAGATCGATGGAGGGATCGGATGCGAGATCGAACGCATCGCGGCGCAGCAGCTGCGGCGCCACGGTGTCAGCGTGCCGTTTGGCGTTGCGCACAGCAATCCCTGCGATCTCGAAGCGTCCGCTGTCACGCGTGAGATGCCGCCATACGCCGCGCC
>JAWXBD010000176.1:0-10265 GCA_034439815.1 Phycisphaerae bacterium
CTCATCCACGTTATGCAGCTCGTTTCGCAGCCTATTGCGGGTCGACGCAGTATCGTCGCGCTTCACAACTCGGTACCCTGCCTGCGGTTAGCCGTTTCCGACGGAAGTAGGCTGCGGTGTTAGGCTGACCAGCCTAATGCGGCGCGTCGACCAGCGCGGTGCGGGTTAATTACTAGTTAGGCAGATATGAGCGTGTCAGTTCATCAAGCTCGTATCAGGCGCTTGCACGAACGCGATTGGCTGGTTGTCCTTGGCTTCATTTTTTCTCTCTCCGCCACGGCGCTTTCCGTCTTAGCGTTCTTTCCGGCGGTGGCTGGCGATCTTGGCGCTGTGATTGCACCGGTTGTTGCTGTCGCGCTCGTACTCGGTCCTGCCTTTCTCGTCGTGTTCTTCATCGACCTTCGCCGATTTGGAGTGCGGGCAGTCTCTATGGCCGGAGTACTTCTATCCCTTGGCGCGGTAGTTGCCGTGTACCTGTACATCTAAATCCTGCTCGCGCCGAGGGGTACTTCCTAACAACACGCTCGTACTGACACGCGGCGTGCGTGCGTTGCGATGGTCGTTCGCTGAACCGAACGCGGACCGCGCTCCCAAATCGAGAGCCCGCCGGCCGCATTCGTGGCTCATGTCCGGCACGCCTCAGGCGTTAGAGTGTCTGCATGGCCGCGTGCGTCTACGTCAAGACCTCTGTCATCAGTGAGCTCACATCGGGCCCGAGCCGCGAGCTCGTCACGGCCGCCCACCATCAGTTGACTTTGGAGTGGTGGTCGATTGCACGTCGGGGTTTCCGCGTCTTCATCTCGGAGATCGTGGTTCAGGCGGCGTCCCTCGGTGACCCCGACTCCGCGAGGCTACGGCTCGCGGCAATCGGGCAGATCCCGCTCTTCCAAGTCTCCGAAGACGCGCGCACGCTCGCCAAGGTCCTGATTGCCGACCTCGCCATTCCGGCCAACGCGGCGATCGACGCCCTGCATGTGGCCGTCGCCGCTGACAACGGGATCGACTTCCTCCCGACGTGGAACTGCAAGCACATCGCCAACGCCAAAACCCGCACTCAGATCCAGCGTTCGCTCCGGTCGCGCGGGTACGATCCGCCCGTTCTTTGTACGCCAGAGGAACTCATGAAGCCCTGACCGTGCCGGATTCCCTTCCCGACCACCTGATCATTGACGACGTACGCCGCAACCGCGAGCAGCTTCTCCGCGCCGCGGGTGGCTCGATCGACGAACTGTTCGCCAAACTCAAGGACGCCGAGAGCAAGGACCAGCGAGAGGTGGTCAAACTTCTCCCACGGCGGATCCGCGAGGCCGGCTTGGACGCCGCGTGATTGGGGGGGGGGGTGGCCCGACGCGGCTAGCTAACGCATCGCTCATGCCGCCCGCCGCAGCAGCAGCGTAGATCGGTGTCGTTCGGCGGTGTCCGAACCTCGCACTCAACGACGACTATGAGCTTCATCCTGAGAACAGCAGCGGCATTCCTGCCACGCCGCGACGCCGAGGGCACTCTGGTCGGTCAGCCCACCGGTGGCAACCAGCGCGGGATCAACGGTGGAGCGTTCTTCTTCCTGCGGCTGCTGTTCGACGAGAACCTCTCCGACTCGCTCCTTCGCCGTCTCGCGGACCTCTTTCTGGAGTCAACGCGCGAAAGGTCGTCTTCGGGCGAGCGTGTAACGGACGAGCGGTCTTGGCTACCGTGTCGATCCCCGAGAGGATGTACGCGAGTGAATACTCGATTGAAGATCCAACTGGTTCCGCCTGCCGAGAGATATCGAGAGACCTTCTTGCGCGGGCTTCGCGAATTCCAAATCGAAGGCCTTCCCTGGTGGTTTGGAAGCGACATTGAGACTGCCGAACACGACTTCGCCGCGTTCGTTTCGAGGAAGTTGGCAGACTCCACTCGGAGAACCGAAACGTTCGTCCCCAAGTCGCATCTCTGGGCCGTGACGGAAGAACAATTCGTTGGGCGCATCTCCATTTACCACGAACTAAACGACGCGCTTCGCGTTGAAGGCGGGCACATCGGCTACGACACCGTGCCGTCCTTCCGAGGCCGTGGAGTCGGCACGGAGATGCTGCGTCAGGCGTTGCCAGTGGCGCGCGCGCTCGGCCTGACCACAGTGCTCCTTACGTGCGACGACACGAATGCGGCCTCCATCCGCGTCATCGAACGATGCGGAGCCTCGTTGCGGGAGACGAAGGCTCTTGCTCCGAACAGACCCTTGAAACGCTATTACTGGATCACACTTCCCTAATGTTAGGTCAGGTACGCCAACGTCGACAGCGCGATCGCCAAGCCTGCAAATCCAAACGCGAGCATCGCGACGTACCACGTCGCTTGATCGCGTTGTTCGCGCGGGCGGTCGAGCAATTCTTCAATCAGCGTTTCGCTGCGAGCTGCGGCCACCGCGAGGCGGTCGACCGCACCTCGGATCGACTCAATCTGTTCGACGAACTCGTGGGTCGCGGGGAGCACGTCGGCGCGACTTCGCAATGCAACCGTGCCGGTCGACGCGCCAGTGGCGACGAGATTCGAGTGCAGCAGCCCGAGCGCGTCGGACTGCGTCCGCGTTTGCTCCATCAAGTCGTCCAGCCGTTCATCAACCTCGCGAATGCGTTCGCTCGCCTGTCGCAACGTCACAGAAAGCGACTGGACGAACTCGTCGAGCTCGCGGCGGAGGAGCGGAAAGTGTTCGGATACCCGGGCGAGAGGGACGATCGCGTCAGCCAATCGATCTTGGGCCCTGCGGGTTTCCGTCCGGACCTGCCGTAACTCGTCGGCCAATTCCTCCATGCGCTGGCGGTTCGAGCCGGGCAGCGACGGGAGATATCGGCGGATGGAGGAGAGGATGGACATTGGCGGAGACGGTGAGTGTAGTCGGCGCGACCTTCGAGACGAAGCGCCGTTCTTCAATGCCGGGATCTCTGATACAGGGCCGCTAGGATGGAGGGCGTGCCGCGCCCATTCCCGCTTTTCACATTCCTCGCGGGACTAACGCTCATCACGATTGGCACGGGCTGTTCCGGTGGGACGCCACCAGCACCGCCCTCGGGAGAGTCATCGGCGGCTCGCGGCTCTGGCGAGCAAACTTCCCGAATCGTCTCGCTCAGCCCAGCGATCACTCGGACACTCGTCGACCTTGGGGCGGCGAACGCCGTGGTCGGGCGCACTCCATTCTGCGCCTCGATCCCCGCGTCGACGCCCATCGTCGGGTCGCTGCTCGACCTCGACCTGGAACGCCTCTTGAGCGTCCGCCCAACGCACGTGCTGATCCAGCCCGCGGCAACTGGCACAGACCCCGAACTGGTACGGCTCGCAGCGTCGCGCGGCTGGCGGCTGGGACAGTGGCGACTCGACCGGCTCGACGATGTGGCGCACATGCTCGACGAGCTTCCCGCGACACTCGGGAGCGAAGGTTCTCCTCTTGCCCGAAGCGCGGCGGAACGTCGGGAGTCGATTGTGAGACTCCGGGAAGTCGTTCCGGCTGCGGATTCGCCGCGCGTGCTGCTGCTAGTTTCCATCGAACCGATGGTCGCCGCTGGAACCGAAACGTTTTTGTCAGATGTGCTCGCGGGCATCGGATGCCGCAACGCGATCGACCGACGTGCTTATCCCGAGGTGTCGCACGAGGACCTCATCCGCCTCGTCGCAGATTCAATCGTGGTCCTGCGCGAGCGCGAGCCTTCGCTAGCCGAACGAGAGCGAATTGTCTCGATCGTCCTGGCAGACGACGCGCTGCGCTCGCGTTTTGCTGGGCGCATCGTGGTCTTCGGCGACGACGATGCGATGCTGCCGTCGAGCGCCGTTCTCGCGATGTCGCAGAGGCTGCGCCGCGCGATCTCCACGGAGGCACCGCGCGAGAGCGCCGCCGGAGCCGCGCGATGAAGTTCGGACCTCAAGCGGGTGCGGCCGTCTTGGGGGCGGCGCTGCTGGTCGCGATCGCTGGGCGACTGTTTCTTGGATCGACCGGTTTTGGCTGGCCCGACGCTGACATCGTTCGCTATCGCGTCGCCGCAACTGCGGCGGCGTGTGCTGTCGGCGCGGCGCTCGCGATCTCGGGACTGTTCCTGCAGGTGCTGCTGCGCAATCCGCTCGCGTCGCCGTTCGTCTTGGGTTTGTCGAGCGGTGCCGGATTCGGCTACATGCTTGCGATGTATCTGGCGTGGCGTTTCGGACTGGGGCTCGACGGGTTCTTCGGAGTGGCAGCACCGGTCGTGGCGGCAACGCTGGGAAGCCTCGTCACGCTCGGCGTCGTGTGGCGTATCGGCTCGCGACCAGCGGGGGATTCTGCGGTCGCCGATCCAGTAACGCTGGTGCTCGCTGGCGTTGTCGTCAGCGCGATCGCTGGCGCTGGCTCCACCGCGCTTCAGTCGCTCGTACCCGCAGGGCTGCGCGGCGATTTCGTCGCGTGGATGATGGGACGGATCCCCGATGCGCCGCCGGTGTCGCTGCTGGTCACCGTCGCAGTGCTCGCGCTCGCAGGAACGGCGCTCGGCGCTTTGTTAGGTCCGGCCCTTGACGCTGCAAGCTTGTCGGACGACGAAGCCATCTCCGTCGGCGTTGCGCTGCGCCCACTGCGCACGGGGTTGTTCGTCTTCGCCGGTACGCTCGCAGCCGCAACCGTCGCGCTCGCGGGACCGATCGCGTTCGTCGGCCTCGTCGCGCCCCACGCCGCGCGCATGTTGCTCGGTGCCCGCCACCGTCCGCTGGCGGTCGGATCAGCGCTCGCGGGTGCCACGCTGCTCGTTGCTGCCGACGCCGCGCGGCAAGCCGTCGATCTCGGCGGCGGTCGATTGCCAGTCGGTGTGCTGACGGCAATCGCTGGTGGTCCGATTTTCCTCTGGCTTCTTCGCTCGACTGCGGGTCGGCGAGGTGCCGCGTGATTGAACTCACCGACGTGCACGTCGATCTCGCGGGACGCAGGGTGCTCAGTGGCATCACGACGAGCGTGCGCGCTGGCGACAGTGTTGCGATCATCGGCCGTAACGCTGCGGGCAAGACCACGCTCGTGCGGACGATGGCTGGCTTCATAGCTGTTCGCACAGGTCGTGTGATGCTGGACGGGCGATCGGTCGCGGAACTCGCTCCGCGGGTCCGAGCCGCTCGCATTGCATTTGTCGCGCAGCGCCCGGTCGTCGCCGCACCGTTCTCGGTGCGCGAGTCGATCGCGCTTGGCCGTTACGCCCGCGGTGCGGACGCCAAACGTGTCGACGCGGCGATCGAACGGTTCGGGCTCGCTGAATGCGCCGAACGACCATTCCACGGAATCTCGGTGGGGCAGCAGCAGCGCGCCGCGCTGGCGCGAGCGTTCGCTCAAGTGGACGCTCGATCGATTCTCCTTCTCGACGAGCCGTTCGCAGCGCTCGACTTGGGTGAAACCGCCCGCTGCGCCGCTCGGATTCGCGAGCACGCGGCCGGCGGAGGAGCGGTCGTTGCCGTGCTCCACGACCTGGCGCAGGCGACGGCGCTCGCTTCGCGGGTTTGGGTCCTCGTTGACGGCCGAATGGCTGCGGACGGATCAACTCGCGAGGTGCTGACGCCCGGGCGACTCGCTCACTGGTTTGGAATCGATTTCGACGAAGGCCCGCACGGACCGGTCGCGCGATTACACTCCTTCCCGTGAATCAGATTGTCATCGCGATTCTCGTGATCTTGGCCAATGTGGCGTTTGGCATCATTGCGAAGCGGCAGAGGGACGCCGAGAAGAAAAGGCGCGAAGAAGCGGCTCTGCGACAGACTTTCGGTGGTGCACTCCCGCCTACGATCGATGCGAATTCGGACGGGGCTTCACCGCGCCGGAGCGGAGCGATCGACGACCTCCTCGACGAACTGCTGGACGGTGGAACGCCGAGGCGGCAGAGTCCCGCGGTTCCGCCGATGCGCGCCCCCGCAACGCCGACGCGACGACCAGACATGCCGACCGCGGCGCGCCAGGTTGCGCCGCCACCTCCGCGGGGGTCATCGACGATCCCGCTGCGTGCGTCGGCTCCCATGCCGGCGCGCACGTCGTATCGAGCGGCAGCGCGGGCCCCGACGCCGGTACGTGCGCCATCGGCGGTCCAGCCGCCACGACCGTCGGACCGGCGCCGGGACACGAATGTCGGTTCGAAGGCGGGCGAGGCTGAATCGTCGTTCGTCTTGCGGCGAGCGGAACGGTCGGCAGCGAGCGAGATGGAAGCTAAGAAACGGGCCCGCCAGGTCGAACACGCGCGGCAACGGGCGGAGCGAAATGCAGGAAAGCTAGCGCGCCAAGCGATGGCGAGAGCACGTCAGGTGCGGAGCGTCTCGGCGAGAGCGACACGGATGCGGCCGAGTGCGCGGTCCACCGCTTCTCCGATGGTCGCGGCCATTCGAGCGGTTTTCGCGAAGCCCGAATCCGCCCGCACCGCGTTCATCGCGGGCGAGATCATTTCGAAGCCATTGGGTGCGCGTCAGACGGAAGCCCGCTGACGGAGACCGAGCCTGAGACACGGCCGACGAACGTGAACGATCCCCGTTGATACGGCGGACTTCGTGATACTTCTGAGCCTCATCGGGCCTGAAGTGGGGGCCTTGCCGTCCCGTGGAATGATCGCGCTGCCGCTTCCTATATACTCCCGCCCTCCCTACGGCACGGCCTCACGATGCCGCCCCCCGATGGCGGCTTCTGGAGTCTGGACCGCATGTTGGGGGAAATGGCCTCCGTCCCTTGGTAATTGGTTCTTTCGCACTACCACCGGAGTCCGCACGCGAACTCCGTTCTTGGAGCGTTCCTGATGATCGATATCCGCAAGTTGAAGGAACTGGTCCGCCTGATGGTCTCGAATGACCTCGTCGAGCTCGACGTTCGCGACGAGCAGGAGCAGGTCACGATCAAGCGTCCGAATCCGCAGTCGGTCCCGATGGTGATGCACCCGGGGCCAGCGCCAGTGAGCTATCCGGGTATTGGCGCAGGCACCCCGGCCGGCGCCGCCACGCTTGCCCCAGCCGCCGCTCCTCCTGCCGCGAGCGTGCCGAGCGAAGCTGGTATCGCTCTTGAGAGCCCGATGGTCGGCACCTTCTATCTCGCTGCTGGTCCGGGCAAGCCCAACTTTGTGCAGATCGGCTCCAAGGTCGGTCCGGACACGATTGTGTGCCTCATCGAAGCGATGAAGATCTTCAATGAGATCAAGGCCGAGCAGAGCGGAACGATTGTTGCGATCTCCGCCAAGACCGGCTCGCCAGTGGAGTTCGGCCAGCCGCTGTTCCGGATCCTTCCGGACTAACTCCTCCGCTCATCGGCACTCCGCGTCAGCATTCCGCGAGCTCTCGACCTCGCTCTCTACTCTGCCCCTCTCTACGCATGTTCTCCCGAATACTGATAGCCAATCGCGGCGAGATCGCCCTCCGCATCATTCGCGCCGCGAAAAGTCTCGGCATCGAGACGGTGTGCGTCTACTCGACGGCCGACAAGGACGGCCCTTGGCTTGAGTATGCCGATCGCACCGTCTGCATCGGGCCAGCGCCAAGCGCGCAGAGTTACCTCCGTATTGAGCGCATTATTGCTGCGGCAGAAGTCACCGGCGCGGACGCGATTCATCCGGGATACGGATTCCTTTCCGAGAACGCACACTTCGCCGAGGTGTGTCGGGATTGCAAGATTGCGTTCATTGGACCAAGTCCCGAGGCCATGGCGCTCCTCGGTGACAAGGTGTCATGTAAGCGCGTTGCAAAGGCGGCGGGGACGCCGGTCTTTCCCGGCAGCGAAGGCGCGATCGAAGACATCGAAGAGGCCGTCAAAGTCGCGAGCGAGATCGGCTATCCGGTCATCGTGAAAGCGTCAGCTGGTGGCGGCGGGCGCGGCATGCGCGTCGCGCGCGACGAAGCTGAATTGCGATCGGGCGTCGACGCAGCGCGACAAGAAGCCGCCGCTGCTTTCGGCAACGGTGCCGTATATGTTGAAAAGTTTCTCGAGCTCGCGCGGCATTTCGAGGTGCAGACAATCGGCGATCAGCATGGCAACGGCGTGCATCTGTTCGAGCGCGACTGTTCAAGTCAGCGGCGCCATCAGAAGCTTGTCGAAGAAGCAACCGCTCCAGGGGTCGATCCAAAGAAGCGCGATGCGGTGTGCATGTCTGCGGCCGAGCTCATTCGCAAAGCGAGATACTCCGGCGCGGCGACGGTTGAGTTTCTGATGGATAAGGATCAGAACTTTTACATGCTCGAGGTGAACACCCGCGTGCAGGTCGAGCATCCAGTGACGGAAATGATCACTGGACTCGATATCGTCGCTGAGACAATCCGCGTTACCGCTGGTGAGAAGCTTTCGGTGAAGCAGGGAGACGTGAAACAGAACGGGCACGCGATTGAAGTGCGCGTCAACGCTGAGGATCCCGATCGCAACTTCATGCCGCAGGCGGGCACGATCGGTACGTTCGTCGCACCGGGCGGTCCTGGTGTCCGCTGGGATAGTCATGTGCGGCCGGGCTATCGAATTCCGCCGAACTACGACTCGATGATCGGAAAGCTCATCGTGCACGGCAAAGATCGCCCGACGGCGATCGCCCGCATGAAGGTGGCGCTCGACGAGTTCGTGATTGGCCCGATCAAGACGACCATTCCGCTCCACCGCGAAATCATGGACAACGACGACTTCGTCAATGCGACGCACGACATCCATTACGTCGAGCGATGGCTCAAGACGCGGTGAACGGAGTTGAGAGTGCGGCCCATGCCAGTGTCCTCCGATCTAGCTCACAGCGTTACCTTCGACGACATTATTGCTGCGCGGAGGCGCATCGCCGATGGCGTGTTTGTCACACCCTGCCGTGAATCATTCGATCTCTCCGACCTCACCGGTTGTGAGATCCACACGAAGCTTGAGTACGCGCAGCGCACCGGCAGCTTCAAGGAGCGCGGCGCCCGCAACGCGCTGCTCTTACTCGACGCCGATAAGCGCCGTCGCGGAGTAGTTGCGGCGAGCGCCGGCAACCACGCGCTCGCGCTCGCGTTCCACGGGCGGCAGCTTGGCATCCCGATCACCGTCGTGATGCCCACGTTCGCTCCGCTCGTCAAACGTTCGCGGTGCGAGCGCTTTGGCGCTCGCGTGATTCTGCATGGCGAAACGATTGCCGACGCGAAAGTGCGCGGTGACGAACTCGTCGCGAGTGAGGGCTTGACCTATATCCACGGCTTCAACGACGCGGCGATTATTGCGGGGCAGGGGACGATGGGGATCGAGATTCTTGAGCAGGTGAACCAGCCCGACGCGATCATCGTGCCGATCGGTGGTGCCGGATTGATTGCGGGCGTCGCACTGGCGGTGAAGAAGCTCTCGCCGCGCACCGAAATCATCGGCGTCGAGCCGCGGCGCTGTCCGAGCTATTACGAGGCGATGAAAGTTGGCCATCCTGTGCGCGTGCAGACATCGCCGACGTTAGCTGACGGCCTTGCTGTGCCCGAAGTTGGCGATCGCGCGTTCGCGATCGCGCGCGACAAGGTCGATCGCGTCTTACTTGTCGACGAAGAAGAGATTTCCCTCGCGATCTTGCGCTTGGCCGAACTGGAGAAAGGTGTCGTCGAAGGCGGCGGTGCCTGCTCGCTCGCGCCGTTCCTTACTGGACAGTTGGGGGACTTGCGCGGCAAGCGGGTCGTGCTGGCGCTCTGCGGCGGGAACATCGATCCGACGATTCTCTCGCGCGTCATAGAGCACGGCCTTGCGATTGACGGTCGGCTGACGCGTTTCACTGCGGTCATTCGCGATCGTCCGGGCGGTCTCGCCTCGTTCACGTCAGTGATCGCGGACGCGGGCGCGAGCGTGAAGCAGATCCAACACGAACGCGCGTTCGGCGGCCCCGATATCTCCACGGTGCAAGTTGACTGCACTGTCGAGGTGCGCAATCTCGAACACATTCGCGTGCTGCACCGAGCGCTCGAAACGAATGGGTTTCGGATTCTGACGAAGAGTCACGGGTAGAGACACGCTCGACTAGGTTCGTTGGAATCGAGTTTGCGTCGACCGATGATGGAGCCCGATGTCGACGATCGCCTTCGGCCGTGGCGACAGCTCGGGGAGCGTCAGGAGGAGCGGCAGGTCGATGCGATCGACCGTGGAGTGCCATTGGACTTGCCCACCTCCGGTGGACACGGGCGAGCGATAGGCTCCGGCCTGTCGCAAGGAGCGTGACACATCACACAGAGCATTTCCAAATCGCGCCAATACAACCGTGAGTTCCGCGAGTCCGCCGTCAAGCTCGTGCTTGCCGAAGGCTCGTCCGTCACCGGCGCCGCCGGTCGTCTCGGCATGCCCA
>JAWXBD010000177.1:0-16214 GCA_034439815.1 Phycisphaerae bacterium
CACCGACGCGCGAGTACTGCACGATCCGCCGCAACGCGACGAGCACGCCGCTGCAGGCGCTTGTCCTGTGGAACGACGAGCAGTATGTCGAGGCGGCGCGGCTGCTCGCACAGCGCACGCTGGAGGAAGCGGAGAGTGACGCGGAGCGCCTCGCTCTCATGTTCCGCCGATGTACGAGTCGCGAGCCCGACGCGGACGAGGCAGCGCTGCTGCTTGGAGGCCTGGCACAGTTTCGCGAGCGATACCGCGCTGCCGACGCGGACGCGGCCGCGTTGCTCTCGCGCGGAGCTGCGCCGCGCGACGCTGACGTGCCGACCGCGGAGCTTGCGGCGTGGACGATGATTGCGAGCACCGTGTTCAACATGTACGAGACGACGACACAGCACTGAAGGAGGCGATCACCCACGTCATGGATCCACTCGAACGCTACGGCCTTGACTGCACACGTCGCCGCTTCTTCGGCAGGGCGGCAGAATCCATTGGCGCGAGCGTTGGCGGCGTGGCACTCGCCTCGCTCATGCAGTCATTCGCGGGCGCGGCGCCGCTGGCGATGGGGACGGCGATGCCGACGTCGATGCCGACGTCTATGGGTGGCGCGCATTTTCCGGCCAAGGCCAAGCGCGTCATCTATATGCATATGGAGGGAGCGCCGAGCCAGCTCGATCTCTTTGATTACAAGCCGCAGCTGCAGCGACGCTTCAACGAAGATCTGCCCGAATCGATCCGCAGCGGCCAGCGGCTCACCGGGATGACGAGCGGCCAGGCGCGGTTTCCCGTGGCGCCGTCGATCTTCAAGTTTGCGAAGTACCGAAACCGCGAAGACGGTGTCTGGCTGAGCGAGCTGATTCCCCACACCGCGGGACTGGCCGAAGACATATGTCTGATTCGCTCGATGCATACCGAAGCGATCAATCACGAACCGGGCATCACCTTCTTTCAGACTGGCAATCAGCAGCCGGGACGTCCGTCGTTCGGCGCGTGGGCGAGCTATGGCCTCGGGTCCGCCAACGCGAATCTGCCGACGTTTGTCGTCTTGATCACGCAGGGCATCGGCAACATGCAGGCGCTCTCGGCGCGCTTCTGGGGCTCAGGCTTTCTGCCGAGCGAGCATCAGGGATGCAAGCTGCGCTCAGCAGGTGATCCGGTCCTCTATCTCAAAGATCCCGCCGGTGTTTCCCGCGACGACCGCCGCGCGATGCTTGATCTCGTCGAACAGCTGAACGAGCGCGAAGCCGCGCGTTCGCTGGATCCCGAGGTGCGCACGCGCATCGAGCAGTACGAGATGGCGTATCGCATGCAGATGTCCGTGCCCGAACTCACCGATTTCAGCACGGAGGACGAAGAGACGCTGACGATGTACGGGCCCGACGTTCGGACGCCCGGCACATTCGCTGCGAACTGCCTGCTTGCGCGGCGGCTCGCCGAGCGCGGCGTCCGCTTCATTCAGCTGTACATGCGCGGCTGGGATCAGCACAACAATCTGCCGGGCGAACTTCGCGCCCAGTGCAACGCCGTTGATCAGGGACAGGCCGCGCTCATCAAGGATCTCAAGCGCCGCGGAATGCTTGACGACACGCTCATTCTCTGGGCGGGCGAATTCGGCCGCACGGTGTACAGCCAGGGAATTCTCACGAACGACAACTACGGCCGCGATCATCATCCGCGCTGCTTCAGCGTGTGGCTCGCCGGCGGCGGCATCAAGCCGGGCATCACCTACGGAAGCACGGACGACTTCAGCTACAACATCGTCGACAAGCCGGTCGATGTGCACGATCTGCACGCGACGATGCTGCATCTCCTGGGCATGGATCACACCAGGCTCGCACACCGCTACCAAGGACGAGACTTCCGGCTCACAGATGTGTTCGGCAAGGTCGTGAAGGACATCCTCGCGTGACGATCGACGCAGCGCTTCTCTCTGTCGGCCGCCTGCATCCGCTCGTTCTTCATGCACCGATCGGTATCGTCATCGGGCTCGTGGCGGTGGAAGTGCTGGCGCTGCTGCGGCGGAAGCCGCTGGGATCCGAGGTCCGCTCGACGCTCATCTGGTTGATCGCGCTGAGCGCGTCCGCCGCGGCACTCTCGGGTTGGTTCTTGCGCCGCGAAGGCGGCTATCCCGCAGCGACGGCGGATCTGCATCAATGGCTGGGCATTGCGATGGCTGGTTCCGCCGTGCTCGCCGCGCTGCTGCACGCGCGCGGCCGCGCGGTCGCGTATGGAGTGATGCTGCTCGCCACGGCCGGCGTCATGGTGCCGACGGGACACTTCGGCGCCACGATGACGCACGGCGCAGACTTTCTCCTGTCGCCGTTTTCGGAGCGGACGAGCGCGCGTCTGGTCGTTGCCGCGGAAGTGCCCGATGCCGCAGCACTGACCGTGTTCGCGAGCGACATTCAGCCCATCCTCAACGAATACTGCGTGAGCTGTCACGGCGCCGAACGGTCCAAGGGGAAACTTTCTCTGCACTCGAGCGACGGCATCACGAAGGGTGGATCGAGCGGACCGTCGCTGATCGCGGGAGATGCGGAGTCGAGCGAACTCCTGCGCCGCCTCCGCTTGCCGCTCGATGACGACGATCACATGCCGCCCGACGGGAAGCCGCAACCGACGGCGGACGAGATCGCACGCATTGCGCGCTGGATCGCGGACGGCGCGTCGTTTGAGGCGCTGTCCGACGCGCCAGCGATCGCGCTGGAAACGGAAGCTGCCGAAGTCAAGCCGATCGCCGCTCCGGATGCCGCTGCGATCGTGGCGCTCAAGCAGAGACTCGTGCACGTCGAACCGATCGCACAGGGGTCGCCGCTCCTGATTGTCGACGTCTCGGCGGTGGCGGCGAGCTTCGGCGACGAGGACGCGCAACGGCTGCTCGGTCCGCTCAAGGACCAGATCGCAGATCTGTCATTGGCCCGGTCGCAGGTCACCGATGCGACGATGACGCTCGTCGGGGCGATGCCGCAACTGAAGCATCTGGATCTCGGATCGACCGGCATTACGGACCGCGGCGTGGCGATGCTGGCGGACGCAGCGGCACCGCAGCTCGAGACGCTCGTGCTGACCCAGACGGCGGTGAGCGACGGAGCAGCGGCGTCAATCGCATCGCTGCCGGCGCTGCAGCGGCTCTACCTGTGGAAGTCGGCGATGACGAACGACGCTGCCGACGTCATCAAGGCGGCGCGGCCGGATGCCGTGATTGATCTAGGCATCATCGTGGCGGCTGCAGTCATCGCGCGAGAGATGGATGAGCCCGCGCCGGCCACGCAACCGGCAGCGGTGTCGCTGAAACCTGTCAACGCTCTCTGCCCCGTCACCGGTCAGCCGATCGATCCGGCGATGGCGATCGTCTACCAAGGGCGAGTCGTCGGTTTCTGCTGCAAGCACTGCCTGGCGAAGTTCCTCGATGACCCGGCGGCGCACGCGGGGAACATTGAGTGAGAAGGAAGAAGCATGAAGGAAGAAGCATGAAGGAAGAAGTGTGAAGGCAGAAGGATGAAGGCCGCCTCGAAACCTTCGGGGTGCATGGAGCCTGTTCCTTCTTCCTTCTTCCTTCTTCCCTTCCCCCTACATCTTCTCGCTGCATTCACTCTTCACGCGGGCGATGATTTCGCGCATCTTGTCCATGGCAGTGAGGGCGCCGCGGACTTGGCCTTCCAGCGGGTCGAGCGTCGTTTCTTGAAAATTGATCGCGACGTCGTCGGTCCACTGTTCGCGCACGCGGTCCCACTTCGCGAGCAGGTCCTTGAGCGCCACCTGCGCCTTGATGCGTCCTCCGGTGACACTCATGGCGATGCTCCCGGTGCCGCGTCGGCAGCCTTGATGTCCTCGTCCTCACCCGACCGCTTCATGCTGCCAACGACGATGGCGGCACTGGCGCCGTCGAGCAGACTGCGAAGATCCGGACTCGGCATGCGCAGATACTGGTCGAGCGCATTCGCCATCCGCGAGAGGCGGAGAATCGCCGCCGGAAGATCACGCTCGACCGCCGCAGACAGCGGCTGGACGAGCCCCTTGTAGAGCGCGTACTGCCGTTCCATTTCGATCGCCCAGCGCTTCGCGGCCTTCAGCCTGCGGTCCGCGTCTTCCAGTTCGGCGATTGCTCGCTGCAGCGCCTTTTTTTCGTCGACGACCGACGCCCGCTGATCGTTCGGTGACGGCGTGATCTGCTTGCGGAAGAGCGCCGACTTGCACATTGTCACCTCTTCCTGCTTCTTGCGAATGACCTTGGTCCAGTGCGCCTGGCAATCGCGGCTCAGCCAGTCGGCAACGCGGCGGATCTCGCCTTCCGATTCACTCAGCGCCAGGTTTGCTTCCTCGACGAACTTGAGCACCGCCGCCTTGAACTCGTCAAGGACGTGGACGGAAGTGATGTTCGCCTGAATGGACATGCGGTTCGAGAGGGGAGCGCGAGCCGGGACACCGCGCCCCGGACGCCGCGATCAGGACGCCGCGATCAGCGCTGGTTGATGTATTCCTCGATGCGGTCCGCTTTCCGCAACAGGAACGGAATGTGCGTCTCGGACGCCTTGATGAACTTCGACATGACCTTGATGGTCGCGTCGAACTCCTCTTGAAACTTCGCCTGTTCCTGGTCGCGCCACGTCTGCCCCAACGTCGCGAGCCGGTTGCTGATCATCGCAGTCATGCCCTGCAGATCAGTGTTGAACTTCTTTAAGTCATGCGCGAATCGACGGAGTTCCTGCGGATCAACAATCGCTTTGGCCATTCGGATCGATGCCTCCGGGACGAGTGTATCGCGTGGCATCGGCTGCGCTTCCAGCAACTTTCCCATTCCAGGGGAGTTCCGCGCGCCGGCGGTATCGTGTGCGCATCATGATCGAAGCTCGCAACTTTGTGGACGGACGCTGGACCGTCGCTGCCAGTGGCCGCACGATTGCCGTGACGAATCCCGCGACGGACGAGACGCTCGCCGACGTGCCGGACGCCGGGAGGGACGAGACGAGGCATGCGGTCGAGGCGGCAGCGCGGGCGCTGCCCGCATGGCGCGATCGGCCGGCCGCTGAGCGCGGCGCCGTGCTGCGACGATGGGCGGGGCTCATGGTGCGCGACTGTGAACGGCTCGCCCGCCTGATGACGCTGGAGCAGGGGAAGCCGATTGCGGAATCGCGCGTCGAGATCCACTACGCGGCGAGCTTTCTCGAGTGGTTCGGCGAGGAGGCCCGGCGCATCGGTGGCAAGACGATTCCCGCGTCCACCGCGGACAAGCGCCTTTTCGTTCTGCCGCGGCCCGTCGGTGTATGCGCCGCGATCACGCCGTGGAACTTTCCCGCGGCGATGATCACCCGCAAGACCGGCGCGGCGCTTGCGGCGGGCTGCACGCAGATCGTCAAGCCGGCGGAGCACACGCCGCTGTCCGCAATTGCGCTCGCGGAACTCTCGATCGAGGCCGGAGTACCGCCTGGGGTTTTCAACCTCGTCACCGGCAAACCGGAACCGATCGCCGAGGAGTTCTTTGCGAATCCGCTCGTGCGCAAGGTGAGCTTCACCGGCTCCACCGAGGTGGGCCGGGTCCTGATGAAGAACGCCGCGACCAACGTCACCCGGCTGTCACTTGAGCTTGGTGGTCACGCGCCGTTCATCGTGTTTGCTGACGCCGATCTCGATCGCGCGGTCGAGGGGGCGATCGCCAGCAAGTTCCGCAACGCCGGTCAGACGTGCGTCTGTGCGAATCGCATTCTCGTCGAGGAGTCAATCCGTGAAGCGTTCGCCGCGAAGCTCACCGCGGCAGCGAGCAAGCTGGTCGTCGGCGACGGACTCGTCGACGGCACGCAGATCGGACCGTTGATCGAAGACAGCGTGGTCGACAAGGCGCTTGCCCACATCGACGATGCCAAGGCGCGCGGCGCGAAGGTGCTGTGCGGCGGGGGGCGTGCGACCGTCAAGGACCGGTCCAACCGGTTCGTGCAGCCGACGGTGATTGATCGCGCGAGCCGCGAGATGCTCTGCTTCAACGAAGAGACGTTCGGGCCCGTGGCCCCGATCATCGGGTTTTCGAGCGAGGCCGAGGCCGTGGAGATCGCGAACGACACGCCCTTCGGTCTCGCCGCGTACTTCTACACGCGCGATGCAAGTCGGCTCATGCGGATGTGCGAAGCGCTCGAGTACGGCATCGTCGGCGCCAACGACGCGCTGCCGTCCGTCGCTCAGGCGCCGTTCGGAGGCGTGAAGCACTCGGGATTCGGCAAAGAGGGGGGACGTGCAGGGATCGATGAGTACCTGGTGTACCGATATGTGTCCTGGCGGCTGTAGCGCTACAGCGTGATGCCTGCGGCTGCGCGCAGTCAGTAGCGGCGCAACACTCCTACGACGACGCCTTGAATTGAACAGTCCCGCACGATGATCGGAGCAAACTCCGGATTCGCCGGCTGCAGCCGAATCGAGCCGTCCTTTTCGCGAAAGAACGCCTTGAGTGTGGTCTCGCCGTTGGGCAGGAGCGCGACAACCCGTTCGCCATTTCGCGCGGTCTCGCGCTTCTCCACGATGACGTAATCGCCGTCGAAGATGCCTTCGTCGCGCATCGAATGGCCGTCGACCTGCAGCGCGAACATCGAACCCTTTTGACCGCGCCGTGGCCCGAAGATCTCTTCCAGACTGAGCTGGTCATCCTGCGCGAACTTCTCAATCGGATAACCCGCGGCAATCCGCCCGACCAGCGGGAAGTGCAGTCCGCTGACGGTGGTTGCCGAGAACTCCGACGGATGGCCCGCCGAACGACCCGTTCGAGAGCGCGATCTCGAACTCGCCGCGGGCAGCCGCTCAGCCTGCACTTCGTCGGGAGCTGCGACCGAGGCGCCAAGGACACCTGGCACTTCAACCTCGTCGGGAATCGACAAAGAGCGAGCCTTGTTCGGATTCCGAATGAGAGCGCCCTTCCCGATCAGCGACTCGATGTGCTCGAACACCGTGACTTTGCTGACGCCGAGGAGATCCGCGATCTCCTGCATCGTCGGGGAGTAGCCATGGTGATGACGCCAGTCGCGGATGAACTGCAGAATGCGAAGTTGCTTCGGTGTGAGATTCATCGGAAGTGCTTCCCGCACAAGACGGGATCTCCTGAGTGGCAGGTATGGCACGGAATCCGCCCGCCGGCACGTGCGGAGCGAATGATGTTGCCGCGAAGGAAGGGGCGGGGCATGCGAGCGAAGCGAACCGCCTGCGCGACATGTTGACTGATCGATGGTTGATGCTGCTGGCGCCGATGGCGGGCTGTATGTCGAGTCGCGACTTGCAAAGTCCCGGATGAGACGTCCAAGGTGGATAGCCCGGCGCGTGAGCACCGGTTCGACTGAGTGACTCGCGCGCGGTCGTCAAGAACCGCGTCTGACGAGACAGCTGCTTGGAGACCGCACCGAGGACTGCCCGCAGCTGGGCCTGGCCTTGGGCTTGGCTTTGGGCGAATTCGCCGTCCGGCCCCCCCGACGAGCCCCGATCTCCCGGGAGAGCTTGAACAGGTTGAACAGCGTCGCGCGATCCGATTGGCACCAATCTGACCAGATCGAGTTCGCCTATGTCGAGATCGGCATCGCTATCGGCATCGGACCTGAACGCGTCGACGAGCGATCGCGTCTGCCGGCGTGCCAACTCCGCGAGGCGATTCCAAGGCGGCGCCACCCCCGACGTCACGACACGCAGGAGAGCGACACACGCACACCGGAGCAGGCCGAGCACGCCGAACGACCACGACCACGACCACGACCACGCCCGCAACCAGTACCGGACGAGTTTGGTGAGCGCATGATCACCGAGGTGATCAAACTCGTCGGCCTGGTCGTGGTGTGAAGGGCCAGCCTGATCAGCAGCCTGATCAGCAGCCTGATCCGCAGCCTGATCAGCAGCCGGGCCGTACGTGGAGAGGAACGCTCCGCCAGGCCCAAGCACCACGAGCGGGAGCGAAGCGCTGCTCGAGCCGCGGGCTCGCTCGACGATCTTGGAGATTCCTGCGGTGAACGCAGTCATTGCGAATGCCTCGGCGAGGGGAGAAGGGAGTCGGGTCCGGCCGTGCGGAACGTTCAATCGGTCTTTGTTCGGGTTTCGCTCCACAAGTTGTTCGGTTGATGTTACCCGTACAGATGCCGCCTGCAAGCACAAACTTGGAAAGTTTCGGAATGCGTATCTCTCAGCGGGGCCTCGACGCAATTCGGTAGGCTCCGCTCGATGAACGGGATTTCGACGGAACACGCTTCGCCTCTGTCCTTTGCGCCGCAGCCTCTGATCCCGCCGGCACCGCTGGGAAGCGAGTGGACCGAGTTCTGGCCGCTCGATTCGTCGTACGACTTTCTCAATCACGGGTCGTTCGGCAGCGTCCCTCGTCCCGTGCGCGAAGCCCACGCGCGCTACGGCGACCTGGTCGAATCTCGGCCGATCGAAGTTCTTGGACGCCGCTACCGGGAGCTGCTTGCGCCCGCGCGTGAGCGCGTGAGCCGCTTTCTGCGTGCCGACTCGGCCGGTCTCGGCTTTGTCACAAACGCGACCGAAGGCGTGAACGCCGTGCTGCGGTCGATCGAGCTGCGTCCCGGCGACGTGCTGGTGACGACGGACCATGTGTATCGCGCGATTCATCAGACGATGAAGTACATCGCGCGACGTGCCGGCGCGGAAGTGCGCGTCGTGCCGATTCCGCTTCCGACGAGCGGGCCGGACGAGATCGTCGATCGCATCGAGCGGGCGCTCGATGGGCGGACACGCATCGTCGTCGTCGATCACGTCACGTCGCCGACCGCGCTCATCTTTCCCGTCGAGCGCATCGCCGCGGTCTGCCGGGCACGCGGCATTGCCTCGCTCATCGACGGCGCTCATGCACCCGGGATGCTGGATCTCGATATCGCAGCCGTCGGAGCGACGTATTACGCCGGGAATCTTCACAAATGGGTCTGTGCGCCGAAAGGCTGCGCGTTTGTGTGGGCTGACGAATCGGTGCGCCAGTCAGTCCATCCCGCGACGGTCAGTCACTTTCTCGATGAAGGTTTTGATGCAGAGTTCGACTGGCAGGGCACGCGCGACATCGGCGCGTGGCTCACGGCGCAGGACGCGATCGCGTTGTTTGAGCCTCTGACGTGGCGAAGGCTCCGCGAGCACAACCGCGGGCTCGCACGATGGGCGCACGCGCATCTGTGTGAAGCGCTCGGCGCCGTACCGCGTTCCCCTGCATCCGACGACATGCTCGGCGCGATGGCCGCGGTGGTGTTGCCCGAGCATCTATGCCGACATTGGGAGAACGCGGAGGCGCTGCAGGCTGATCTGTATCAGCGGGAGCGCATCGAAGTGCCGATCGTCGACTGGGGCGGCCGATGGCATGTGCGCGTCTCGTGTCAGGCATATAACCGCCCTGAACAGGTCGAGCGTTTGAGCGAAGCGCTCCTCTCCCGCGCACACCGCTGAAGCGGAGGAGTGGCTTCTCCGATAATCTAGGCATGCGCCGGATGCATCATGCGACTGGAACCTACATCACACTCGCGGTCATTGCGGGTATCGCCGCTCTGCTGGTGTGGAACGATCAACCGCTCAAAGATCGGCCGCGCATCGCCGACCTGAACATCAAAGCCGGAATGGACGGCAAGACGCTTCCCGCGCCGGACTGGATCGCGAAGTCAGTCAAGCTCGTGCCGCGCATCGATGTGCGCCGCGAAGGATTCAAGCTGAAGCATCAGGTGCTTGCGATGACGTCCGTCGCGCGGCCGTCGGCTCGGCTGCGTCCGGCCGGAGCGACGCTCGTGTTCACGGACGCGTCGGACCTCGAGGACCGCGTAAACGATGTGCTCGACGGAACTGTCCCCGTCAATCCGGGGACCAAGGCAACGTTCGCGCTCGATCGACTTGCGGTGGTGACACTCGTCAAGCTGGACGCGACGGGAACCGTCGCCACCGTTGAAGAGGTGCGCGTGAGCTTTGTCGAGTTCACGCACAATACCCTCGTCGCCCAGCACTGAGTGCGCCGCCGATCAGTCGATCGTCGTTTCGGCGTCGCGTTCCAGGAGCTTCGCACGCTCGATGCGCGCGGCTTCCTCGGCGCGTTGCGCGAGCTGCGGAAGGTATTCGTCGTTGTACCAGCGGGCCCACGCCGCCTTGTCGTAGCCGAACTGATCCGTCGACGTTCCTGTCGCATCGCTCGTGAGCTTGACCAGCGCGTGGTGAATTTCGGTTCGATAGATGATGACGACGGCATCCATCACGCGAAGGAGCGTCCCTTCACCGATCACACCGATAATCGGCTGGAACGCGCCTGCGTTGTCACCGAGCACCGGCACGACATTGGCGATGTAGCTCTTCTGCGTCTGGATGGCGATCCACGCCAGGTCGCCTTTATCATCGGTGCGCGCACGTTCAGACGATTGCGTCGCGATCAACGTCGGAATCAGCTGGATCGCGCCCGCCGCGGCTGCGAGCGACCCCGCGCGGTTCGCGACGACGTTGTCGGATGACGCGAGATTCGTCGCCAGAAATCGGTTCAGCGCCGGCGTCGCGGGCTTGGTGATGCGTTCCGTAGCCGCAGCGCGGATGCCCGGATCGACTTCGTGCAGCACAACCCAGCCGAGTGCGACCTGGCCGTTCTCGCCCAGCGTGGCGAAGTGATCGAGCATCGCCGTGACGACGTCGGTCTTCTCGGCGCGAAGCTGTTCGTACAGCACCTGCAGCGATGCGGGATTCACGAACGACTTGATTCGCTCGAGACCCTCCGTCCGAGTCGGGCCGTCGCGCATCGTGCCGAAGTGCTTGCGCCGAATGGCGCGCACGGCCTCCAGCGTCGAGCGATCGTGCGGAGCGCGCTCGACGCGAGGCGGACTCTGGACTTTGCTTGCGCCACCGGCGGGCCCTGCGTTGGCGATCGGTCCAAACGTGATCAGACCGGCAACAAGCGTGGCAGTCGTGATGAGGAGCATTCGGACCTCGCTGGCCTTTAAGGGTTCAGGGCGTCGGCGTCAACCATCGACGGTGCCCCCCGCAACATCGCCTCGCACTATACGATTGGCCGTTTTGAATGGAAGCATGGAACCGCTGACTCCGAGCATCTTTGAGCGTTTGGGCGGGGCACCCGCCTTCTGGCGGATTGCACGCGCGTTCTACGCGCGGGTCGATGCCGATCCGACCGCCAGCTTTCGATCGATGTTCCCCGCCGATCTCGATGAGGCAGTCCGGAATCAGGCCGAGTTTCTCATGCAGTATTTTGGCGGCCCGCAGACATATTCAGAGCGGAAAGGGCACCCGCGGCTCCGTATCCGGCACGCCCCGTTTGCAATCGATATGGATGCCCGTCAGAGCTGGATGGGCCACATGCGCGGGGCACTCGAGGACGCGAACATTCCTGAACCGGAACGGGCTCAGATGCTCGATTACTTCCACAAGACATCGCTCTTTCTCATCAACCGCGACTGAAGGCTGCTGGGCTTGTCGCACCTTATCCCGGCGCCGCGGGGCGGCCCACGACGACGCCGCTGGCGCCAAGCTTGGTCATCGCCGAGTCTGCAGCACGACGGTCGGCAAAGCTGCCGAGCTGCACGACGTGAAGCGTCGCGCCGTCGGAGCCACGCTTGGCGACGACCGTCGGCTCGCCGAGTCCGGCTCGCGCCGCCTTGGTCTTCAGTTCCTGGGCGCGGCGTCGCGCTTTGGCGACATCACGGAACGCTCCAGCCTGCAGCACGAACTGACCTGCGAGCTGACCTGGGACCGGCGGCGCCGCGACGGTGCCCGGTCGCGGACCTGCGACCTTCGGCGGGGTGGGCCCCGGGGCCGGTATCGGTGCAGACGCCGTACTGACGCTCGTCGGAACGGGAACTCTCGCGAGGCGAAACTGCTCGTTCGCGTTCGTGGTGTCCCCCACGGCCTGGAACGCGTTTGCTGCCGCGAGGTGCGCCTTGTCGGCTTCCTCACCGTCAAGATGCGTCGCGGCCCGAGCGAACGCGCGGGCCGCCTCGCTGCGCCGGCCCGTCTTCGCCAGCGCCGTCCCGAGCGTGATGCCCGCCTGGCCCGCGATCCACGCGTCGCTGCTGCGTGCCGGATTCTCCAGCAGCTTCGCCGCCTCGGCCGGTTTGTTCAACCGATACGCGCTCATGCCGGCGAGGTACGCAGCCTCATCGGAGTCCTTCGTGGTGCGCGCCGATTGGGCGGCTGTCTGTGCCGAGCTGTACGACTCGTCGTACTTGCCGGCGTTGTATGCGCTCAATGACTGATTCAACGCGTCGCCGTTGCCCGCGCAACCAGCAAGGATCGCGGGAAGCGAAAGGAGCGAGATCGCAAGAGGTCGAAGGAAATTGAAGCATCGCATGGGGTAGAGCTGTCCCAGGAGAGAGCGACCGTCGCCGGCCGGAGAATCCGTATGCTACCGCCGCTCCGATGGAACTCCTTTCGACGATACGCCGGCAGCTGATTCTCCATCCTCGTCGCGTGGTGGCGGTCGATGATCAGCGCACGTGGCGCGGAATCGACCTCTTGCTCGGCAGCTGGCATCTGGCGTCCGCAATGGAACGGACGACCTCAGCAAAAGCGATCGGGGTGATGGTGCCGACATCGGGCCTCATGCCGATGGCGATGCTCGCCGCGTGGACACTCGGCAAGACGGTCGTTCCGATCAACTATCTGCTTTCCAAAGCTGATCTGGCGTACGTTCTCAATGACGCGGGATGCGACACAGTGGTCTGTGTTCAGCCGATGCTCGACTTCATCGGCGGACTTCCTGATGGAGTTCGCGCGCTTCGACTCGAGGACGTGTCTTTCGCGGGTCTGCCTCGACCGCGCATTGCGAACCCGCTTGCGGAGCGCGGTACCGCGGTGCTTCTGTATACGTCGGGCACATCCGGCAAACCGAAGGGCGTCGTGCTCGCGGCCAGCAATCTCGCGGCGAACGTCTCGCAGATCCGGTCGTGGATTACGTTTGACCACCGTGACGTCATGCTCGGCGTGCTCCCGCAGTTCCACACCTTCGGCCTGACTGTGCTGACGCTCCTGCCGCTCGCGGCCGGGTGCAAGTCGATCTACACCGCGAGATTTGTCCCGCGGCGGATCGTGGAACTCGCGCGGAAACACAAGCCGACAACGGTCGTGGCGATCCCGTCAATGTTCAACGCGCTGCTGCATGTCAAGGACGGGAAGTCCGAGGACTTTCAGGCGATCCGCTTCGCCGTCAGTGGCGGGGAGCCACTACCGTCAGCGGTGTTTGAGGGCTTTCAGACCAAGTACGGGATCCGGCTCAACGAAGGGTACGGCCTGACAGAGACCGCGCCGGTCACGAACTGGTGCCGACCTGACGAGTTTCGTCCGCATACCGTCGGCAAGCCGCTGCCCGGCATCGATCAGCGGATCGTCAGTCCGGACGGCCGCGTGCTCGCGGCGAACGAAGACGGCGAAATCCGGATGAAGGGGCCCAACATCATGCAGGGCTATCACAAGCTTCCGGAAGAGACCGCCAACGCGTTTGACGAGCACGGCTACTTCCGCTCCGGTGACATGGGCCGCTTCGATCAGGACGGGTTCCTATACATCACCGGCCGCATCAAAGAGATGATGATCATCGGTGGCGAGAACGTCTTTCCGCGCGAGATCGAAGACGTGCTGAATCACCATCCGTCGGTGAAGGAGTCGGCCGTCATCGGCATGCCTGACGGAAGCCGAGGTGAGGTGGCGCTCGCATTCGTCGAACTCATCGAAGGCGCGACGTTTGACGGCAGCTCGATTCGCGCCCACTGCCGAAGTCATCTCACACAGTTCAAAGTTCCGCGTGAGATCCGGCAGGTCGAGTCGCTGCCGAGAAATGCCACGGGCAAGATCGTGCGCCGCCAGCTGTCGCCGACAACCGCGGCGCTGGCCTCGGCGTGACAGCACTCGCTGCTCGTGTCACATCAGTTGCAGGGACCCCACGCGCCGAGCAGAATCGCCAGGTCGGGCGCTCCAACGCTGCCGCTGCCGTCGAGGTCTGATGCACCACCGGCTGTCCCCCAGGCGCCGAGCAGAATGGCGAGGTCCGTCGCGTTCACCGCGCCGCTGCCATCGAGATCCGCCGGGCACGAGGCGCACGCCTCCCCTGACGACGAGGTCAGCGTGAGCGTCCCATCGCCCCAGCCGCCGCCAACACGCACCAGGTAACTCACGCCGCACCTTGCGGCCCACGACACCCGAGCGGCGTCCGCGGGGAAACAGACTCCGCTGGCGTCGTCGTCGCACGCGACCAGCGTGAGCGCGTTGCAGGTTCCCGTGTAGATCGCAATCGCCGAGTTAAACGGAATCTGCGATCCGCAGGTCGTCGCCGTGGCCGTTCCGGAATTCGGCGGCGAGTAGAGGAACCAGACGTCGCGCACAGCCGGACCCGGTCCGCTTTCGATGCACATCGCAGGAGCCCCGGGAAGACTGTTCGTCGCTCCAATCGAACTGAAGGCGGTGGCACCGAGCGTGATCGGCGCCGCCAGGCCGCAGTGGTCGTTGTCTGGCGCCTCGGCGCACAGCGAGATGGCCAGTTTCGCGCATTCGCCGTCCCAACCGAACTCACAGCAGACTGGATCGACGGCGCAGGTCGCTTCGCAGCATTCGGGATCATTGCAGCCGGGCCCCTTGTGCACCTCAAAGCACGGACCGGACGCGGAGGAACACGGCTTCGCACACCCGATTTCGCTGGTCAGGATACGCACGAAGTAACGGTCCGCATCGCCGCACTCGACCGTGGTCATGCCAAAGTTCGGCCATGTGCCGCTCGCCACGACAACTCGATAAGCGCCGGCAGGGACGCAGACAGTTTCGCCCGAACTCTCGACGCACTTGGCGGAGTTCACGTGCGCCAGCGCCGCGCTCAGCGGCGGGCACCCGGTCGCGGGGATCAGCGCCGCGAATCCCTGGAAGCCGGAACTGAATGTCAGCTGCACCGAGACCACACCGTCGCCGTTCCCGTCGGGTGCGACGACGTTCCAGACATCGACATCCTGCACGAATCCGTTGGGCGAGGGGCCGACCTTGATGTGGCCGCACCCGACGCCATTGGCTGGAATGGTCTTGAGGACGGGCGATGGGGACGGGAAATAACACGGGTCGTTGGTGTTCTGCTGACAGCCCTCACCCTCCAGGATCGAACCGGCCGGACACACGGGCTGACAGGATCCGAAACACACTTCGCCTGCGATGCGCACGCAGAGGAAGTCCCAGCTCACATCGCAGCACGACGGGTTGACGGCGCACACCGCGGTGCAGCACGCCCTGTCCTCGCATGCGCCGTTGGGGTGTGCTTCAAAGCAGGATCCAGCTTGCGGATCACCGCAATTGCCGCCACTGCCGAGGTCGCAGTTCAGACTCGCTGCAATCGCGCACGCGAAATCCCACCGCACTTCGCAGCAGAAGCTGTCGAACCCGCAGATGAGTTCGCAGCAAGCCTCATCGTCACAGGAAGGCGTGATGTGCGCCTTCAGGCAGCTGCCGTTGACATCGGCACCACAGAGACCGACGCAGATCTGGTTCGCCTGCATCACACATTGAGCGTCCCACTGCGTATCGCAGCACGACGGATCGGCGCTGCACACCGTCTCGCAGCAGTTCTCGTCGTCGCAGAACGGGGTTGTGTGGGGGAGAAGGCAGGAGCCCGCCGCCGCCGTTCCGCACTGCGCCAGAGCCGCATCGCCCGTTGCCAGACTTGCCAAGAGCGCGATGCCGGAGCGCAGGAACAGAGCAGTCGAGATGCCGTGATTCATAGGGATTGAAATCGGGAGTGGGGTGACACGACGTCGCGTCGCGGAGGGAGCCGAAGGAATGTACGCCCTTGACGCTGCGCGGGCCCCACGAAACTTGGCAGTTTCGATGGCCCCTTCAGAGGCTCGGGGCCGCTGCCCAATGCAAGTGAACGGATCCAGTGGTCAAAACGACAGCCCCCGACCGGGAAGGTCGGGGGCTGCGGATTTGAATGATGCGATCTGAGTGAGGGGTCACTCAGTTTCGATTCCACACCGGCTTACGGGCACGGGCCCCATGCACCGAGGAGGATCGCCAGATCGGCGCCATTGGTGTTGCCATCACCGTTGAGATCGCCGGCCGGGGTTTCCCATGCACCGAGGAGGACCGCGAGGTCAGCAGCGTCAACGACGCCGTTGCCATCGAAGTCACCCGTGCAGGAGCCGCCACCGCCGCAAACTGCACAGAGCGAAGCAGCTTCGGCAGCGCAGATGCCGTCCCACGCAACCGAGCAGCAGAACGAATCGACGGCGCAGACCGTGGCTTCGCACGCAGCGTTATCG
>JAWXBD010000178.1:0-17096 GCA_034439815.1 Phycisphaerae bacterium
CCTGCTCCCCAAAATCTACTCCCACGCACCGTCCTCTGTGTCCTCTGCCCGCGCCTCCCAATCTCTGCGTTTCATCTCGCTCCGCTGGCCTCCGAAGATCATGCTGAAATCTGCGCCATCTGCGGACGGCCATCTCTCCCTCTCCGCACAACGAAAAACGGCGGCCCCTTGTTGAAGGGGGCCGCCGTCTCAAAATCTTCTCCCGGGGACTCCGCCCCGTTCTTCACTCAGCGGCTATTAACCGAGGAGCGAAAGAACTGCCTGCGGTGCCGAGTTCGCCAGCGACAACGACTGAGTCGCTGCCTGACTGAGGATCTGGGCACGTGTGAGGGCTGACGTCTCGGCCGCGAAGTCCGTATCGCGGATCGAGCTTTCAGCTGCAGCGGTGTTCTCAAGCGAGACGGCGAGACTCGATATCGTGGACCCGACGACGTTCTTCTGGAACGCGCCGAGGCGACCGCGGAGACTCGACACCTGCTTGATGGCCTGCTCGATGATGGACTGCGCCTTCGAAAGGTCGCCGTTCTGCACGTTCGCGGATCCGCCCGACTTGACGTCGGAGAGGAATCCCTCGACGTTGTTGCCGAGATTACCCGTCGTGACGGTCTCGATACCGAGGGAGACCTTGCCTGCAAGGTTGACCTTCGGGGCCAACGCGAAGTTCGCACCACCACCGGTGATGTGGAACGTTTGAGCTCCCCCGGTCGTGTTCAGAGCGCCTGTGCCGTCGAGCGAGACGCTGACGTCAAATCCGTCTGTCGAGACGCGGGCGGTCAGGCCATTCGTAGTGGCCTGCGTACCGTTGATGAGGACCGTGGCGTCGCGGCCGAACTGCTTCAGATCGTCCGTCGCCGTCACCGATACGGCAGTGTCGAAGATGAAGTCCGTCGCGCCCTGGTTGGCGAGCTCGTTGACACGCACGAACGCGTCGCCGCCGAACGACGTCGAGCTGAGCTGCACGCGGTCGGTCGCGGTTGCGTGCTGACTTGCAGAGACGCCGAGCGCGTCCGTGAAGCTGTTGATCGCGGTGATCACGTTGGCCTGCGTGGTACCGGATGCGAACGTGAACTGCTGCACGCCCTTGTCACCGGTGACCTCGAACGTGACTTCGCCGCTGCCGCCGTTGGTGAAGGTTGCACCGGTCGAAAGGAAGACGCCGGCGGTACGGGCAGAGGTGAGCACCGTGACGGTGACCGCACGAGCCGAGCCGTTGTCGGAGAGTCGCGCACCGTTGATACCGACGTCCGTAATGGCGGTAGTGATGCCCGAGGTCGTGTAGTCGAAGTTGCCGTTGAGCAGCTTCGTACCCTGAAAGCTCGTCGAGTTCGCGATGCGGTCGATCGTCTGCAGAATCGAATCGATCTGCAGCTGATTTGCATCCTTCTCTTCCGCCGAAACGCCGGCTTCGTTGGCGGTAGCGCCAACCAGGCCCTGCAGTTCGACGAGCATGTTCGACACTTCCTGAAGGCCGCCTTCGGCGACGTTCACGACCTGGTCGGCACGCTGAGCATTCGTGATGGCGCTGTTGATGGCGCTCTTCTCGGCACGAAGGTTCTCGCTGGCGATGAGACCCGCGGGATCATCGGCACCGCGGTTGATGCGAAGTCCCGTGGACAAACGCTGCAGGCTTCCTTGAAGACCCTTGTTTTGGGTGTTCAATGATCGCTGGGCGATCATGGACGAGATGTTTTGATTGATACGACTCACTGCTGATGTCCTCCGTGAACCGGCCCGACCCTCGTCGGTGCCCGGGCCTTGCGATCGGCCTCGTTGATGAGGCTCCGATCAACCGTTCGCCACGCGCGAAAGGCTTGAAGGTTCGGTGCGGATCCTCCGCATCGCCCTGCTCCTGTCTCCGGATCGCGTCCTGCGACCGATCTGCTGGACTCAGCGCGGTGATGCGCGGTGAGGGCAGCCGAGGAGTCATCGGAATGAGGCAGAGGTGACTTCACGGCACGCAGCCGTTTCCGGTCCTTGTCGCGCAGAAAGCGCGGCCGCACAGACCGCACAACATGAAAAACCCCCCCGGCATCCAATGCCGGGGGGGTCGAAGGTCAGTATTGCGCTGCTCGTGGCGAGTTACCGGCTCAAGACCGGAAAGCTCGTCCGCTCGTCGACGCCGCTTACTGGAGGAGTTGAAGGACGTTCTGGGCCGACGAGTTCGCCGTGGCGAGCACCGATGTGCCCGCCTGCTGCAGAATCTGGGCTCGGGTCATCTTTGCGGTCTCGGCTGCGAAGTCTGCGTCGCGGATCTTGGATTCCGCCGAGGTGATGTTCTCGAAGCCGATCTGCAACGAGTTCATGTTCGTCTGGAGCGTGTTCCGTTCGAACGCGCCCAGGCGACCTCGGACCACCGCAATCTCCGTGATCGCCGTATCGAGCACGCTCGACGCTTCGGCTTCACGATCGCCGGTCACGGCGTTCGGCTGTCCGCTCTTCAAGCTATCAAGGAAGTAGCGAACACCCGCGATGTCCGTTCCTCCGATGCGGCTCGCGGCAATCGAGCGAATCCCAAGCCCGATCTGCTGCGTCGCATCGACGTTGGGCCCGAGCTGGAAGTTCGCACCGCCGCCTGTGATGCGGAACGTTGACGGCGACCCGTTGACCGTGGTGGCAAACGCCTGTGACAGATCGAGGTCGAGCGATAGCGCCGGCGTGTTCAGCGATACGCTCGTTCCGTCCCCCGTGGCCACCGCACCATTGATGATGGCCTTGACGTCGCGGCCACTGTCGTGATTCTTCTGGTTGCCGTTCTGCGTTTCAAACGTTTCGAAGAACGCGCCGCCGACGCCCAGCTTCTTGACGCTGACGAATGAGCTGCTTCCGAACGTCTGCGAGTTGAAAACGAGTCCGGACGACTGACTCGCACCGGCAAGCGATGCACTCACACCCGTCGTATCACGCACCAGGTTGACGCCGGCAGCCACTGCCGAGAGCGCCGTTCCCGACACAAAGGTCAGGGTCTGCACACCGAGCGGACCGGCGATCTCCATCGTGACGCTGGACAGCAGCGCACCCACCGCACCGGTGGTGTTGCCGGAGAGGAAGAGCGCACCGGTCTGCGCGCTCTGTACAACCTCGACGGAAACGGCGATGTTGGAGTCGCTGCCGAACTGGACACCCTGGATGTCCACGCCGGCGATGCTCGCTGCATCGACACCCGACGTGAGGTAACTCAGCGAACCGTTGAGCAGCTGAAGCCCTGCGAAGCTCGCAGTGTTTGAGATGCGCGTGATCGATTCGATCGCGGAGTCAATCTCAAGCTGGTTCGCTTCAACTTCTTCTTTGCTGATGCCGCCGGTGTTGGCACTCTTGACAATCAGCGACTTGAGGCTGTTAAGAAGATCGGCGACCTCGGAGAGATAGCCTTCTGCGGTCGAAATGACCGAGATGGCGCGCTCCGAGTTGTCGATGGCCTGTCCGATGCCGCGCACTTCACTGCGCAGACGTTCGGAGACGATGAGACCTGCCGGATCATCAGCACCACGGTTGATGCGAAGACCCGTCGAAAGGCGCTGCAATCGCACCTGCAAGTCGTCGCCCGATCGCTTGAGATTACTCTGGGCGATAAGGGATGAAACGTTCGTATTAATCCGAGCCATGGCAATCCTCCTTGACTGAGAGGCTCGAGCCGGCGCTTCGCTTTAGGCGATGTCGCGTCGACCGTCGGTGCGAGCAGCAATTCGTGCTGCAGTGGGCAAGACCGTCCTGCCCTCAGGTCGTCGTTCCGTCCGTGTGGTCAATCCACACGGCCGGTAGGACGTAATCTCACCGCGAAAACCTGCGGCTTGTTGATTTTCATTTCGGATCGCGTCGTACACCTCTTTGCGGTGCACGGCGACATTCGATGGTGCTTTGATTCCAATGCGAACCTTGTCACCTCGAATGTCGACGACCGTGAGTTCCACGTCGTCGCCGATCATGATCGTCTCGTCCCGCTGACGGGAGAGGACCAGCATGTGCGGTCTCCTTCCTTGGATCGGGCGCGTTGCCTCCGCGACCGGCCGCTTCCATGCGGCTCCGTCATCAAATAGTGCCGGCCGTTGGCATCGGCGGCTCGCCTCTGCACGCATCTCCATTGAAGGAAACGCATGCAATCGGGCGAAAGAAGTCCGTTGTTCGTCGAAAGGCTGTCGGGCGCTCAGGCGATCAGGCGATCGCTGCGCGGGGAGCGTCCGCGAGCGGCATCAGCACATGCTTGGTCGTCCATCGCTTTTCCGCGAGAACGAGCTGCATCGCCTTGCAATTCTTCGCATTCACCACCAGCGGCCCCTGCAAGTTTGCAGTGAGCGAGCCGTCGCGTTTGTTCACGATCACGAGCACCTGGGCATCGGTGAGGTCGCCCATCTCGAGGTCGTCCATCTGCTCGCGGCGAATCTGTGCCTGGAAATCCGCGATCCACAGCGCGGGATCCGTGACCACGAACGCCAGATCCGGCGCATCGGTCGACTGGAGCCAGAAGAAGACACCCTGATCATCGGGCTGCAAGAGCGCGTAGCGCCGGTAGCTGGAGAAGCCGAGTAATCCGGCGGGGAACTGAATGACGCGTTCCTCGTCCACGTCCACTGGACCAAAGCGTGTCGTCTGTACAAGCATCGGAAAACTCCGTTTCCTTCGGCCGTCAACTCTGTGTGTCGTTCAGCATTCATCCTGAATGCCGATTGACGTCTGATACGTTCGTCTGTCCGGCCGAGGACAGCCGACCTGATGTCCGCGACCTTCGCGAACCTCAGTGCCCTGCACCGTCATCTGAGAAAGTTCAAGAGCGACATGTCCTGCATTTGGGCGGCCGTCTGGTAGCCGGCCTGCAGAATCTGTTGCAGCGATGAGAAGCGCAGTGCAGCCTCGGTGTAATCGAGGTCCTGAATCTGCGATCGAAGCGCCTGGTCCTGCACTGAAAGATCCCCTTCACGCAGCGTCGCATCCGCGACTCGCTGCGCCCTGACTCCGATATCCGCCCGGGCTTCCACGGCCCGGCTCAAGTCGTCATCCAGTCTTCCAGTCGCAAAGCTGATGCCACGTTCGTCGTTGGCCAAAAGTGCGTCCCGCAGCTGGATCAGGTGGCTGAACACGCTCTCAACGGCAACCGTTGCGCGGTCCGTGCCGTCCAAGCTTGCGCTGGTTGTCGACCCGATGATCCCGAGCGCCTCCGCCGAGGGCGAGTCATTGAGGTCGGTCACGCTGGTGGTGGTGCCGACGGTCGAGTCGTTGAGCGCAATGCCGTTGCCGTCCGCGACGAGTCCGGCAGTGAACTCCGCCGGCGTCAGACCTGCGGCAGCAGCCGCTGCGTTGATCACGTCAAGCACGTCCTGGACGGTCGTGGCGCCATCGATGTCGACCGCGAATGAACGTCCGTCCTTGACCGTGACCTGGAAATCGGTATTCAGGCTCGGATCAGGGAGTCCGCTGATCGGATCGATCTTGCCGTTCACCTGGCCGACGCCGCGCCCCTGATTGAAATCAGCGAGCAGCGTGCTGGTGTGCAAGCTCCGAATGCCGAGCTCCGTCGCCGTGGTGCCGCCTGCGATCTCTTCGATCGAGAGGTAGCCGCCGGACAGCTCGTTCTTCGCGTTGAGCCGGTCGCCGCTTTCGGCGATCTCCAGGCGCACCCCGATGCCGAGCCCGTCAAACGCGTTCATGAGATCGCGGATCGTCGCGGCACCCGAAAGATCGACCTCGCGCACCTGGTTCGCATTGCGGATTCGCAGCAATCCAAGCGGCGTCGAAAGTCCGGGCAGGGCGCCGAGCGGCGTCAGATCCGTCAGTCGCGGATTGAGATCGAGTGACGTGGTGGTGGTCGCGGCGGGGTACGTTCCCACGAGGCCAAGATCGGCCGCTGTCGCATCAGTGCTTCCGTCAGCGATGGTGACGATGAATCCGGCGCTCGGCGTGATCGCGAGTCTGCCCGGATCGGTCCCGTCGATGCTGACGATCGCGCCCGGGTCGAATGCTTGAATCGCCGCGGAAATGCGAGTGACGACGTCGCCGACCGTTTCCGCGTCGCTCAGGTCGACGGTGGTCGGCAGGCTGTTCACCGAGACGGTGATCGCCCCGAGATTCACGCCTGTACCGCCCGCGCCGTTCAGATCCGCAAGCCGCGTCGCCATGGTCAGCGAGGGATTGAGGTCACTGAAGCCTTCCACGCGCCCGGACAGGGCGCCGAACGCCTGCTCGGCGCTCATCGTGATCGGTACCTTGCTGCCGAGACCGATGTCCGTGACCATCCCCTCGCCTTCGCCGATGTAGCGGTATCCGCCGTTCAGCCCCTGGAGAGGTTCGGTCGCATGCGCGGAGCCGCCGAAGTAGTGGATCCCGCGCTGATCGCGATTCGAGATGCCGACCGCGGCGTCCAGCAGTGCATCGATAACTTTTGCCTGGTTCTTGCGCGTCGCAGCGTCACTTCCGATGCCGATCTGCGACAGGCCGAGACCCTTCGCTTCACTGATGAGATCGGTGAGGTCGGCGAGGGAACCGTCGAGTGAACCGAGCACGCTGTCCGCCTGGCCAAGATTCGACTGCCGCTGGTCGCGCCGCTCAATGCGGTCGTCAAGCACGGACACCGCGCTCGTGCCGACCACATCGTCACTCGGACGGTTGAGCGCCCTACCTGTGGCGAGCTGTTCCTGCACGCGCAGCATCCGCTGCGAACTCTGCATGATGGAGCTGTAGGTCAGGCGCGACGCGAGAAGCGTCGGAACACGACTGAGATTGGAGGGGATGGAAGCCACGTAGGGAGTGTCCGTCTGCTGTGCATGTCAACCGAAGGTCCATTCACCAAGGCAAGCGCCGTGCCAGCACTGTCGGGAGCGAAACGCGGGTTCATTCCCGCACGCGTTGCGCCCGCTGCGCACGGGCTGCGCTTGCGGGCGCAGACCGGCGACGCTCAGACCGGCGGCGCTCACACCATATTCAGCAGCGTCTGAATCGCTTCGTCGATCGTGCTGATGTAGCGCGCCGCCGCCTGAAACTGCCGCTGATACGTCAGCAGGTCAATCGCCTCTTCATCGACGCTCACGCCGCTTACCGCTTCGGCCTGCGCTTCGAGGCTTTCGCGCACGAGCCGTGAACCCTCGGCGGCATCGTTGGCCGCAGACGTGCGCACGGCGTGATTGTTCACCGTGGACTGCCAGTACCCCCGAAGCGACCGGCCTCCGAGTGCATTGATCGAAAGGTCTTCGAGCGCGACCATGTCGAGCGCACTGCCGTTGGAACCCGGAATCAGATCCTTGCCGCTGGCCAAGAGCCGCGGATCGTCAAGCAGCGCCTCATTCAATCCGATGGAGCTCGCGTCGTCGCCACTGAAGAAACCATTGATACCCAGGGCCGCGAGCGCACCGCTCGAGTCTTCCGAGAAGCTGAGTTCGTAGCCGCCGTTTGCGGTGATCTCGAGTCGGTTGTCGCTTGTCACGGATGCGGTGGTGTTCGCCAGACCGCTCGCATTGATCGCGGCCGCGAGATCATCAAGACTCGCGGTGGACGGATCAACGAGAATCTGCGCACTCTCGCGCAGACCGGTCGTTGCGTTCGTGATGTGAAGCTGGAACGATCCGTTCTTGATTGGAAACGGTGTCTCTGTGGCCGTCGCGTTGAGCGCGGTCGTCGCATCGGCGAGCCGCACGAGTCCTGTGACCGAACTCCATCCGCTCCGCCCCTGCCCCTGACTGTGCACGCGATTCACCTGGAAGATGAGCTGATTCGCGAACGAATCGATGGCTTCGATCGCGGGATCGACCGTCTCCTCGCGCTGGCGCATCAAGGCGCCGATCGAACCTTCGCTCACGTCAAGGATGCTGCCGTCGGCGCGGATGCGCACGTCGACCTGCGTTGTTCCGTCGACCATGCGCGTGCGAAGTTCAAGCCCGCGGCTGCCGCCGGCGAGGACAACCGGCAGCGAGCCGACGAGCACATCGAGAGCGCCGTTGGGCTGCTCGACCGTCGTGACATCCAGGTACTTGCTGAGCTCGTTGATCAGCGAATCGCGCCGGTCGCGCAGGCCGTTGGCCTTGCCTGCCCCCTGCTCTGCTTGCGTGATCTGTGCGTTGAGCTCGGCGATCTGCGTCATCAGTCCGTCGGCAGCTTCGATCGAGGCACCCAGCGCCCGATCGATCTCGGTGCGGACCGATGTGTATTCGCCACGCAACTGCGTGATGTGCTCCGCAATCCCGCCGCCCTGCCGAAGCACCACCGAACGGACCGCGTCGTCGTTAGGGTTGTTCGCGAGCTCGCTGAAGCTGTTGAAGAACTCGCTCAGCCGCGACGAGAGATCGTTGTCCGTCAGTTCATTCTGGATCGACTCGATGCTGGAGAGAAACCGCTGATCGATCGATGCTCCCATCTCCTTCGAGATGGCGCCGTGCACGCGCGTCTGCAGCGCCGAATCGACCACGCGCGAAATATCACGCAGCACCACACCAGTTCCGACAAACGAGTTGTACCCCACGCGCTCGTCGCGCGCCGGGCTGAGACTCGCCACCTGCCGGTGATAGCCCGGTGTTGCGGCGTTCGCGAGGTTGTTGCCGGCGACCTGAATCGCCGCCTGGCTGGCCTGCAGTGCTGACTGACCGATCTGAAGTGCGCCGTTGAGTCCCATCGAACAAAATCCCTTCGCAGCTGTGTGTCAGCTGGGAATCAGCTGGTCAGGTCGATCGAGCGGATCGGAGATGCCGTTGCCACGCGTCCGGCGCGTCCGTACGTCTTGGTGCTGGCGAATGCCGACGTCACCGTTTGCAAAATGCCTGCCACATGCTGGGCGAGCGCTTCTGCGGCATTGCGCACGATGCCCGACTCATGCCGCAGCGCCGCGATCTCGTCGCGCAACCGTGCGGCGATCGCCAGCACACGCTCACGCACGCCGTTTGGCGCCTTCGCGGCCAGCTCGCTCACGGGTGGAGGGGCTTTCTGCGGCGTCACCGCGAATCCAAGCCGCCGCGCCAGCAAGACCGCAATCTCGGTGCGCTTGCGGTCGAGCTCACTGAGCCGCGCCACGGTCTTCCGCTCGTGATCGAGCGTCGTCTTCAGCGTGGCCAGATCAGCCGTGCGGATCGCCTCGCGCCGTTTGCCGACGAGCTGGCGCAGGATGCGATACGCAGCTTCCTGCTGCACCAGAATCTCTTCGATCGTGCGGAATCCGTCGGCCAATGGATCAGCAGTGCGGCTCATGGCATCACGTCCTTCTGTTGTCGGGCAGCGCTGGTGGCTTGCTTCCGGCTCATTTCTGTCAGGATGCGACTCTCGATGCGATCGACCATGTCGAGCCGCGAGCGCTTGACGATCGAATGGGCCACGTGCGCATCGATGACGGGACCGAGACGTTTCTCCGCGTCCGTGGGACCGAAGGGCGCCGCCGCGTGATTGGTCTCCCGGAGTTCCGCGAGGACCGGCATCACGAACGCCGTCGCGACGAGGTCCTCGGCCGAGCGCCGCGCGTCGCGCTGCAGCTTCTTCGCGAAGTCGCTGCCTGCCGGCGAAAGCGACGGACGTGCTGGTTGTTGCGAAGTATTCATGGAAGCGATCGATGTCATGTCAGGCTCCGGTACGGTCGGTTCACGGCGTGATGATGGTGGCGGTGATCGCGCCCATCTTTTCCAGGTTCTGAACGACGGCGACCTGCGAGTCAAACGGCACGTCGAACTGCTCCAGCATCTTGATGAGATCCTTCAGCTTGTCGCTGACCTTGTTCTTGCCGGTGCCGACACCTGCCCACGTCGACGACTCTGCAATGGGGTTTTCCGCTGTGGGCTCGATCGGAGGTGTGATCGTCGTGATGCGGAGCGATCCGACGGTGATGGCGACGGCCCGGAACTCCACGTTCTCGTCGATGGTCATCACCTGGTTCTGCTTGTCGATCACGATCCGGCTGGGCAGCCGGAGCTTCGCGGCCGACATTGAAAGCGTCAGCAGATTGCTGATGAATTCATGCGGCTTGGACTGTGGATCACCTTCAGGGAGTCGCACGCGGATCGTCGCTGCGTCCTCGACGACAGCGACACCTGCGTAGTCCTGATTGACGAGTTCCTGGTTGATCTCGTCGGCGATCGCCGTCGCCGATGGAATGCCGAAGTACTGCGGCTTGAGGACGAGCAGGACCGACGCGCCGTCGAAGGGTGACTTGATGATGTCGCGAACGACACGGCCGCCGCCGCGGATCAGACCGTTCGTCGGCGAATCTCCCAGCTCGATCGGTCCCCCGCCCGCCATCGCGTACGGCACCCACTGCGTACGGTCGCTCGGCACGACATCGCTCATGAGGAATGTCGAAACGAGCTCGCCGCCTTCGAGGCTCTTGGCACTTCCGGCCACAGAGACACGGACGTCAAGCCGGTCGCCGATTCGCGCTCCTGCCGGCGGGATCTCCGCCCGGATGAACACGATTGCGATCGACTTGAGCTTCAGCAGGTCGCGCTGCGTGGGATCAATGTTGCCGATCGTCTTCAGGAATTGGGCGTAAGGCTGCCCGGCGATCATCGAATCCTTCATGGAATCGCCGGTGCCGTTGAGCCCGAGCACCAGTCCCATGCCGATCAGGACATCGCTTTCCATTCCCCGGATTCGGACGAAGTCCTGGAGCTGTCCGTCCGCACGGGCGTCACGCGCAACAACCGCACTGCAGATCAGCACGCCCAAGAGGATGGAGCGCAGAATTGACCCGTTTGCCGTCCATGACTGCGAGCCAGAGGTCCAACCCATAGCGAGACTCCTTCGAAATCACGCGAACATCCTGTTCTGCGTGCCTCAGACGTAGCTGAGGAACCGTGAGGTCCAACGCTTTGGCAAACGCCGGGCCAACCGGTGCGACTCCGAGAACCTGCTCAGATCGCGAAGGCCGCACAGATGGTGTGGCCGGACCCGCCCCGCTCTCCCATCCCCCGCTTTCGAGACTCGAGTGGACAAGCGGCGACTGCAACAGGCCGAAAACAATGCCGTGATGATGCCCTTCGCCGTCTCGATCCCCAGCACGCTTGCTGGCGGCCCCGCCAGCGAACTCCTGCGCGCTTCGAGTGTCCTCACCGGCGTGACGATTGCCGTCGCCGCTGTCACGATGACGATGGCGTTCATGGCCCTCTGGCGCATTCGGCGAATTCGTCAGAGCAGCAGCCAAGCAGGTCAGCAGAATCCGGTCCGCGGACTCGGCCTCCTGCTCTGCCTCGCGCTCCTGCTCCTCGCGGGCTCCGTCGCCGCGTCGACCCGCCCGCGTTCCGCTATCCGTGAAGATGCCGAGGCGCTGAACTGGTTCCGCGGCGAAGCGATGATGCTTGATGAGCGCTTGACGATGTCGGCCCGGCTTGCTGCGGCCACGAGCGATTCGCGATGGGAGGACCGATACCGCGCCGCGGAACGCGAGCTTGACAGAATCCTGAAGGGATCCGACGCGCTCCTTGATCGACTGCTCGGGAGCGATACGGTGGTCGCGCGGGAGAGCATTGCCGCCCTCGGCACGTACAACGATGCGCTCATCGCGCTGGAGAACCGCTGTTTCGAGTCGGTGCGCAACGGTGATCGCACGGCGGCGATGGCGGCGGTGATCAGCGACGAGTACCAGGCGCTGAAGGAGCAGTACAAGATTGCAGCTGCCGCATCCGATCAAGAAATCGGCAAGCTCGTCAGCGCCAGCATTGAGCACAACGAACGCTGGGCCGTTGCTGCCGGCGCGCTCGGCGTGCTGTCGGCAGGAGTCATGATGGGCGGAACGCTGCTGGTTGCGCTGGCGCTCGCTCGGCATGCACGCACACTCGCGCAGCGCAATCGCGAGCTCCTCGAATCGCGAACCCAGACGGACGGCGCCAACCAGACCAAGAGCGAGTTCCTCGCGAACATGAGCCACGAGATCCGCACGCCGGTCACCGCGATTCTCGGATTCGCCGATCTGCTGCATGACAACGGTCAGATCGTGTCACCGGCGCAGCAGACCGAATGCGTCGAGACGATCCGGCGTGCCGGCCGCCACCTGCTCGGAATCATCAACGACATTCTGGATCTCTCGAAGATCGAAGCCGGACGCATGACGGTCGAGCACGTCGAGGCATCGGTCCCGTCGCTGCTTTCCGAACTGGAGAGTCTGCTGCGGCCGCGCGCGGTCGGCAAGGGCCTGCAGTTCTCGACAGTCCTGACGACCGAGATCCCCGAGCGTGTCACAACGGATCCCACACGGCTGCGGCGATCCTGATGAATCTGGCCGGCAACGCGGTCAAGTTCACGGAAGTCGGCTCGGTGACGATCCGCGCCATGATGCAGTCCCGGGGGACGCAGCAGCAGCTCGTGATTGACATCGAAGACACCGGTCCCGGCATGGCGCTGGACGGCCAGGAGCGACTGTTCACGCCGTTCGTACAGGGTGACACAACGGTGACGCGGCGCTTCGGCGGCACAGGCCTCGGCCTCACGATCTGCAGGCGTCTTGCACGGCTCATGGACGGTGACGTGACGCTTGTCAGTTCGACGCCGAGCGTGGGCTCGGTGTTCCGCGTCACCCTGCCGGTGGAGCCCGTGCCAGGCTGCGCAATGACTCAGTCGATCATGCGAATCTTTCCCACTGCGGCTGAAGCGCCCGTACCGACGCGCGTCACCGGACGAATTCTTCTTGCCGAGGACGGCCCCGACAATCGCCGCCTGATCTTGTTTCACCTGCGCAAGGCCGGTGCCGATGTCGCATCCGCCGTCGACGGCCGCGAGGCGCTGGCGATGATTGATCGGGCGAACAACGCAGGCGCACCGTATGACCTGCTGCTCACGGACATGCAGATGCCCGAGATCGACGGCTACGACCTCGCACGCATATTGCGGCGGCAAGGCGACACGATGCCCATCATCGCACTGACGGCGCACGCGATGGCTGAAGACCGGAAGCGGTGCATCGACGCGGGCTGCGACGACTATCTGTCAAAGCCAATCGACAAGAGCGCGATGCTGCGCACCTGCGAGCGATGGCTGCGGGAGCGCCGCGACGCCTTTGACAGCACCGGCGCCAGTGGCAGCATGGCCGCGTGATTACACTGGCCGGATGCTCTCACTTCGCATCTCGCGGGCCGCCGCTCCGATGTTGGCGGCAGGCGCGATCGCGCTGGTGGCGATCACGATCGGGAGCGGACTCACAGGTCCTGCATCGAGCAGCACCCATGCAGCGATCACCGCGCTTGCGGCACTCCTCGTGCAGGGATCGGTCGCCCTGCTGTGGATGGCGATGGCGTTTGGATTCGGCAGCGCGCTGACGACGTACGGCAACGTGCGCGCTGTGCTGGACCGCGCGCCTGCAGAGCGGCTCGCGCTCGAAGGCGCGCTCGGCATCACGGCGGCGCTGTCGCTTGACGCGCTGCTGGGAACTACCGGTGTGCTGCTGTGGGCGCCGCCGCTGGGCGCATGGGCGCTCACGCTGTGCGGCCTGATCTTTCTCGTCATGCGCATGCGCAGCGTCGCCGCGCCATGGCCTCAGCTCCGTGTCGCACCGGCCGTGGCTGCGACCGGTCTCGCGGCCGGTGTGCTCCTGGTTGCTGCGGTCAGTGAACCAGGCTGGCTGTGGCGCAGTGAGTTCGGCGGCTATGACGCGCTCTCATATCACCTGCAGCTGCCGCGTGAATGGATCGCAGGCGGTCGCATCGCGACGCTCGATCACAACGTCTACTCGGCATTTCCCAGCTTCGTGGAAGCGGCGTTTCTGCACGTCTTTCTGCTCGCCGGTGACCTTAGCGACGGTGCGATCTCCGCGCAGTGCCTTGCCGTGCTCTTCACGCTACACGCCGCATTCCTCGTCGCATGCATCGGTCGACGTGTCGCGGGTGATGCTGGAGCGGCGCTCGCGGCCGCGCTCTATCTCGGAACGCCCTGGATCGTGGTGGTCGGTTCGCTTGCCTACAACGACAACATCGTGCCGCTGTTTCTGGCGGCGGGACTGCTGCTGACGTGGCGCCGTCCGGCGCGCGGACTCGCGGTCGCACTGGGTCTCCTGCTCGGCGCAGCATGCGGAGCGAAGCTCACCGCTGTCGGCTTCGTCGCGCTGCCGCTCGCACTCGGTGTGGCGCTGCGGGCGCGATGGCGCGCAGTGCCCGTTTTTGCCGTCACCGCAGTCGTCGCCGCAGTGGTGCTGCTCCCGTGGCTCGTTCGCAACGGCATCGCCACGGGCAATCCGACGTTTCCGTTTCTCACGCAGCTCTTTGGAACCGGCCACTGGACCGCCGCGCAGTCCGCGGTCTTCGAGAGCGCACACCGCGCGGGGACCGCAGCCGGTCCGCCGATCCTGCGGCTGTGGACGCAGTGGTTCGCTTTCGGCTTCGGCAGCGCACCGGTCAACGGGGAACCGTGGTTCCCGCTGTGGTCGATTCTGCCGTGGCTTGGACTGCTGGGATGCGGGGCGCTCCTGATCACGCGGACGCGCCGCGGGGTGGCGATCCTGCTGTTGACGATACTCGTGCTGCAGCTCGGGTTCTGGCTGACGGCGACGCATCTGCAGTCGCGCTTTCTCGTGCCGACCGCCGTGCCGCTCGCGATCGGCGGTGCCGGACTGCTGCGTCTCGTCGCGCCGCGCCGCCGCTCACACGTGGCGCTGGGCGCGGCGTTCATCGTATGTTGCGCGCCGGCAGTCACGTATCGCACGGAGGGTCCACTGATCGAAGGCGTGCGTGCGCCGGCGCTGGCAATCGGCGCACGCGCCATGTTCACCGGGGAGGCGACGAAGCAAGCACTGGTGCGTGCCACGAGCGATCGCGAACGCGCCGAGATCATCGCGTCCGCGACCGCCGCCTTTTCGCTCGCGTTCGAGGTGCCGGCGGATGTGAAGGTGCTGCTTCTGGGCGACGCGGCACCGTTCTGGTATCGACGCGCGCCTGCATCGCTCACGTACACCACCGTCTGGGACCGCGGGCCGCTCGATGCAATCGCCGCCGACATGCCCGACCAGCCGGAACTGTGGGGCAGCGCGCTGCAGGGTCTCGGATTTCAATACGTGCTCATCAACGAATCGATGCTGCGCAACTGGGCCGAGAAAGGCTGGCTCAATCCGCAGCTCACGCTGGACCGCCTCGGCCGCTTCGTCCGATCGACGTACCACGTGCGCACGTTCGGAAACGGATCGATGCTGGTGCGGCTCGCGCCACCTCCATCCGCGCCCAGCTCAGCCGCGCCCAACTCAGCCGCGCCGTAAGAGCAGCGCCCACGCAGCGAGCACCATGATGGCGACGAGCAGCGCAGCCACGATCATGAGCAGAAAGAGGGAGCGGCGCTTCTCCGTCGCGACTTCGTGACCCAACGTGATCTCGAGCGCAGTGAGGCCGCCCTCGCTTGCGGGTCGGGGAGGCAACGGCGCCAGCCCGGCCGCTGACGGTGCAGGAGCGCGCGGCGCTGGAGCTCCGCTGCGCAGTTCTTCGTCCGATGCAAACGCGCTGATGCGCTGCGATGGTCGGCAACCCGGCAATCCGAGTCGGTCGCGATCGTGACCGATGAGGAAGCTGACGCCGCACGCGTGGCAGTTCGTGTCGCTGCGCGATGCCTCGGCACCGCACGCATGACACGTCCCGAGCAGATTCGCGACGCCTTGAATGCGCGACGCACGCGCCCAGAACTGGCCGCTGCCAGGTCCGCGGAGCACCGTCTCGGCGGTTACCTCGCCACGGGCGATGAGCACCACCATCACTTCCCAGGCGATGCCGGGATAGAACGGCCTCGTGACATCGCGGATGTACCACGGACCCATGTGCCCTTGCGTGACCTGCTTGGACAGCGGGTCGAGAAATGCGAGACAGGCGCGACATCGGGGCGTGCCGGCGACACCGCCAACGGCCGCCTCGCCTGGCCTCAACGTCTCGGATGCCTCGCCGCAATACGGGCAAAGATCGGGCTGAGGCTGCGCGCTCACGTGTTGATGGCTGTCGATCGTCGTCATGCGGGGATAGGGAGGCTCGGCTGCGGCGACGTCACAGTATGCGCGGAAGCCGATCGATTCGCACATGCATTCTTCGAGTGTTAGCCTTCGCGATCTATGCGCCGCTTCGCGTCCCTGCTCATGTCGCTGTCGTGCCTGATCCTTGTCGGGTGCGAAACTCCGCCACGCCAGGGTCCGCGTCCTGCTGCAGGGCCGGCGCGAACTGCTGCGCCGGCCACGCCCGGCGCGCCCATCGCGGCATGGCGCGATCGGACGGTGACGTTTGACGATCTGCGTCCGGCGCTCGCCGAGCTCGCCGGGACCACGGTCCTCCGCGACGCGTTCCTCGACTTCCGGCTCGAGCAGGCGCTGGCCGAGCGAGCGCTCACGATCGACAACGCAGCGGTGGAGCGCGAGCGGGCGCTCCTGCTGCGCTCGCTCGACGCCAGTCCCGACGTCGCCGAACGGCTGCTGCAGGAAATCCGTGCCGGGCAAGGGCTTGGACCCGTGCGTTTCGCGGCACTGCTTCGCCGCAATGCCGGACTGCGGGCGCTGGTCCAGCCGGACGTCCGCATCACGCAGGACGCGCTCGTGCGGCAGTTCGATGTGCTGTACGGTCCAAAGCGCGTCTCCCGCATCATCACCGTCCAGACGCTGCGTGAAGCCGTCGACATCGGACAGGCGCTCGACGACGGCGCCGATTTCGCCGAGCTCGCAACGCGCCATTCGACCGACGCGAGCGCCGCGCGCGGCGGGCTCCTCGCGCCGCTGAGCAAGTCCGATCCCGCGTGGCCGGAACCGTTCCGCCAGGCGCTGTTCCGCACTGGCGCCGGGCGCAACATCGGCTCCGACGCTCATCGAAGACGGCTACGTCATCATCCGCCTGATCGAAGACCGTCCGACAATCGCGACATCGATGGAGTCCCAGCGCGCGGACGTCGAAGCGGCGCTGCGTTCGGCGCAGGAACGGGTGCTGATGGAAGAGCGAGCGCGGTCGTTCCTGAGCGAGATCCAGCCGACGTTCTACGACGACACGTTCGGCGCAGCGTGGCGCCGCGCTGGGCTGTGACGGGCGGCCGGGGCTGTGCCGGAGAGCGTAGCGCGCTCGACTCTCCACAATCTGCCGACGACGACTGCCGCTGGAATGCGACACTGGCCAAGAGATATAACCAGAAGTTGTGGATGAGGACGTGACACGGCGGCGTACTTTCAGGGTGTTCTTGAAGCACCTGAACGGCCAACGAGGCCA
>JAWXBD010000179.1:0-21780 GCA_034439815.1 Phycisphaerae bacterium
CCGACACGGCACAGGTTTCCTTCCACGGCATGCCGAGCACAGTCGTCGACCGCCGCTCACTTGTCACCCATGTGCCCGAACGCAAGTGTCACCCATGTGACCGGAACGTACCAGCTGCTCGGCTGGAGCGGGACACCTCCGCACATGGATCGCATCAATGCGATCGGCCGACCGCGCGCTCGCGTCCTGTGGCTGAACTCACCGCCGGCGCCGGTAGCTCGACGGATCCACGCCGCCGTTGCCGCCGCGCGTGCCGATGCCATCCAGTTTTACCTCCGTGCCGCGGTACGACACGTCGACGGTCGTGAACTTGAACTGCTGGGCCAGGTTCGGCGTGAAATCAAGCCGGTAGCCGTTCGCTCCGATCTTGCGCAGGATGACGTCCGACTTCATGTAGCCGAACATCATGCGGTTCAGCGTCTCCATCAGTGAGCGCCGATGCCGCGCGCACCAGCGCGCGAACGCCTGCTTGCCGGACCCACCTGCTTCGTTGTCAAAACTGCGTCGCGCCTGCTCGCTGAGCTGCTGGTCGTAGAACTCGCCGTAGCGCTCCTCGCGCAGCGCCCGCATCAGATTGCCGACGATGTGCTGCGGCAGAAACGCCCGCATGATGACCGAGCCGTCCTCGCGCTCTTCCCACAGCGGCGTCGGCTCGTACGGATCCGGCTCACCGTCGCCGTCGCGGTCGACCGGTTCCTTCTTCTCCAGCTGCGCGGCCAGCGCCGCTTCGTGGCTGGGCAGCCGGTCCTGCGAAAACTTGACCAGCGTGCCGTCCGGTGCCGTCCACTCATCGTGCAGCTCGACCTCCGACGCTTCGTAGTAAAAGCCCGGCCGCTGGTGATACTCGATGCGATAGGGTTCGCAGCCAGCAAGCACGGGAGCGCAGCAGACAGCGAGCGCTGCTGCTTGCATCCGCTGCCGCTGGCGAATGTGGAGTGCCGATCTGCCTTTCATCCGCTCCTCGTCTCGCTCGCCGTTGCCACCGCGCCGGCTCCGGCAAGCGACCGCAGCGTCGGCAGCTCGTGTCCCGTACGCCAGAGGGCATGCACGGCAAACTTCTCGTCGCGCTCCGGGTAATCCAACCGGTAATGCGTGCCGCGGCTTTCGCGCCGCCAGCCTGCCGCCCGTGTCATGAGCGACGCGACAGTCAGGAGATTCTGCACTTCCCAGCCGCTCAAGTCATCAAAAATCTTGTCGAGCGAATAACGGCTCCAGAACGCCAGCATGTCCTCCGCGTCATCCAGGCGGCCGCCGTGCCGCTTGATGCCGACGTTCCACCACATCGCGCTGCGCAGGCTCGAGCGCACATCCACGAGATCGAGCTCGCCTTTGTCGCTGGGTCGAATGTCACTCACGATCTGCACCGGACCGCGCGACGCGTCCGATCGCTCCGCCACCGCGCGGCCCACCCGGGCACCGAACACGAGCCCCTCGAGCAGGCTGTTGCTCGCGAGACGGTTCGCGCCGTGCAAGCCGTTGCACGACACCTCGCCGACCGCGTAGAGACCGGGCACGCTGGTGCGGCCGTGCTGATCGACCCACACACCGCCGATCGTGTAGTGCGCCGCTGGATGGACCGGAATCATGTCGCGCGCCGGATCGAGGTCGTAGCTTCGGAGCATCGCCGCGAGCCCGGGGAATCGCTCGCTGAAAACAGTCGTGCCCGCCAGTGTCCCGGGCCTGACGGCCAGATGGCGCACGTCGAGAAAGACATTGGAATCGTGCGTCGTTTCGAGATGCTCCATGATGGTACGACTGACGATGTCGCGCGGAGCAAGTTCGGCCATCTCGTGCCGATCGATCATGAAGCGGTTGCCGCGCCGATCGACGAGGAATCCGCCTTCGCCGCGGATCGCTTCGCTCAACAGCGCACGGCTCGCGCCCGCGACGTAGAGCGTCGTCGGGTGAAACTGCATGAACTCAAGATCGGCAACCGCCGCACCCGCGCGCCACGCCATCGCAATGCCGTCACCGGTCGCAACCTTCGGGTTCGTGGTCTCGCGATAAATCTGCCCGGCACCGCCGCACGCGAGCACAACCGCCTTCGCCCAGATGATCTGCAGTCCGAATCGCGGATGATGCGTGATGGCGCCGAGCACTGGGGAACCTGCCGAGCCTCCGCTGATGAGATCGAGCGCGAAGCACCGCTCGAAGAGGCGGATTGAGCGCGCGCCGCCTGACACCGCCTTTGCGCGCTCGATCAGGCAGCGGGCAAGCTCTCGGCCCGTTGCATCGCCATCAGCATGCACGATCCGGTTGCGATGATGGCCGCCTTCGCGCCCAAGCTGCAGGGCACCGTGTGAATCGCGATCAAGACGCATGCCCCACGAGACGAGCTGCTCGATCTGCGCCGCTCCCTCGTCAACGACGGTGCGCACCGTCTCTTCCATGCAGAGACCGGCACCAGCGGCGAGCGTGTCCTCGATGTGCAGAACGTTCGAGTCGTCGTCGGAGAGCACCGCCGCGATGCCGCCCTGCGCCCAGGCGGTATTGGAGAAATCGAGCGCGTCTTTCGCGATGACGATCACATCGTGACCCGCATCCGATGCCTCGATCGCAGTGCGCAGCCCTGCGACGCCAGAGCCGATCACGAGCGTGTCGGTGACGATGTGAGGCAGCAGCAAACTGCGAAACGGAATCAGGTACCGGCGACTTTCAAGAGGCTCGCTCATAGGGGCGTTCGCTCCCGAGACGGATGTATTCAGTCGGGCCGTCTTGAAGCACTGCCTCCGGCGGTTGGTCTCGATGTCGGCGGCGCGATCACCGGATCGGGCGGCATCTTCCATTCGGCGACATAGAGCTGCGAGGTTGCCCCCTCGTCGCGCTGACCTGTCCACAGCATCCATCGGCCGTCGTGGCTGAAGACCGGCAGCACGTCGGCACCGTCCGCGTGCGTGACGCGGCGGAGGTTCGTGCCGTAGCGCGGCTGAGGCACACCGTCGCGATCGGCAACGCCCGCGTCGACCGCAAACACTTCGTAGTTACGATGGCCCATGGCGCTGCTGGCGAACACGAGGAATGCGCCGCTCGGATGGAAGAACGGACACCAGTTCACATTCGAATCGCGCGTGACCTGATGTTCCTGCGCGATGCCGACAATGTGTCCCGTCGCGTCGAACGCCAGGTCCGCGACATACAACTGCAGGATGTTGTTGGCGCTGCGGTCGCTGCGATAACAGATGCGCCGGCCATCGGGCGCGAAGAACGGTCCGCCGTCGTATCCGGGGGCCGACACGAGCGCGGTCTTCACGCCGTTCTCACGGTTCAGGACCCAGATGTCACCGTCCCCGTGGGCCAGATCGCAGTACAGAAGCCACTTGCCGTCGGGTGATGTCGATCCTTCTGCGACGTACGCCTTGCCGTCGCCGACGAGCGGCGTGAGCGAATCCTGCCACTGCGAGCTGCCGTCGGCCTTCTTGAGGTCGCACATGAGGATCCGCATTTCCGGCGGAAACATCCAGCGATAGCGGCCGGTCCCGCGCTGATAGCCGGGGGCTTGTCCCTCGGTCGGCGGTCCGATGGTGGACGCGAACAGCAGCGTCATGGGGTCGCGGGGATCGAACCAGCCGCACGTGTTCGCCGAGCCAGGCGGGCTGACGCGGCGAATGTTCGCGATCGACCCGATGGCACCCGCGGCATTGCGCACCACGTCAGCGACGTACATCGCATAGTGCGGCGGCGGCTCGCTTCCGTCGGCCAGCTTCTCGACCGCCTGGAAGACGATCCGCTGGTCGTCGGGTGAAAAATACGCTTCGCCCGCCTTCGCGAATCGGTCGGCAAACGTCAGCTGCACGTGCCCGTGCAAGGTTCCCGCTTCGGCGGCGCGCCAGTCGGCGGGTGGAGCGGAGGCCGGGCTGGCCCCTGGGGATGTCGTCTGCAGAGACAGCGCGCACGCGAGCAAGGTGGAAATCATGCGTTGACCGTTGGCGTCCAGAGGACAGGACTGACCCGGCGCGGGGAATGACTGGCTGCTGGGAGAGTCGGCCGGGAGAGAATCCCGTAGTCTAGTCGACGGTGCACGTTCTCTACCACGATCGCTGGGTGATCGCGTTTGACAAGCCGAGCGGTCTGCTCTCCGTGCCCGGCATCGGCCCCGACAAGCAGGACTGCCTGGCCTCGCGCGCCGCCGAGGCATTTCCCGGCGCCAGGATCGTGCATCGCCTCGACCGCGACACCTCGGGCGTGATCGTCATGGCCCTCGACCCCGAGAGTCATCGCGAGCTGTCCCGGCAATTCGAGGCTCGTGAGACGGTGAAGACGTACGTCGCCCTCGGGAGCGGCCACGTGGCCGACGACAGCGGCACGATCGACCTCCCGATGCGGAAGCAGGCCATGGGCTCGGCGTTGCAGATCATCGATCACGAACTCGGCCGCCGCGCGGTGACGCACTGGCACGTGCTGGAGCGGCTGGAGGGACCGCCGCGGACACGATTCTCACTGCACCCGGTGACGGGACGCAGCCATCAGCTGCGGCTGCATCTTCAAGTCCTTGGCCACCCGGTCCTTGGCGACGAGCTGTACGCGCCGCCCGCGGTCCTCGAACTTTCGCCGCGGCTATGCCTGCACGCGTCATCGTTGGAGGTCACCCACCCCGCCACGCGGACCCGGCTGCAATTCGAGTCCGCCGCCCCGTTCTAGCGGAAGATCTTGGTTACCTTCTGGGGAAACTACCCGCCAATTCCCACCAAGTGGGGGGCGAAGGCCGTATCGTGTCGCAACTCTTGTCCCGCGCACTTATACCACTGGCCGTTGAACTGGGGAAACAGAATCCGTTTGCGAACGTCGAAGAGGAGGCGTTCGTGGGCATCGTGCGCACCGCGACCGTGCTCAAGGGGCAGGTCAACCGGGTGCTGCGCAGCTTCCGGCTGGCCGAGCCGAGTTACAACGTGCTGCGGATTCTCCGCGGCGCAGGACCGGAAGGTCGCTGCAGCCACGAGATCACCGCGCAGGTGATCTCCGAAGTCCCGGACATGACGCGCCTGATCGACCGGCTCCAGCGACTGGGCCTCTGCGAGCGGCGCAGGATGGACGGCGACCGACGGCTCGTTCGCGTCGTCATCACATCCGCGGGACTTGAGCTGCTGCTCGAACTCGACACCGCGATCACCACATTGCACAGGCAGCAGCTCGCGGGAATCCCAGCCGAGGTGCTCGAGCAGATGCTGGAGTCGCTGACGCTCGTCCGCACGACGGCGCAGCGCGCTCCCCACTCGCCTGCGAAATCCCATTGGCCTGCGTGATCAACCCGCGGCCGAGCGGTGGCGCACCATCGGCGCTTCGATCGCGAACCCGCCGAGCATGGTGGCCGCCGCTTCGACAGCAATCGCTGCCGTGCGGCCGTCCGTGTCCTTGCTCGGATTCACTTCGACGATGTCGAGTCCCGCGAGTCCGCCGTGATCGGCGACGATCGTGAGCGCCACGCGCACTTCATCAAGCGTCAGACCATGCGGCACCGGGCAGTCGACGCCCGACGCCACCGTCGGATCAAGCGAATCGAGATCGAAGCTCATGGAGAACCGGCCGTCGGAACCGGCAGCGCGAAGCACTGCTTCCGCCATCACTGCGTCGATGCCTCGACGGCGGATTTCATCGCACATGTAAACGCGGACGCCAAGCTGCTGCAGATGATCAACCTCCGCCGGCTCGACGTCGCGCTGCGCGACGAGCACCGTGCGCTGCGGATCACGCATGCCGTCGAAGCCGATCGCCGGGAGGAATGCCGGGACGGGAAGACCGAGGAGCGCCGCCAGCGGCATGCCGTGCAAATTGCCGCTCGGTGTTGTCGCCATCGTGTGGATGTCGGCATGCGCGTCGAACCACACCAGCCCGGGGGGATCCTGACCCAGATCGCGATACGCGCTGGCGATTCCTGCCTGCGAACCTGCGGCGAGCGAGTGATCGCCACCAAGGACGAGCGGGATGCCGCCGAGGGCCACAATCGATCGGACTTCTTCGCGAAGTGCAACGCAGAAGTCGGCGACCGCGCGCGTCACGTCGGATCCAGGGTCGCAACCGACAGCGCGGGCCGCGTCGCGCAGCTCAATGTCACCGCGATCTTCAACGCGAAGACCGAACCGTTCCAGCTGGCGGCGCAGGCCGCTCGCGCGGATACTGTGCGGTCCCTGTGACGTCGCGCGGCATCGACCGCCAAGGCCGATCGGCGCTCCGACGATTACAACGGGACGGCTGGCTCGCTCGAACTCGCGCATCGCAATTCCTCCCGCTCGAAGAAACCAACAACGAGCGGCACGGATGGCACGCTCGATTGCGGTCCTATCGACGGATCACGACGTTGGGACGAGAGCGAAGGGCGACCGCCCGCGCGGTCGCTCCGTTTCGGCCGGTGCGCACTCTTCGCCGGGCAAGTCCGAGAAAGACCGGCAACCGACAGCCGGTGTCAGTGACGCATTTCCGCCTGCACCGAGCCGTCGAGCCAGATGACGAATCGCACGGGCTGCGGACGTTCGACGCCCTTCTCGGGAGGGGCCGCACTCGACAGGATGACCGTCGCAAAGCGGATCTTCGAGCGATCGAGCAACGCCCCGTCGGCGGGAACCTGGCCGAAGTCGTCCGCGAACTCAAACGCAATGGCGCTGCCCGCAGGCGGCTCGATCAGGTTCTGCTCCTTCGCGAGCGCCGTGAGCTCGCTCGCGAGCGCCAGCGGCGTCGGCGCTTCCGCCAGATCCGCGCCGCCACTGCTCCGCTCCTTCCAGCGGGCAAGAAACACCGGCGCCACCTGCTTGGCGATCCGCTCGCACGCGATACGCCGCTCTTCGTCGCGGGCCCGTTGCATCGGATTGCGCTCGCGCGGGCTCTTGGTCACCCCGAACGACTCGAGCGCGATCGCTTGCGGAAACTCGTTGTTACCGCGATCGGCGTCGCCAGTCTCGCGCTTCGGATCGAGTTCGACCCGCGCGATCTTCTTCGCTGTCACCAGCAGTTTGCTCGCCGTGTCACTGTTCTTCGTCCACAGTTCCGCGGGCAGGCGCACGAACTCCGTCGAGCCGTCGTCAAAGGTGATCTGCAGCGGCAGAAATGTCACGAGCCCGCCGAGATTGCGGAACTTGAGCGCGGTGAAGTGCAGCGCCGTCTTCAGCGCGTCCGCTTCGTCGGTCTCAAGATCGTGCAGAAACCGTTCGAACTCTCGGCGATCGCGCGGTGTGATGTCGAGCTCGTCAAACGTGCTGTAGAAGTCCTTGAGTTCGGGGAACCGGTCGACGCGCTTCGCGATCGGTGCGTTACGCTCTGACGCGAGCGTCGCATCGCGATCGGCGTCGCGTTTGGTCTTCTGGCGCACGACGTCCTGTTCGAGATCACGACCGCGCGGCTCAAACGCGACGACCTTCTCCAGTGCGATGTCCACGTGATCCGTCGAGTAAAACCAACCGCGCCAGAACCAGTCGAGATCCATGCCGCTGGCGTCTTCCATCGTGCGGAAGAGATCAGCGGGCTGCGGACGCTTGAACGCCCAGCGCCGGCAGTATTCCTTGAATGCGAAATCAAAGAGCTCCCGCCCCAGGACGCTCTCGCGCAGCACGTTCAGCGCCGTCGCCGGCTTGGCATACGAATTGAGGCCGAACTGCAGCAGCGACTCGCTGTTCGTCATGACCGGCACCTGATCCCGGCTCGCCATGTAGTCGGCGAGCTTGTACGGCTCGCCTCGTCCGCTCGGATACTTCGCTTCCCACTCCTGCTCCGCGAGGTACTGGCAGAACGTGTTGAGACCCTCGTCCATCCACGTCCACTGCCGCTCATCCGAGTTGATGATCATCGGGAACCAATTGTGACCGACTTCGTGGATGACGACGCCGATCAGTCCGTACTTTGATCCCTTGCTCCACGTGCCGTCCTTCTCCGGCCGCGGACCGTTGAAGGAGATCATCGGATACTCCATGCCGCCAACCGGACCGTTCACACTGATCGCGACCGGATATGGATATGGGTACGCGTGCCGCGAGTAGGACTCGATTGTGTGCGCAACAGCCTGGGTGCTGTACAGACTCCAGAGTTCCGCAGCGAGCGGCGGATAGAAACTTATGGCGAGCGCCGTCTGCACACCGTCCTCTCGCGCGCCCGGCACCTTCACGCCGAGCGCGTCCCACACAAACGTGGGGCTGGCGGCCCACGCGAAGTCGCGGACGTTCTTGGCTGCGAATCGCCAGACTTTGCGCCCGCTCGCCGTGCGCTGCTCGTTGGCGCGCGCTTCATCGGGGGTCACGATGAAGACAGGACGCTCGGCCGTTGCGGCGGCGCGCAGTCGGTCATGCTGCTCGCCAGACAGCACGTCGGCCGGATTCTGCAGCTCACCGGTTGCCGCCACGACGAAGTGATCCGGCACATCGAGCGCGACCTCGTAATCACCGAATTCGAGCGTGAATTCGCCCGATCCTACAAACTGCTTGTGCTGCCATCCGTTCACGTCGGTGTATGCAGCCATGCGCGGAAACCATTGCGCCATTTCATAGATCGGAAGTTTCGAATCGGGCAGCAGCTCATAGTTCGACCGGGCGCGCTGCACATCGCTGTTGATGATGGGAAACGAAAACGTAACGTCGAACTCCAACGTCGCGCCGGGAGCGAGCGGCGTCGGCAGATCGATGCGCATCATGGTGTCGACAACCGTGTGCGCGAGCGCGCTGCCGTCGGCGGCTGTCACGGACCCGATCGTCAAGCCCCCCTCCCACGACTGCTGCAGCACGATCCCCTTCAGCCATTTGATGGACTGAGCCTTCGTCAGATCGGGCGCCCGCTCCGCCATCTCGCCGGTCGAAGACCAGCGAAATCGGTTTTGATCGAGCTGCATCCACAGATATGAAAGCGCATCAGGCGAATGATTTTCATAGCGCACACGTTCGCGGCCGCTGATCGCGTGCGCCTCGTCGTCGAGCGTCGCGTGAATGACATGACTTGCACGCTGCTGCCAGTAGTTGGCGCCCGGCGCGCCTGACGCGGTGCGCTGGTCGTTCGGTGTCGGCAGAATCTCCTCAAGCTGTCGAAACGAGTCGGGACGCGACTGTTTGTCGACCGCCAGCCACGGACCGTCATCACCCATGCGGGCGTCATGGAGATAGGGTGGATGCGCGACCAGAGGCTGTCGCCCCGCCAACGGCACAGCGACACACGCGAGCAGGAGCAATCGGCGCATCGCCGCAGTCTATGAAAATGGCGGGGGACGAGACGGCGGAAGTTGTCCATCGGGAACTTGTCCATCGGGAAGTTGGACATGGGCATGCATCAGCGCGTCGACAATCTCGCCGTCCTTGACGATTGCCGCACGCATGCACCCCTCGAACACGAAGTCGGCCTTTTCGAGCACCCGGATACTCGCCCGATTCCAGGCGAACGCGAGAGCGAAGACCCGCAGCAACCCCAGCTCCCGATGGCCGTACGCAGTCACCGCGCGCAGCGCCTCTGTCGCGATGCCTCGCCCCCAGTAGTGCGGACCGATCCAGCAGCCGACTTCCGCACCGTTGCGCTCGACGTCGCTCTTAGGTTCCAATCCGATCACGCCGACGACCGCGTCATCGACCTCGATGCCGAAGTGCAGGCACGGCGACCGCGACGCGAACAGCGTGATGAAGTCGAGGGCGTCACGCTCGGAGTACGGATGTGGAAAGCGATCACGCAGGTTGCGCCAGACGCGGCGATCATTGGCGTGCTCCGCGATGGATGCGGCGTCCGATGCAACGAGCGGCCGCAGTCGCGCGCTGGTGAGCTGCGTGAAATGGCTCGTCAGACGGCTCATGCGTTGATCACCGCTTCTTCGCGCCGAGCTGGCGCCCGATCGCGCGCGATGCGGGACGTGCCCGCCAGCCGGACGCCATGCGCCGCGCAGAATCGCCCGATCGCCATGACGGGAAAGTACAGGCGATACAGGTGGTAGCGCAGATAGAACACGCGCGGGAATCCTGTGCCGGTGAATTCCGTTTCGACCCACGATCCCGCGGGATCGCGATCAGGGTTGGTCGCGGCGTGTGCCGCGTCTTCCACAGTCAGCTGCGTGCCGCACAGCCAACGGATCGCGCGCACGAGATCCGGATCGTCCTGGCCGTAAATTTCCTGCAGGATCATCGCCGCCCACGCGGTCTGGCTGGCCGTCGAAGGACCCTGGCCTTTCAGCCGCGGGTCGTCATATGAAATGGCGCTCTCGCCGAAGCTGCCGTCCGTGTGCTGCACGCTCTTGATCCACTGGCCGGCCCGCTGAATCCACGGCTGCCTGCGATCTTCGCCGCAGCGGATCGGACCGATGACGGCCTGCCACGTTCCGTAGATGTAGTTCACGCCCCAGCGGCCGAACCACGCGCCGTCGGCGTCCTGATGACTCTTCACGAATCCGATGGCCTTGCGGACGCTCGGGTGATCGTTGCGGATGCCGTGCCAGCTGAGACACTCGAGCACGCGCCCCGTGATGTCGGGACACGACGGATCCTGAATCGCGTTGTGGTCGGCAAACGGAATGTATTCGAGGATGCGCCGATCGCGCGAACGGTCGAACGCGGCCCATCCGCCGTCGTCGTTCTGCATGGCAAAGATCCACGCAACGCCGCGTTCGCTCGCCGCGAGATTCTCCGTGCCGCCGATGCGCCGCAGCGCCATCGCCACCATCGCGGTGTCATCAACATCGGGGTAGTACGCGTTGTGGTACTCGAAGAACCAGCCGCTGCCGTCGATCGCGCGAGGGATCGCGCCGCTGACATTGTTCTTCCAGTCGCCAACGAATCGGCACTCTTTGCTGCGCAGCCACGCGCCGGCTGCGAAGGCTTCGTCCGAGTGTTCGAGGCCGCAGTCGGCCAACGCATACGCCGCGATGCCCGTGTCCCACACCGGTGAGAAACACGGCTGAACGTGCATGGTTGGCCCATCGCGGTCCCACGCTGACCCGGTGACGAGAAATGCATCAAGCTCGCGCTCCGCGCGCTGGACGAGCGCGTGGTTGCGATCGAACCCGAGCGCCTTGAAGACAATCTGGATGTACACCATCGACGGGAAGATCGCGCCGAGGCCGTCCGTCGCAGCAGGCCCGTCTTGACCCGCGCGGGCGAGGATCCAGTCAAGCGCCGCCTGGATGGCGTCGGTGCGCTTTGGAGATCCGCCGTATGCGTGCGCCAGTTTCAGGAGCGCATCGGTCTTGCCGAAAAAGGTTCGCCACAGCCCCGGCACGTCCGCTCGCAGCTTCAGGCGATGGCGTGCGTCCTGCGACACAAACAGATCGCCGATGTCGCACGCGTCCGGCAGCTCGCGCGTCGGCCGCAGCGCGGTCATGATCGCGAGCGGAAGAATCATCGTGCGGCTCCACGCACTCAACTTGTCCATGTGGAAGTAGAACCACTTGGGAAGCCACACCAGTTCGGGAGGAATCGCCGGCACCGCATCCCACGAAATCTGACCGAGCCCCGCGAGATAAAAATTGGTGAACGAGTTGCAGGTTTCAGCACCGCCGAGACCGCGCACGAGATCGCGCGTCTGACGCATCGCTTCCGACTGCGGATCGTCCCCCGCCAGGAGCAGACACAGGTACGCCTTGACCGTTGCCGAGACGTCGACGCTCGAGCCGGGATATTGCCCCCAGCCGCCACCAGCACGGCGCTGCGCCCGCAGCTTGTTCGCGAGGCGCCGCATGACGTCCGCGCCGTCACGACCATCGACAAGCGGCTCGCGCTCCTGCCCGAGCATCCACTTCATGAGGATGTACTCGCTCTGCAGAATCGAGTCGCCTTCGAGTTCAGCGCACCAATGTCCGTCGCCGCGCTGCAGCAGCCGCAGCGCGTCGATACTTCGCGCGAGCGTGGTCGCGATCTGGTCGCGCTCGATGGTGGAGATCGTGGTCACGTGGAAACCCAGTGTAGTGGAACGGATAGCTGGCTCAGGCCAGCTCGCTGATCGCCACCGGCCGCCGCTCGCGCGCCGAGCGGATCGCCGCTTCCAGCACGCACTGCGTTCGATACGCGTCCTCAAAGTCCGGCAGCTTCACGACGGGTTTCCTGCCGTGGATCGCGCCTGCAATGTCGGCCGCCATACTGATAAAGCAGTGCTCATAGCCGATCAGGTGCGCCGCCGGCCAGTAGGCGCTCGCGTACGGATGATCGCTGCCGTTCGTGCACATGATGCGCGACCATCCGCGCAGTCCGCTCTCGAGTGTGTCGTCCCACCACTGCAGTTCGTTCATGCGCTCGAAGTCGAACTTGATCGATCCGAGCTCGCCGTTGATTTCGATCGCGTTGCGATTCTGATTGCCTGTCGCAAGGCGTGATGCTTCAAAGCTCGCGAGAGCGCCGGACGCGAACCGCGCCAGAAAGAGCACGCAGTCGTCCACGGTCGAGGGGCCGGTCGCCTCGGACTTGCGTGATTTCGTCTTCGCTCCCGAGCGCCCCTTCCGTGCAGCGCCGGCGTTCGCGACAATCGCACGCTGTTTGATGAACGTCTCTTCGATCGATCCGACGACTTCCGTGATCTCGTCGCCGGTGAGAAATCGCGCCAGGTCGATGCTGTGCGCATTCAAGTCGCCATGTGCGCCGGAGCCCGCCTGGTCCGCCTGAAAGCGCCAAAGGAGCGGCGTGCTCGCCTTGCCCCAGTCCTGCAGATACGAGGCGCGCACGTGGTAGATGCGGCCGAGTTTGCCGCGCGCGATCAGCTGCCGCGCGAAGGCGATCGCGGGACAGCGGCGATAATTGAACCATACGAACGTCTGCGTCCCTTCGGCCGCCGCCTTCTTCGCAGCCAGCATCATCCTGCGGGCGTCGGCGAGCGTCGATGCCAGCGGCTTTTCGCAGGCAACGTGCTTGCCCGACTCGAGTGCCGCGATCGACATCTCCGCGTGCAGCTGGTTCGGTGTCAGCACATCGACGAGCTTGATCGTGGGGTTTGCGAGAATCGATCGCCAGTCAGTCGTCGACTGGCGAAAACCCCAGCGCCGCGCAAACGCATCGGTCTCTTCCCGGTTGCGCCCGGCCACTGTGCGCAGCTGCACGGGAGTTGGAAGCGTGAAGAATCGTCCCGCCTGCGACCATGCGTTCGCGTGCGCGCGGCCCATGAACTTCGTGCCGATGAGCGCGACGCCCAATGGACCGCCCAATGGACCGCCCAATGGACCAGAGTCGGATAGATCGTTCTGCGCGACCTCGCCAATTGCCGCAAGCGACGCGGCGGTTGCTCGTTCGCTCGGCTTGCGGCCAGATTTCTTCCGCGACGCTGACTTCGCGGTTGACTTCTTGCCCCTCTTCATGAACTGACTCCTCAATCGATGCGGTCGCGACGACTCGTGCCGTGCACAGTGGGTCGTATGCTACTGATCTGCCGCCAGCACATTGCTCGTTCGATTTCCCTTTGCAACGCCCTGAAGATTTCGGAAACGCAGCGCATGAACCACGACTCCACCTCGGCCGCGTCGCTCGATCCCTCCACCACACCCAATCTGATCGCCCGCCAACTGATCACGCGGATGGACGCGCTCGAATGCGAGCTCGCATCCACCCGGCGCACCGCCGAACGGGCGGCACGTCGTAGCCGCGTGCTGGCGCTGCTGGTGGCGATGATGGGGATGGGCCTGCTGTTCGCCGCGGTCGCCCCCGAGTCATTCGCGGTGGTCCGCACCAAGCGGCTCGAGATCGTCGATGAGCAGGATCGGGTGGTCGGGCTGTTCGCAGCGAATGCCAAGGGTGGTCAGCTCGATCTCTGGTCGACCGGGGGCATGAACTCGGCGCGCCTCAGTTCGTCGGCGCACGGCGGCGACCTTTCGATCTGGAACCTCGAAGGAAGGCCGGCACTCGGCGCGTTCGCGAGCGACGGCGGCGGACGCTACGAGGTGTATGACGTCGGCGGCCGCATGAACGGACGACTCGCCGCCTCGCGCGGCGGAGGCTCCTTCGTGCTGCAGAACACGATCGGCAAGCCCGGCGTGCTCCTCAACGCCGAGGCGCGCGGCGGGGGCATCGCTGCGTGCGACGCGCTGGGACGTCCGCTCGTCGAACTGTCGGTGACCGATCGCGGCGGTCTCGCGCTCATCGCCGACAACAACGGCCGCATGGTCGGCGCGCTGCGGACGACGGAACGCGGCGGCGCGCTCGAACTCGTGGACGCTGCGGGCGTGCCGGCGTTTGCAGCCGGTGCTGACATCGGCGGCGGATCGTTCACGGTGACGGGAGCGGACGGCAGGCCCACGATGACCGGCGGTGCGGGCGCGAATGGCGGCGGCATCCTTCACGTCCTCAACAGCAAGAGCACGACGGCGATATCGCTCGGCACCGGTGACGAAGGTGCGGGCCGCATGGCCGTCTGTACGCCGGATGGTCACCCGATGATTCTGGCGCAGGGTGGCTCGGACAGCGGCGGCATCGGCATCGTCTTCGCCGGCAAGCGGATGCTCACGCTCGAAGGCAACAGCGGCGGCGGTCGCGTGGAAATCGCGGACGGCGCGGGCAAGTCGGCCGCGGCGCTGGGGGTTGATCTCGCAGCGAAATCCGGCGCGCTGTCGTTGCGAAACGAGAACTCGCAGGAGATCGCGCGCATCAATGCCGACGAGAAGGGCTGCGGGCTCGTCACTGTGTCGAACAAATCTGGCACCGAGCGGCGGACGCTGAGTATCAAGTAATGGCGATCCGTAGCGCCCTCCGGGCGCACACTCGCTCTTGCGCCGCGGGCGCGGCGGAGTGAATCCGCCGCTGCGGGTTTGGCCGGGCGCGCTTTCACTCGCCCGCTCACTTCCGGTCTGAAGGGTCGGGGTTTGTCGGAGGCGCATTGCCGACGAATGCCGGCTTCATACGCTGCCAGGATCTTGGCGCCGTCAAAGACAGACTGATCACAAGGATGATCGACGCGATCGACGTGGACATCGCGGCCGCGAGTGCATCGCGGCCGAGCAAAATCACGGCACAGACGCCGAGAAGAATCGCCAAGCCGATGCTCGTTGCCCGCGCACCGTGCACAACCCATGTTGTCGGCTTGCCGGTGCCGCCAGCGACTCCCCGGCCCACAGTCTCCGTCATCTCGAAGCGGCCCTGCTGCAGCGCCTCGATTGCACGCGGGACAAGATCGCGCGCGAAGTCAAACGCCACTCCAGAGAGGATCAGCACCGCCGCAAGAGTCATGAGCCATGGAATTCGTTGCGGACTCTGACCCATCTCGCTCCAGCGTACCGGCTGCATGGGGGCCGTCGAGCCCCGCCACCGAGACCGTGTCCGCGCCGATCACGCCGGCACGAAAATCATCCCGCTCTCGACATACATGTTCACAGTCTGCCCAACCGAGAACTCCGTCGCGCGCTGCCCTTCGGCGAGATCCAGCCATACCGGAATCACCATGTCGACGAGCAGCCGATTGAGCCGGTCGTCCACAACGGCGACAGTGCCCTGCACGATGCGCGGATGGCCGTAGATCGGTTCGATGAATCGTCCACCCGCTGCGGCGCCGTGAATGCGCAGCGCGCGTCCGCGCACCCGGCCGCGGATCCGCTTGCCTTCCTGCGCGGCGATCGAACTCGCCGGCACGCTTGGGCGCAGATGGAGCCGGTAGTCGGTCCCCGGGATGCTGACCACGATCACGTCGTCCGTCTTGCTCACGAGCACCAGCTTGCAGATGTCGCTCGGTGATTCGGAGAGGCTTGTCGTCGCGTCGATGGAGGTGCTCACGTCGGTCATGGTGGGTCGGAATGATACGTGAACGTCGCGACCGTGTCGGCTCAGTCGCGGCGCGAGTTCGGAGCGCGAGGAATGTACGCGAGGAAGTTCGCGAGGAGCTTTGGCCCCTCCACGGTCAAGAAGCTCTCGGGATGAAACTGCACACCCTCCATCGGTGCCGTCGCGCTCCCCGCGCCGAGCCAGCGCAGTCCCATGACATCGCCTCGCTCGGTCCATGCACTGACGGCGAACTCCTCGGAGACCGTCGCTGCTTCCACAATGAGCGAGTGATAGCGCGTCGCGAGAAACGGATTGGAGAGCCCTCGAAAGACCCCCTGGTTGTCGTGGCAAATGGGCGACGTCTTGCCGTGGACAGGCACGTCGTTGCGTCGCACGGTCATCCCGTGCGCGTCGCCGATCGCCTGATGCCCGAGGCACACCCCGAGAATCGGAATGCGTCCCTTGAAATGCGTGATGAGCTGCGGGGAAACGCCGCTCTCGCGGGGCGTGCACGGACCCGGCGAGATCACGAGCGCGGCTGGTGCCAGGCGCTCGGCTTCGGCCACATCAATTTCATCATTGCGGACAACCGCCACGTTTACTGAGCGGTCGAGTTCACCAAATCGCTGCACGAGATTGAACGTGAACGAATCGTAATTATCGATCAGCAGAATCGTGCAGGACGACGGCGTAAGCGGAGTGGGAATCGTGGAGGGCATTGTCGGCGCGAGAAGCCGCCGGCGCGGTGCGGCGTGCGGCGACCGGGCGGCGCGGGAGCGGAGATGGTACCGAGACCTCCAGTGCAGGCGCAGCTGGCGTCACGTTCACGACATCAAACAGCGTCGGAATGACAGTCCCGCCAACCGACGCTCCGGCGGACGACCTGACGGACGCCTCCGGATGATTGCTGAGGATGCCTGCGGCGCAGCCCGCTGCACTGAGGACACCGGCGACAAATGCAAGGGCGTTTGAACGCATGAAGCGAGAATTCCACGGATAGGACGGAACAGTTGCGACGACGAGCGATGGCGCGCCGCAGAGAAGCGACAAGCCAGTATCGTTGGCGAGTGTTTCGGTCTTTTCCCGAAAGACTTTCGGTGTTTATCGTGAAGTTCGCGTGAAGCTCTTCAGGCGGCGGTTCCCGCGACACCATCGCGCGTCACCACAAACAGATTGTTCGTGATCGGATATGGCAGGCGCCGGTAATCAGCTTCGATCCGGCCTTTGAGCCGTTCGACAAACTGCGGCGGATCGCACGTCATCGCGAGAAACGTGTCGCGTGCCGGCGTCGCAACGTAGAAATCGCCCTTGAGTTCCGGTGCCAGCTTGTCGTACAGCCGGTTCAGCAGCAGCCTGGCGGCGTCATAGCCGTCCTGCCGGCTGACGATCGCGGCGCGGCCGCCTTCCTTGCTGTCGATGATCTGAATGGAAAGATCGGGGGCGTAGCGTCCGAGATTCTCGCGCGAGATCTCCTCGAGGTCATCCGGTGACACGCCCCACTTCAGCATCTGTTCCGTTGTGATGCTCACCGTCATCTGCGGGAGATCGATCACGAAGACGACGACGGTGCCGTTGACAAACTCGATGTGTGCGACCTGCTCCCGATCGAGATGCTGAAAGATCGAGATCGGCTGGATGCGCGGCATGATGCGCGAACGCGCGATCGCGAACGGCAGCGGTGCGCCGGACACGGTGTCCCCTTCGATCAGCTTTTCGAGGTAGTTCTCGACGATCTCCACACCGTTGTCGGGATCGCGGAGCACCATGCGAAACAGGTTGTCGAGACCAAGATGGCGACCGTCGATGACGACGTCCATCGGCCCCGCGAGCACCACCGTGCGTTCCGGAAAGTGGCGCTTGAGAATGAAGAGAACCTGTTCCCCAAAAGCCTCGGGCTCATGCGGCATCGCCGACATGTTGTGCCTCCTCCGTCATTGTCCGCTCCTTGCTCAACACAATCCGCGAGGATCGACGGAAGGATCCGTCACTTCGCAAAACGTTGAGCTCGCGCGAGGGAGATTCCGAGCTGGCGCCACGACGCCGTGTGCCCCGTCGTCCGGCGCCTTTTTGATAGTCGGCGCAGGAGCTATCTTTTCTCGGCACGCGCAGCGCCCGGCTTGCGGCCAACCCTTGATGTCGTCTCATGTCGTCGGGATTGAGCAATCGTCGCGCCTCGGGATTAGACTCTCGCCTGCGACTGCTTTACGAATTCTCCACTTTCACACTGCTGTCGTCCGCATGACTCCACCCGCCCCTGAGCCTCCTTCCGCCCCGCCGCCCGCCACGCCTCTGCCGCCGCGCAAGGATCGTCCGGCGGGCGTGCTGAATGACTGGTTCTCGGCCCCCGATCAGACACTGCTCGTGATCGGCGGCCCATGCGTCTTGGAGTCGGACGACATCAACCGCAGGATTGGCGAGACGCTCCGCGACGCGTGCCGTGACCTCGGATTGACCTATGTCTTCAAGGCGAGTTACGACAAGGCCAACCGGTCGAGCATCCGCTCGCCACGCGGGCCTGGCAGCAGTGCCGGTCTCGAACGGCTCGCCCGACTGCGCGACGATCTGGATGTGCCCGTCACGACGGACATCCACGAGCCGGGACAGGCGCGCGCCGCCGCCGAGGCCGTCGACATACTGCAGATTCCCGCCTTCCTCTGCCGACAGACGGACCTTCTGGTCGCGGCTGCGGCGACTGGCCGGGCCGTAAACATCAAGAAGGGGCAGTTCATGGCGCCGGACGAGATGTGGAATGTCATCACCAAGCTTGAGGAAGGCGGATGTCGGCAGATGATGCTGACCGAGCGGGGCACATTCTTTGGGTATCACCGGCTCGTCAACGACTTCATCGGCGTGGGCGACATGATGGGGTTCGGACGTCCGGTCTGTTTCGATGTCACACACTCGACACAGCTTCCGGGCGGCGACGGGACCTCGACGGCCGGACGTCCCGACCGCGCTCCGCTGCTCGCGAGGGCAGCGGTCGCCGCCGGCGTGCAGGCACTCTTTATCGAGTGCCACCCTACGCCGTCCGAAGCGCGATCTGACGCCAGCACGATGCAGCCGCTCGAAAGCGTTCCCGCGCTGCTGCGTTGTCTCGCTGCGATCCGCGCTGCTGTCGTGGACGCGACGGGAGCAGCGCCGATAGCCCGCGGGAAGTAGCCGCTTTTCTCAAGCTCAGTGCGTTCGCGACGAGTACTGTGTCACGGTCGGCACGGCATCGTGAGCGTGTGGGTGAGGCCGCCGTGTTGGGGGGGTGCCGGAATTTTGTATGAACTGCGACCATTGCGATAAACCTGCCGTTGTTCACGAGCTCGTCATCAAGAACGGGGCGACCGTCGAGGTGCATCTCTGCGAGGAGCATGCTGCCGCGCACGGATACGCCGTTCCCGCGCATCAGCCGGTCGCACATCTGTTGACGCCATTCGCGGTCGTCGGAGCAGGCGCGAAGGTTCCGGGCGCGCTCGGCAAAGGCAAGATCGCCAAGGTCATCAAGTGTTGCCCCGAGTGCGGTCTGACATTCGCGCACGTTCGCCAGAGCGGTCTTCTCGGCTGCTCAGCCTGCTACAAGGCGTTTGACGCGGAACTGTCCGGGCTGATTGAACGCGCCCAGGCCGGGGCGAACTTTCATTGCGGCAAGGCGCCGCGCGACTGCCGCAATGCCGCGGCGCGGCTCGAACTGCGCAGCCGTCTGGCGCGCGAGCTCGACGAGGCTGTGGCCGCCGAGCAGTACGAGCGCGCCGCGAAAGTGCGCGATCAGCTGCTGCATCTGTCGAGCGAAGTGATCGCCGACGCCGAGCCCGGCACTCGAACTGGGTGCCCGACCGATCGAGCGTGAGCGCTGAAAGAGAGCCGACAATTCCGTGATGCGACTCGCAGACACCAGTGTGTGGCAAATCAACCCGGGACCCGACGCCGATGTGGTCGTGTCGAGTCGCGTGCGGCTCGCGCGGAACATCGCCGGATTTCCGTTCGTCAACAAGGCGACAGCGCCGCAGCGCAACGAAGTCGTGCGCGTGGTGCAGCAGGCGCGGTTCCCCGACGAGTGGGCGACCGGCATCGTGTGGGTGAATCTGATGCAGGCCACGGCGATCGACCGCACGCTGCTCGTCGAACGACATCTGATTTCGAAGCAGTTCGCTGAGGCGCAGGCGCCGCGTTCCGTGGCGATCTCCAGTGACGAGTCGCTGTCGGTGATGGTGAATGAAGAGGATCATCTCCGTCTGCAAGTGCTGCTCGCCGGCTCGCGCCTCAATGACTGCTTCGCGAGCGTGAGCAAGCTCGATGCCACGCTTGAGCACTCGCTCGACTTCGCATACGCGCAGCGCTGGGGCTATCTCACCGCGTGCCCGACGAACGTCGGCTGCGGCATTCGGTTCTCCGTGATGCTGCACTTGCCTGGACTCAAGCTGACGAATGAGATCGAGAAGGTCCGTCACGCCGCGAAGGATCTGCATCTTGCTGTGCGCGGGTTTTACGGCGAAGGCTCAGATGCGGTCGGCGACTTTTATCAAGTCTCGAACCAGCTCACACTCGGCCGCAGTGAGCAGGACCTGTACGACATGTTCGCAAAGCTCGTCGTGCCGCAGCTGGTCGATTACGAGCGCACTGCGCGGCGCGTGCTGCTTGAGCAGAGCGGCACGGTGGTCGAAGACCGCGTGCATCGCGCGCTGGGCGTGCTGCGCAGCGCGCGACTGCTCTCACTCGACGAAGCGATGAAATTCCTGAGCCGCATCCGCCTCGGCGTATGCCTCGGCCGCCTTCCCGAAGTCGAACTGGCGACAGTCAACCGTCTCTTCCTGCAGATCCAGCCGGCTCATCTGCGCGTGACGACGCAGACGACGGAGGCCGATGCGGACTTAAAGGAAACGCGGGCGACGATGGTGCGCCGGGCGCTTGGAGGACGGTAGCGGCCGAGCGCCGGAGCGAATCGTCGACTCCCCGCGATCCGTTGAATCTGCGGAATCTGCGAAATCTGCGGACAACTCCTTCTGATATTAGCCAGTCCGGCCCAGACGCCGAACCGAACGCCGAGGCTTGCTGCGGGACAGGTCGTAGTTGGCCTGCAAGTTGAGCCACATCTGCGGTGTCGTGCCCAGCGCGCGAGACAAGAGCCACGCGGTCTCCGCCGTGACGCCGCGCCGGCCGCGCGTGATCTCGTTGACCCGCTGCAGCGATACGCCGATGTGTTCGGCGAAGGCGACCTGCGTGACGCCGAGAGGTTTGAGGAACTCCTCAAGAAGGATCTCGCCGGGATGAGTGGGGGTGCGATTGGTCGGAATCATGGGGAACTCAGGCGTGGTAGTCCAAGATGCGGACGTCGAGAGCGTTGCCGGACGCCCAGCGGAAGATCACTCGCCACTGGTCGTTGACCCGGATCGACCAGAACTCGCGAAGGTTGCCCTTGAGCTGTTCGAGGCGGTTTCCGGGCGGAACGCGTAAGTCGGCGATGTCGTGTGCTGCGTCGAGGAGATCAAGCTTGCGGAGGGCGACCTTGACGAGATCGGGAGGGAAGCGGCGTGGGCGTGAGCGGGAGTTGTAAAGCCGCTCCGTCTCTCGGTCGCCGAAGGAGACGATCATGCCGGGAGGATACCGGTTGCACGGAGTCCGTGCAACGGAAAAGCGTCAAAGCCAAGCGGCGCCCGGACCCGCCTCGGATCTGGCTAACGCTCAGCATCAGCGGCGGCGCGCAGCGCCGTCCGCTGCATGCTGTTGTTAGCCCGCGCCCTCAGCGCATCACCCCTGACTCGTGAGCGCGTACACCATGTCGCCCACGAAGCGCTTGAACGAGTCGTTCTCGACGAACTGTTTGTAGACCTGCGTGTCGTCCTTCAGCAGCAAGTGCATTACCTTGCCGAGCGCCTGGTCGTGCGCCATGCGCGCGGTGTGCGGCGTGTTCTCCTTGGCGTTCCGGTAGGCCGCGTCGGCGGCGACTTTCGGTGCGATGTCATCGCGGATCCGCTTCGCCACGCGATCGGTGTCGCCGAACAACGTGCCGAACTGCTCGTTGAAGGTCTTCAGGATGTTGCTCAGGCGATCCAGCTCGGGCTCGGCCTTGCGACCGCTGGCATCCGTCGGCACGGGCTCGATCTCGGCGTCCTGGTCGGCCAGCGCGATCTTCAGCACCGCCTTCTTCTCGACGCGGTAGCTGTCCATGTCGATCGCTTCGAGG
>JAWXBD010000180.1:0-15610 GCA_034439815.1 Phycisphaerae bacterium
GCGCCGCGCCGAGTGTGCGCGTCGATTGCGCCCTCCCGGTGCGGAGTCCTTCCAGTAGCATCGTCCAGTGTGGCAGCCGCACCATCGATTGAACCGCCGGATGCGTTACATCTCCATCCGCATCGCGTGGTCACCCTCACCGTGCTGGTGGCCGCCCTTGGCTATTTCGTTGACCTCTTCGACCTCATTCTCTTCACGGTGCTGCGCACACCAAGCCTGACCTCGATTGGCGAGGATCCCGCGCGCTGGGGTCGGCTGCTCATCAACTGGCAGCTCACGGGCATGCTCCTCGGGGGAATCGTGTGGGGCGTGATCGCCGATCGTCGCGGCCGGCTGGCCGTGCTCTTTGGCTCGATCATCATGTACTCGGTCGCGAACCTGCTGAATGCGTTCGTCGTCGACGTCTACACGTACGCAGTGCTGCGTTTCATCTCAGGATTCGGACTGGCCGGTGAACTCGGCGCCGGCATCACGCTCGTGAGCGAACTGCTGCCGAAGCGGTCGCGCGGCATCGGCACCACGATCGTCGCGACGGTCGGGCTCGCGGGCGCCGTCGTCGCCGGGCTCAGCGGTCAACTGCTGATCACCGCGTATCCGGAACACGGATGGCGCGCGGCGTACGCGATCGGCGGAGTGCTCGGACTGATGCTGCTCGTGCTGCGCGTCGGTTTGCTCGAGAGCGGCATCTTCAAGGGCACTGTCGACACCGGCATCGTGCGCGGCAAGCTCCGCATGCTGCTGTGGCCGCCGGAGCGCTTCTGGCGATTTGTCCGCGTTGTCCTTGTCGGCATGCCGATCTGGTTCGCGGGCGGCGTGCTGTTTATCTTCTCGCCAGAGATCGGCAGGTCGCTCGGACTCGACCCGGGACCGGCGGCGCCGCTGGTGGTCGTGTGGGCTTACACGGGTGTCGTGCTGGGCGACCTGGCCTCGGGACTCTTGAGTCAGCTGCTGCGCAGCCGCAAGATTGTGATCTTTGTCTTCATGATGGCGTATGCGCTCGCCATCCTCGCGCTCCTGCAGTTCGGTGGACGAAGCACCGAAACCTATTACGCGCTCATGTGCGTCCTTGGCGCGACGACCGGCTATTGGGTGCTGTTTGTCACCGTGGCCAGCGAACAGTTCGGAACGAATCTGCGCGCCACCGTGACGACCAGCGCGCCGAACTTCGTGCGCGGCGCTGCCGTGCCGATCGTCGGCGTCTGGTGGATCATGGTCACGGTCGACATGATGGTGGACGGGCGGATGAAAGAAGTCATTGACCCGAGTCTCGTCGCTCGTGGCACCGTCACGGTCGGACTCGTGTGCATTGCGATCGGGATGACCTCGCTCTACTTCATGCGCGAGAGCTTTGATTTTGATCTCGACTATGTCGAGCGCTGATCCGCGGCGGCGAGCGCCCTGATCCGCGCTGCGGTGTGCTCGACGATCGGCGCCGGATAGTCGACACCGAGCCGCACGCCCGCGCGCTCCAGTACAGCAGCAGGGGCCTTCCACGGCGCGTGCACGAATCGATCCGGCAGCAGTGCGAGCTCCGGCACCCAGCGCCGCACGTACGTTCCTGTGGGGTCAAACTTCTCGCCTTGCAGCACCGGATTGAAGATGCGGAAGTACGGCGCGGCGTCGGCGCCGCAGCCCGCGGCCCACTGCCAGCCGAGGGTGTTGTTGGCGAGATCCGCATCGACGAGCGTGTCCCAGAACCAGCGGGCGCCGTCGTGCCAGGCGATCAGGAGATGCTTGACGAGAAAGCTCGCGACGACCATGCGCACGCGATTGTGCATCCAGCCGGTGGCCCAGAGCTCGCGCATGCCGGCATCGACGAGCGGATAGCCGGTGCGTCCGCGCTGCCACGCACGCAGCGCTTCGAGATCGCTGCGCCATGGAAAGCTCGCATACTCCGCGCGAAGCGGCGCCGCGGGTGTGTGCGGAAAGTGCACGAGCACGTGGTGCGCGAACTCCCGCCACAACAGCTCCGCGAGGTATTTCTCCGCGCCGCGCTTCGTCGTCGGGTCCCCTGATCTGCGCAGCGCATCGCTCACCGCATGCCACGCGCGGCGCGGCGAGATCTCGCCCCAATGCAGATGCGGCGACAGTCGCGAGGTGCCGGGCGCGGCGGGGATATCGCGCGATTCCGCATACGTGCCGACAGCGCCGTCGAGGAACGCTGTGAGCGCCGCGCGGGCGCCGATTTCGCCGGGTGTCCAGGCGCTCGCCATAGAACCCGTCCAGTTGATCGTGGGAAGCAGCGCGAGCGATGTGATCGACGAGCTTGCAGGCCAGCGAGTCGGCGATGCGAGCGCGGCCGGCGCCAGGCGCGGGCGCGATGGCCCACCTTGCATGCGGCAATTGCGGGCGTAGGGCGTGTAGACCTGGTACGGACCGTTCCCGCCCGTGCGGATCGCTTCGGGTTGATGGAGCAGCGACGCGTCCAGAGCGACGAACGCAGCGCCCATGGCGCCTGCAAGCGCCGCTTCGACCGCGCGGGCGGCCGGCTCGTAGCGGCGTGCACACACGATCACATCGGCACCCGATTCCCGGGCCAGCGCGGGCAGAACGTCGATTGCGCGCCCGCTGCGGATAATCAGCCGGCTGCCGAGCGCCTGCAGCGAAGCTGCGAGCCCCGTCAGCGAGTGATGCAGCCACCATCGCGCCGCGGCGCCCACGGGCCATGCGCCCTCGTCCTCAGGCGACCAGAGAAAGATCGGCACGACCGCGCCGCGCTCCGCGGCATACAGCAGCGGGGCGTGGTCATCGACTCGCAAATCCTGCCTGAACCACACGATTGTCGTCATGGCGGTACACACGAAGCAACGTTCACTGAGGACCCGCGCTGTCAGCGAGCGAGCAAGCAAGCAAGCGAACAAGATTATTGAACAGCTTCCGATCGTTCAGCAGGCGCCCGACCGTGCCGTCGCCAATCGTCGCCGTGTCGATCAGGCGGCGAACTTCGCCGAGTGCGACGGACGGTTCCTGGAGGATACACACCTTCGACGGCGGCATTGACAGCGACGCCCGATGGTGCGGCGGCGGATGAACGCGAATCAATGCTCGCCTGCGCCGCGATCGACAAGGGCTACGGGCGCATCGCTACGAATCGCGGATTCAAATGACGACTGGGTTGGTGCCACCGTGATCCTGTCGCCGTTGAGGTGGGCAACGACATCATCGAGAAGCGCACGCGCCGCGACGTAGCGATCGATCCGACGTGTGCGACTTTCAAGAATCGCCGAAATGTCAGCAGTCTCTGCTTTACGGCGCCTACCCAAAGGCGGTCCGACTCGATGCGCCGCCTCTTCGATCACTGTGGCGAGCGACCGGCGCGCGGACGAGCGCGACCGTGCGCTCGACGGCCAGTCATTCAAAACTTCAGAACAATCCCCTCCGCCTTCAGCTTCTCAGCGACAGCTTGAATCGCCGCCATCGCGGCGCTCAGCCGCTTCGCGCTGTCAGCGAGATCGTTGAACAGCTTCGGATCGTTGAGCAGGCGCCCGACCGTGCCGTCGCCATTGGTCGCCGTGTCGATCAGGCGGCGAACCTCGCTGAGCGCGGCGCGTGCTTCGTCGACGACGGGAAGGAGGCGCATGACGAGCGCTGCGCGATCGGCGTCCAAGTTCGCCGCGAGACCGCCGATGACGTTGACGGTGTCCGTCGCCCGTTCAAAGAGTTCGTTGGCGTTGCCGGCCGCGGCTTTGACGTCGGTTCGGAGCGCTTCGTCGCCGAGCCACGTCTGTGCGAGAGCGATCGCCTCGTCCGCGCTGGCGAGTGCCCTGTTCACGCGAATGACGGTGGTGCGAAGGCTCGCCTCGCTCGGAGGGCCGTGTGGATTCCCCGGATCAAGGGGCCGGACCAGATCGTTCAGGTCACGTCCGAGCGCGGTATAGGTGGTCGCGAATTCGTCGAAGCTCGCGAGCGATTCCATGACGGTCGCGAGGCGTTGATCGAGAGCCGCCAGAAGCCGCTGGTCGATCGGCATGAATTCCCCGGCAAGGAGTGGAACACCGTCAGTCGGGTAATACGTGCCAGTATCGATGCTGCCGTTGCCCTGCAGCTCAAGCTTCGCGCCGGAGCCGAGAAGCGATGCCTCGACGGTGGGGCTCGCTGGCGCGGGCACGCGGGTACCGTGGTCAAGCATCGCACGCACGCGGACGGGCCTGCGTGGATCGTCGGCATCGATCTGCACCCGGTCGATCAGCCCGACGGGAACGCCGTGCAGGGTGACCAGACTGCCCTTGCGAAGACCGCCCGCGCTGTTCAACGCGATGTCGACAGGAGTTCGATCCTCCAGAAACGACAACTCGCCGAACAGCAGCAGCAGCGCGGCCAGCCCCGTGAGGCCGACGGCGCTGACGATGCCGATCGAAAAATTTCGGATGCTCTCACGCATGCATTCGTCGCCCGCACGGTGTGCGGTCAGCTATCGGAAGATCGCCGCGTCCTCATCGACGGAGAAAGGGACGCCGCGTGCAATCTTCGCCAATTTTCTGACTCGGTTGGTCCGGCGGACCGCATTGGAACCGAAAGCGATGGTATGAAAGAGGTTCGCGACCGAAAGCGAGTTCCCTCAGGAGGAAGCGGCGATGGCTTGGAATGTCTACGGCGGGATGGGCAGGACGCAGCAGAACCCGATCAATCCGGCCCTCGCGCCGGTGGAGGATACGGCTGCGCTTGACAGGATCACGCTCAAGATGCAGGCGGGCGACGCTGTCTCGCAGCGCGAGTACTGGCTGCGGGTGATGGACCGGCCCACGTGGTGCTTTCTCTGCGATCCGAAGATTGCACAGGAGATGATCGAGGCCGGCCAACCCGAGACCAGCCAACCCGGGACCAGCCAAGCGGGGACCAGCCAAGCGGGGGAAGCCGTCGCTGGACCTGCTGACGCCGCTGGCGGGCCTGAGGGCGAGTCGGTCGCCAAGCCGGCCGCACGCCATCAGAGCCATCCGAGCCCGCTGAGCTGGACCATTGAAGGGCGCACGATGATCGGCGTCTTCACGAGCGAGGCCGCTGCGCTCGAAACGCACCGTCAACTGCATGGCGTCGCAACGGGCGCGGTCGATTCGCAGGTGCCGCAGGCTGCGGTGATGGCGATTCCGGTCGCCGACGCGATTGCCTGGCTCGCCCGCATGCCAGTCGACAAGGTGAAGGAAGTGGTGTTCAACCGGAGGAACACGGTCGCCTCTCCGACCGCTGTCATTACCAATCTGCCGGGGCTGTACGAGTGGGCTCTCGACCGTTTGCCCGACAGCCTGTGGGACCCGTACGTGCGCAGTGTGCAGGCGGCGAATCAGCCCCAGGCATGGTCGCGCCTCCGCCGCCGCCTCGCACTTTTGGATCGATGGTTCCTTCCGCTCGACCCGCAAGGCGCGAACGTTCCGCTCGTGGTCGCGGACGGAACGCGACACTTTCTCGCTCTCGCGGTCAGCGCCCCGCTCGCCCAGCGCGCCTTCACGTCGATCGCAGGCAAGGACGTCGAACCGCGCATCGGTCAATCGCCGCGGGCGGACGTCGTCAAGATGCTGGAGACCATCAGCGCCGACCCCAAAGGCCCGAAGGAAGTCGCCATCAATGTCGGCGGCGCGCCGGTCGTCATCGAACTGACGGCGTTCATCACGGTGCTGAAGAACGCGGCGGCGTGACGAAGGATGAAGTATGAAGTTTGAAGGAAGCAAGCCGATCCGTGCTTCTTACTTTTTACTTCTCACTTTTCCGACCGTCGCGCGGATCGCCGCCAGGTCTTCATCGCTGGCCTCGCCGCGCAGAAACCGACGGACCACTGCGTCGTCGGAGCGCCGGAATTCTTCCGGTGTTCCCTCGAGCAGCACGTGACCCTCGTGCAGCATCACCATGCGGTCGGCGATCTTGAACGCGCTCGCCAGGTCGTGCGTCACGACGATGCTCGTGATTTCGAGCTGGCGGGAAAGCTTCAGAATGAGTTCGTTGATGATGTCCGAGCGAATCGGATCAAGGCCGGTCGTCGGCTCGTCGTACAGGATGACCTGCGGTTCGAGCACGATCGCTCGTGCGAGGGCGACGCGCTTCTGCTGACCGCCTGACAATTCGGCCGGCATCTTCTCGATCGCCTCTTCGAGTCCGACCATCCGAAGCACGTGGCGCACACGCTCGGCGCTCCAGTCGTCCTGCGGAACGCCCGCTTCCTTCATTGGAAACCGGACGTTGTCACGCACCGACATCGAGTCAAAGAGTGCGCCTTGCTGAAACAGGAATCCGAAGCGCCGGCGGACCGGACCGAGCAGATGCTCGGGCATCGTGTCAACGCGCTGATCCTCGAAGTACACGCGCCCCTTGTCGGGTCGCAGCAGGACGACGAGATGCTTGAGCAGAACGCTCTTGCCGCAGCCGGACGGGCCGAGCACCACCGTCGTCTTGCCGCGCGGCACCGTGAGCGTGATTCCCTGGAGGACCCGCAGACGGCCGAAACTCTTGTGCAGATTCTCGACTCGGACGACTCCCGCCGAGTGCCCCATTGGGGACGCAATTGGGGACGCCATCGGAGAGGTCAAGGCCGGGGTGGCGGGCGTGCCGGACCGGTCGCTTGCTCCAGGAGTCGGCACCGCGGCGTCACTCATCGTCGCCGTATCATGCAGGTCCGGCTGTCGCACGCAAGTCGACGATCGCTTCAGTGTCAATGACGATGCCAGCACCCGACACGATCATCACGCACACCGGTCCCGTCTTCCGGGTGGAATCGACCGTGGTTGTCGATCGCACGGGCAGAGCGATGCGACGCGATGTGGTACGCCATCCAGGCGCGGTCACGGTCATCCCCGTGCTTGCGGACGGACGCGTTGCCGTGATTCGCAATATGCGGATTGCCGTGAACGAGCGGCTGATCGAGTTCTGCGCGGGCAAGCTCGAACCGGGCGAAGATCCGCAGGCCGCCGCCGCCCGTGAACTCGAAGAAGAGTGCGGTTTTCGCGCCGGCACGATCACCAGGCTCGGCATGTTCTACACATCGCCGGGATTCACCGACGAGCGCATGCACGTATTCCTCGCGACGCAGTTGAGCGAAGTGCCGCAGCGCCTCGAACCGGGCGAGGAGATCGACGTCGAACTGGTGTCCGTCGCGGCCCTGCGCTCATGGATCCGTGACGGCTCCCTGCGGGACGGCAAATCCATCGCTGCATTCGCCCTCTGGCTGGCGCTCTGCCAGGGAAAGGAGGAGGGTCGTGGGATGGAAGTTCCGCAAGCCTGGTGACAAGCCTGACGACGGGGGTGCCGGCGACGACGCGGGCTGGTCGGATGGTGATCGCGACGGACGCGGGTTCGACGGATCCTGGTCGCGCACACGGCCGACGTTTGACAACCCGATGTCTTGGTCGGTCCCGTTCTTCCGCGCCGCGAACATCGACGTGCGCATCCACATCACGTTTCTCCTGCTCATCGCGTACCTGCTCATCCGCGCGGCGTGGCCTGCAGCGAATGACGGCGCTTCGAGGCTCTCACTCGGCATGACTGCGGCGCTCATCGGTTTCCTGTTCGCGGTCGTCCTGCTGCACGAGTTCGGTCATTGCCTTGCGTGTCGGCGCACCGGAGGCACCGCTGATGAGATCCTGATGTGGCCGCTCGGCGGGCTTGCGTACTGCAATCCGCGCCATGCGTGGGTGGCGCACCTGTGGACGGCGATCGGCGGCCCGCTGGTGAACGTCGCGATTCTGCTGGTCACGATTCCGACGCTCGGGATCACGACCGGCGCATGGTGGGGGGTGGCCATTCCGATGCCGTTGCGCGTCGAGATTCCGGCCGCATTGGCGCTGAGCTCCGATGTGATGATCCTGGTCTACCTTCTGCACCAGGTCACGTTTACGCTGCTCGTCTTCAATCTGCTGCCGCTGTTTCCGCTTGACGGCGGACGCATTGTGCAGGCGCTGCTTTGGCCGCGCCTCGGATACACGCGGTCGATGCGCGTCGCATGCCGCGCCGGTCTCATCGGTGCCATTGTCCTCGGCGTGATCGGCGCAGTGGCGACTGATCTGACGCTCCTCTTCATCGCGATCTTTGGGGCGGGCACCTCGTACCTGATGCTGAAACGGCTCGAATTCACGGAAGAACAGCTCGGATTTGAAGACACCGAGGGCACGTCGTTCGCGGCGGTGCACAGCGCGACGGACGCCGCAGAAGGGCGGGAGCGCGCCGCGGAACGTGCCCGGCAGGAGAAGCTCGCCCGCAAGGAAGAGACGCAGCGCGCCAAGGACGACGCGAAGCGGCTCAAGGAAGAAGCCGAGTTTGACCGCATCCTCGACAAGATTCAGTCGACCGGCATCGACAGCCTGACCGCGGCGGAGAAGCACGTCCTCGCGCGTGAAACCGAACGCCGGCGCCGCGAGAGCCGCTGAAGGGTTCGGGAACGCCCGATCGCTCGCAGCATCCGCCGCTACACTCCGCCGTCTCCCTATGGGCATCGCCGATCGTGACTATTACCGTGCGCAGCAGTCGGGCCAGCGCCAGTTTGGTGCCGGTCGCCGGATTGCGGCGGTTCGCTATTGGAGCGTCACCAACTGGCTGATCGCGATCTGCGTCGCGGTGTTCGTGCTCGATCGCACTGTGCTGCCGATCAAGCTCGCGCCGACCGGCGAGATCACCGTCATCAACCAGGATCTGTGGGCGAAGTTTCAGCAGATTCCCCGCAGCGATCTGGGCGAGGCGTTCGCGGATCCGGGTCCCAACAGCGGGTTCGTCCGTCACTTCGTCTATTACGTCGGCGGTGGACGGCAGGACCTGATCGCGTCCACCGATATGCGGAAAGTGCCGTTTCTCCAGAAGTATCTGCAGTTCACGACGGCCCAGGCGCTGATGTATCCGTCGAAGTTCCGCGGGCTCGACGGCTTCGAGTTCTGGCGGTTCCTCGGCTACCAGTTCCTGCACGCCAACATCACGCACCTGCTGTTCAACATGTTGGGCCTGTGGATGTTCGGCCGCGCTGTCGAGGAGTTCCTCGGCCGCAAGCGGTTTCTTGCGTTCTATCTGCTGTGCGGACTTTTCGGCGCCGTCCTGTACATGCTGCTGAATGCCGGAGGCATTGCGCTGACGGTGTCCGGCGCATCCGGGGCAGGACCGTTCTTGCCGAACAGCCCCTATCTGCCGCTGATCGGCGCGAGCGCCAGTGTGTACGGCGTCATCATGGCGGGGGCATACCTCTCGCCCAACGACGTCGTGTACCTGCTTGGCATCATCCCGATGCGCCTGAAGACGCTCGCGATATTCCTTATCGTGATTGCTGTCGCGACGCTCGTCATGCAGGGCAGTAACGCCGGCGGTGAGGCCGCACATCTTGGCGGCGCGCTCGCGGGATTCTGGTTCATCCGCAAGCCGCATCAGCTGCACGGATTCTTTGACTTCCTCGGCCGCGCCGATCCGACATCGCGCAGTGGAAAATTGCGACGATCGCAGGGGCGTGGCGCCGACAGCCATCGGGCGATCGAACGCATCGAACTGGACCGTGTCCTCGACAAGATCCGCGAACATGGCATGCACAGCCTCAGCGAGCATGAGAAGAAGCTTCTGCGCGACGCATCGCGCTCGCCGTAGGGAAGTTCATACGTCGTGGCAATCCGTTTCGAGATCCTCGGTCGTACATCGACCAATCGGGCGCGCCTGGGGCGCGTGACGACGCCGCACGGAAGTTTCGATACGCCGGCATTCATGCCGGTCGCGACCGCGGCCGCGATGAAGGGGATTCTTCCCGGGCAGATCCGCGGGTGCGGCGCGCAGATCATTCTTAACAACGCGTACCACCTGCTGCTGCGTGTCGGTGTCGAGCGCATGACGCGGCTCGGCGGTTCGCATGCGTTCATGCGCTGGGACGGACCGATCCTCACCGACTCGGGCGGCTATCAGGCGTACTCGATGTCGGACATCAACAAGCTCGACGAGGACGGCGTGACGTTCCGCAGCTTCGTCGACGGCTCGCTCGTGCGCCTCGGACCGCGCGAATCGATGGCGATTCAGAATGCAATCGGCGCCGACATCATCATGGCGTTTGACGATTGTCCGCCCAGCCCCAATCCCAGCCCTAATCCCGGACCAGCACCGGACGCGGACGCAGTCCCGGATTCGGAGGACGCCGCCGCGCCGACCCGTCGGCCGGTCACCGATCCCGCGCGCTATCGGCAGCGGGTGCTGGAAGCGCACGGTCGGACGATCCGCTGGCTCGCGGAGTGCGTTCGGCACCACGCGCATCCCGATCGGCAGGCGCTGTTCGGGATTGTGCAGGGCGGGACGGATCTGGATCTTCGGCGAGCGTCAGTCGACGGCGTCTGCGGCATCGACCTCCCCGGTTACGCGATCGGCGGTGTCGCGGTCGGCGAGGGAACGGACGAGATCCGTCGGGTCGTGGAGTTCACGGCGCCGCTGCTGCCGGACGCCAAGCCGCGGTACCTGATGGGGGTCGGATACGAGCGGGACATCGCGATGGCGGTCGCATCCGGCGTCGACATGTTCGACTGCGTCCTCCCGACTCGGAACGGTCGCAACGGATACGCGTTCACGAAGACCGGTCCCATTCGACTGCGGAACGCCTGTCACACCGAGGATCCGCGGCCGATCGACCCGACGTGTGACTGCATCGCCTGTGCGGGAGACGGGTCAGCCGCGGTTCGGAGCGGGGCTTCGGCCGCCGGGCAGGGCTATTCCCGGGCGTACCTGCGGCACCTGTTCATGGCCGACGAAATGCTTGGGCCGATCCTCGTCACTCTCCACAACCTCCGCCACTTCCAGCGCCTGATGCTGGACATTCGCCGCGCGATCACGGATGATGCGTGGTCCTCGTTCCTTGCGGACTGGCCGGTGGCGGGGGAAGTAGGCCGGTCACGGAGGCGACCACCCCCCGGAGAGCCACCGGACCCCTCCCACGGCGGATGACTCAGTACTGACGGATGTTGGACGGCGATTGCCGCGCTACGGAACGATGTCGACGTGATCGTCGACGAATGCCCACTGTCAACGCTCGGCGCTCCAGCTCTCCCGTCACATGTCGGGAGAACGGGACCCACCCCGAACCTGTCAAAGTTTGCCCAATGCTCCCTTCTTCGTCGCTTCCGTCCTTTCCGTCGCTCTCAACCATGACCGCGTTCGCGCCCACCCTGGCTCTCCAGGGGACGCAAGACGCCCCGAGCCTTGCCGGCGTGCCGGCGAGCCCGAGTCCGGCAGCGACCACTGCTGCGCCGGGAACCACCGGTGCCGTCCCGGGCGGCCCGCCTCCACCTCCGCCGGCCGGGCCAGGGTTCCTGTACCTGATGGCGCCGATCGTCATCATCTACCTGGCCGTCATGATCTGGGGAAGCCGGCGCGAAGGGAAGAAGAAGCGCGCGCTCCTGGAGGGCATCAAGAAGCATGATCGTGTGCAGACGATCGGCGGCGTGATCGGCTCGGTGGTCGAGCTGAAGCCGGAGACTGTCGTCCTCAAGGTGGACGAGAGTTCAAACACCCGCATCACTTTTGCCCGCAGCGCGATCGTGTCGATCCTGAAGGAAAGTTCCGTGAAGGACGAACAGCCAAGTGAGCCTGCTGCGTCGAAGTCAACATCTCTCAGCACGAAATGAGCGTGCGATGCAACACTTCTTGGCGCGTGACTGAACGCACGTTTTCTGAACACTCTGATTCACGCTGAACGTTGATCTCGCCGCGATTCTGTCGCGAGCATCGAACGCTCCGCCGTCCCCTCGACAGCGATGAAGAACATCTCCCTCCGCCTCGGCATCATTGTCACCCTCTGCGCCCTTGCTATGTTGGCGCTGTACCTGAAGCCCATCCGGCTGGGCAAGGATCTTCGCGGCGGCGTCAGCCTCGTCTACGCGGTGAAAGCGCCTGGCGGCGGCCGCAATTCCGAGCAGGCGATCGGTCAGGTCATCGACGTGCTGAAGCAGCGCGTCAACCCAAAGGGCCTGCTCGACATTGCGATGCAGCCGCAAGGCAGTGACCGCATCGAAGTGGTCATGCCGCTCCCGAGCGAAGCGGTGCGGAAGCTGCAGGTGGAGTATCGCGCTGCGCTCGAAGCGTTCATGAAGAACGCGATCGTGAATCCGACGGAACTCGATCAGGCGCTCGCCGCAGGCAAGGCGCCCGAGACCTTCGGCACCAGCGGTGTGCGCGGCGATGACCTTCGGACGCTGCAGGCCGCGTACACGGCTCGCGTCAACGCCACGGCCGAGCTTGAGCAGGCCAAGGTGTCCGGCGCGGACCCGGCTGCGGTCAGCGAGATCGAGAACCGTCTCGTGGCGAACGAAATCACGGAGCGGCGCCTGCGCTCCAAGATCCTCGGTGCGACGCTGAACGAGGCGCGTATCGTGAACGCGCTCGGGTTGTCGCAGCAACCGCAGCCGTCGCTCGATCCGCTCACCGGGCGGCAGACGCTCGATGACCAGAACAAGCCGGTGCTGCTCCCGTCGCCGCGCTCGCGGGAGATCGAGTCGATCAAGGCGGAATTTCCGCATCTCCTTCCGCTTGTTGACGATCTCGCCGAGAAGCATGACGCCTACATGTCGCAGCGGACCGGCTTTGACGATCCCGAGGATCTCATCCGGCTGCTCAGCGGCGCCGGTGTGCTCGAGTTCCACATTGCGGTGCAGGCGTCGTCACCCGAAGTCGACGTCGCGGCACTGCGCGAGCAGCTCGGCAAGCGCGGTCCGCAGAACACCGACAGCGCGACAGCCCGCTGGTTTCAGCTCAACGATCTCAAGCAGTGGTACCAGACGCCGCAGCAGCTGGAGGCGCTGCAGCGCGATCCGGTCGGTTACTTCGCCACCGCGAGGGACCTGGTCGCAGCCCAGTACGCCGGCTCGACCTATCTCCTGCTCTACACCGCCGACTCGAAGTCGATGACGCACTCCTCCGGCGACCGATGGTCATTGACGCAGGTGTATCGCACGATTGACCAGCGCCTCGGCGGATCGGCGGTCGCATTTCAGCTGGATTCGACGGGCGCCGGCCGCATGGGCCGTCTCACCGGACCGCACGTCAATCAGCCGATGGCGATCGTGCTGGACAACCAGGTTTACACAGCCCCGGATCTGAACAGCGCGATCTCCGGTTCGGGCGTCATCACCGGGCAGTTCACGGACGCCGACGTCAGCTATCTCATCCGCGTGCTGACGGCCGGTTCGCTCGAGGCCAGCATCTCGCCGCAGCCGATTGCGATGTACGTCATCGGCCCTTCGATCGGCGCCGAGAACCTCTCGCTCGGCCAGAAGGCGATGATCCTCTCGATCATCTTCACTGGCCTGCTGATGATCGCGTACTACTTCCTCGCGGGCTTCATCGCGGACATCGGCCTGGCCGTGCACGCGCTGCTGATCTTCGGGATCATGGCGACGATCGACGGCTCGTTCACGCTGCCCGGTCTTGCCGGCGTTGCGCTCTCGGTCGCCATGGCCGTCGATGCGAACGTGCTGATTTATGAACGCATGCGCGAAGAGATGATGCTGCGCGGCGAATCGCTGCGCAACGCGATTCGTGTCGGCTTTCACCGCGCGCTGCCGCCGATTGTGGACGGCAACATCACGAACCTCATCGTGGTGCTGGTGCTGTATCAGTTCGGTGCGGCCGAAGTGAAGGGGTTCGCACTCACGATGCTCATCGGCATTGCGACAGCGCTCTTCGCGAGTCTCTTCGTCACCCGCACACTGTTCATGGTGGCCGTCGACTGGGCCGGGATGCATCGGCTGCACATGCTGCCGACCGTGTTTCCCGCCGTGTCGCGCCTGCTGACGCCGCGCGTCAACTGGGTGAGCCTGCGCACGGCCCTGTGGCTGGTCTCTGCCATCGTCGCCGTCAGCTCGGTTGCCCTCGTGGTGAGCCGCGGCCGTGACATCTTCGAGACGGAGTTCCGGGGCGGCGTCGCGATGACGCTCACCACGCGCATGGCCACGGCCGACGAACCTCGCAGCGTGGAAGGGCGGCTGCTGCTGAAACGGGCGGAGGTCGAGGAGCGCGTCCGCGCGGTCGGCGCGTCCGCGGCCGAGGATCCGATCCTTCATGAGATCCGCAATGCGAACGTGGTGACCGTCGGTGAGTCCGGTGCGGAGTCGGATTCCGACAGCTTCCAGATCCGTGTCGGCAATCCCGCGGTCGCCCTCGACGATGAGTCGAAGATCACCGACACAGTCGTCGAGGCGGTGGTCCGCGAATTTGCAGATGAGATTGACATCCAGTTCCCGCTCAAGTTCAAGGATGCGGGCGGCGATTATGCGACGCACACGTACCGCATCGAAGGGGATCTGCTCGGCGACAGCATCGGCCGGCCCGAGATCCGCGAACCGCTCGCCGATTACAATGGCGGTGTCGCAGTCGTGGTCGACGAGATCGATCCGCCGGTGTCGACCGCCAATGTCCTTGAGCGCATCACCCGTATGCGCAGTCAGCCGGACTTTTCAGACACCGCCGGACGGCGCACAAAGGTTGTCGGTCTCACGCCCGCCGACCCCCTTGATCCTTCGAAGGGATTCACATCCGTCGCGATCCTCGTCTCGGACCATTTGCTCACGTCGATCAACACGGACTTCGAAGTCTGGGACAAACAGCTCGCGCAGCTGGAGTGGAAGCTTGCCACCGCTTCTCTGCAGCAGAAGGCGAGTTTGAAAGCCGTATCGAGCTTCTCGCCGATTGTCGCGGAGAATCTCGCAGCGACTGCCGTGGTCGCTGTCATCCTCAGTCTCATCGGGATGCTGTTCTACATCTGGGTGCGGTTCGGATCGCTGCGATTCTCGACCGCCGCGATCATGAGCCTCGTGTTCAACGTGATCTGCTGCCTCGGCTTCCTCGCCGCGGCACCGTGGCTCGCGCACACGGCGATCGGCCGCGCGCTGTACATCGAAGAGTTCCGCATCGATCTCAACGTCGTGGCCGCGCTCCTGGCAATCATTGGATACGCGATCAACGACACGATCGTCATTCTCGATCGCGTCCGCGAGAACAGGGGCAAACTTCCATTTGTCACCCGCGCGTGCGTGAATGACTCGATTAACCAGACGTTCAGCCGTACTGTGCTCACGGGCGGATCGACGCTGGCCACTGCAGTCATTCTGATCGTGCTTGGCGGCACCGGGATCCGTCCGTTCGCATACACGTTCTTCATCGGTCTTGTCGCCGGCACCATCAGCTCCATCATCATCGCCGCGCCGATGGTGTACAGCCGTCGTGAAGAGGAAGAGGAACGCCGCAAGGCAGACCTCGACGTGCGCGGCGTTTCGTCACCTTCGACCGCAATCGCGCCAGCCTGAGCAGTCAGTGCCTAGCCCCGATTGCATCACGCCACAGTTCTTCAGCAAGGCACTTCTCCGATGCCGTCCGGACTCAAGCTCATCACCGCCCTCGTCCTCGTCTTGGGCGCCGCCGTCGTTGCCTATTTCGCATTCGTCTCGCCGCCCGCGTCTTCGTCGGGAGCATCCACGCCGGGCGGACCCAGTCCCGTCACGTCGCCCGCGCCGAAGCCGCTTCCCTCGGCGCCGAAGCCTGTGATCTCGCCGCCGAAGCCGGCCGTCAGCACGCCTCCCGCGCGGCTGGCGATCCAGCCGAGCTCGAATCCAGCGGCCGAAGGCCCCAAGCCAGTCACCCGACCAGTGACGGATCCGCTCGCCGACAACGGCCGCTCCGCGGAGCGGCC
>JAWXBD010000181.1:0-12163 GCA_034439815.1 Phycisphaerae bacterium
ATCACGGGAAGTCAACGCGGCGCGTGGCAGACGACGGCAACCGACAGGAGTCGTCAGCTTTTCCACACGCGAATTTACAGACGAGACGGTACACAAGCCAAGTTGCTCCGAGAGCGACCTGCTTATGACCTATAGGCCGCTTCACCGAAAAGTTCATCCACAACATCGACCGAAGCACACGGCCTGCCTTTCTGATCGCGATCCAATGAATCCGCTGATGTCACAGCTCCTCATCGAACACTCATGTTCGAACTGCGGGCGCTCGTACGTTTGCCCTTTGGAGGTGCCATGCACATTCGCTCGCCGGGCCGATCGTCGCTCATTCCCGCTCTCGCGCACAGCGGCTTCAACGCTCGAAGGTTTCTTCGCAACGCGGCGATCATCGCTGTCGGGGTGGTTGGCGCCGTTGCGCTCTGGTTCACGGTGCTGGATGACTACTTCATCGCACGACGATTTGGAGAAGTGACACCGACCGTCTTTCGAAGCGGTCAGCTGTCACCGCACGTTGTCCGCAATGTGCTTGAACACAACGGCATTCGACGAATCATCGACCTCACCGAAGCAGAGTACATGCCGCCGGGCAAAATCAGGGAGCGCGAGGTCGCGCGCGAACTGGGCATCGAGGTCCTGAGTCTTCCGCTGGTGGGCGACGGAACCGGGGACTTCGATACCTACGCGCGGGCAGTGGCCGCCCTCATCGAAAGCGACACTCGCGGTGAACCCGTGCTTGTGCACTGCGCTGCCGGCACTCAACGGACTGGCGGAGTTGTCGCTTCGTTCCGGATACTCCATCAGGGGTGGTCGATGGAAGATGCGTTGCGCGAAGCGCAGCGCTACGACTGGAAGCCGAGCCAAGTGGCAATGCCCGCATACCTCGACGAAAACCTCTCCCGAATCCGTGAGTATCTGCTCGCTCGTGGTTTGCTTACCGCCTCTGCAACCGGCGACCGAAACCGCCAACCACGCGAGCGCCCGATAGGCGCAACGGTCTCGGCCAGCGCAAGCGGAGAATGAAACGAAGGGCACGAACCGACGCGGCTGATCGCTGCGCCGGTGCGAAGTCAGCGCGGCCACTTCACCCGCACGCTGAGGCGGGTTCCCGCGTCGGACGAGTCGAGCACGGCGCTGATCTCTCCACCCGACTGAGCAGCGAGTGACTGGACGATTGAAAGTCCCAGACCGACGTGGAGCGTGCCGCTCGTGATCGAGGTGCGGACTTCATCCTTGCGCCAGAACGGCTCGAACATGTGCAGGAGATCGCTCTCGGTGAGATCGACCGGTGCATTGCGAATCGCGAACTCATGGGCTCGCACCACGAGGTCAATGGTTCCGCCGGCAGGCGTATAGATAATCGCGTTCGACAACAGATTCTCGACAATCGAGCCGAGCGAACCCGGATCCACCGAGCAGGCCGCGGCTGGATCGAGATCGACGTTCGTGTGCAACCGTTTCTGCGCAACAGATTGGCTCACACGCTCGAGTGCCTTGCGGACAACCGGCGCGAGCGGCGTCGGATCGGGACATGCGACAGTCGCTGCGTGCTGCGACCGAGCGAGACGCAATAGGGTGTCCGCGATCTCAGCCATCCATTCGCCGATCGTTCGCGCTTCGCGCATCGATGCGATGCAATGCGCTTCCGACTCCGGCCACCTCAGTCGAACGTCAAGAAGCGAGAGGAGTTCGGCAATCGGCGTACGAAGTTCATGCGCAGCCGCACCACTGAAGCGGCGTTCGCGCTCGAGCGCTGCACTCGTGCGCCCGAGCAATTCATTAATGCGATCCCGCATCCCTTCAAGCTCCGCTGGAACGTTCTCGATCGCAAGTCCAGCGGGAAGCCTGCTTACATCAAGCGCTCCGACAGCGCTTCCAAGACGAGCGAGCGGACGCAGCCCGCGCCTGAGGCAGAGGCGAACGATCACGACTGTTCCAAGCCCCATTGCGACGCCGAGAGCGAGCAAGGCTGTCGCGACGATGCGCAGCGGACGATCAACCGCCTCGCGATCAGTGGCCACCGCCACAAGAATTGGAATGGGATTCGTCGTCCGGATCGCGCCCGTCAGCGGATCGGAGACTTCTTCCGGAAACGCAATCGTTCTCAGCCAGATTGCCCGACCGGCCCGCCCATCAGGGAGCGCGACGTCCATCACCGCGCTTCCGTCTGCGTCGACATGCGCGGGCCGTTCTGCAGGAAAGTCCTCGCCCGCCAGGGAACCCGAACGTGCGACGACCCAGTCGTGGCCATCGAACCAGATCTGAAAGTAGTTCGGACTGGTGCGCGGGAGGAACTCGGTCAACGCTTCCGCAGCCGCCTCAAACTCGACATGACCGGGCTCGTCGGGCTCAGCCCGTGACACGGCGGCGAGGGCACGAGCTTTGGACAGCAGGTCGGCATCGAACTCGGCGGTCAGCGCGACACGCATCACGGCGTACAGCGTCAAACCGCCGACCGCAAGAACCGAGATGCTCCCCAGCGTGAGGCGCCATTCGAGCACTGTGCGAATCGAGTAGGGCCTGATTGCAGTCATTCCGTTCGCGTCTTGGTGTTCAGAACGTAACCGAATCCGCGCCGCGTATGAATGAGCGGAGGGCATCCGGCTGCCTTGAGTTTTGCCCGCAGGCTGCAGACCGCGACATCCACCGCGTTGCTCGTGATCTTGGCGTACTCGTCGTAGAGATGCGACTCGAGCTCCGCGCGGCTCACCGGCGTTCCGACATGATGCGCGAGATACTCGACGATGCCGAACTCGCGCGGTGTCAGCGAAACGGACCGTCCATCCACATGCGCCTGGCGCCCGATGATGTCCACGCGCAGCGGCCCTACATCTATGACTGATTTCGCTGCACCGTGCGCACGGCGCGCAATCGCCTGGACTCGCGCGAGCAGCTCATCGAATGCGAATGGCTTCACGAGGTAGTCGTCGGCACCGAGCTGCAATCCCTGCACGCGATCCGGAACTGTGTCGCGCGCTGTCAGCATCAGCACCGCAGTCGTGCTGCCGGTGTCGCGGAGGCGTCGCAGGACGTCGAGCCCATCCATCGACGGCAGCATGATGTCCAAGATAACGACATCGTACTGGCCGGTTTCGGCAAGTCGCAGTCCCTGTCGTCCGTCACCCACGATATCTGTGGCGTAGCCGGAGCGTCGCAATCCCTCGGCGATTGACGCCTGCAGGCTTCGAGAATCTTCAACAAGAAGGACACGCATGAGCGCAGGCTTTTCTGGCGGGTGCCGATGCGGTCGGCACCGATGCGAAATGTCAATGATACGTGACGTCATCAGTTGCGGGATCTCCCGCACCAGTGCCCCTGACAGCGCATTCGCGATGTCAGGATCGTGACGCGCCGCCCCTCAATACGAACACTTGGATTGGGCGAGCGAACCACTTCGTCCACGAACCCCCGGGTTGAAGTCGCGCAGACATCTCCGGGTCGCGCGCGAACAACTCGTAAGCCTGACTTGCGCGCATCAGAATCACCGCGTCTCCGTTCGGAGCTTGAAGCGCATCGAGCGAGGACAAGTGCTCGAGTTCGATGGTCGGCATGCCAAGATTGTAAAAGCTGATCGTCGGGTCGGTGAAGCCGACCGTGATGATGACTGGGGTCGGAGTGGCGAGCAGAGCTCGCGCCTGCTGGACGACGGCGTCGCCGCCCATGGACGGTGTGGCTCGCGACTCGACGGCGAAGAGCAGCATCCAGCCTGCAACGAGCCCCGCCCATGCGAACACAAATCCGCGCTCCCGATTCCGCAGCCAGTCTTCCTTGGGACCGCGCTCCCAATAGGCCCACAGCGCGAAGGCACTGATCGGCGTAATTGCCATTGCGAGGACGATCAACCAGAGCTGAGGATGCGACGAGCGCACATAGAGCGCGGCGCCGATCTCAACCAGAAAAGTCACGGCTGCGACCACAGCGAAGGTTCGACGCACGTCTGGCGCTCGAAAGCCCTCGATCTTCTTGTCGTACTCGCCGCGCAGCCATCGTTCTAAAGTGATCGCGACGAGCAGCGCGGTCGTTGGCGCGACAGGAAGCAGATAGGTCGGCATCTTTCCAGCGGAAAGACTGAACCCGAGGATAGGAAGGAGGACAGCAATCAGGAGCAGCGCGCGCAGATCGCCGCTGGACAGAGCCACCCATACGTCACGCGCAGAACGGAGCCAGCCCCGCAGATTGAACCCGGGAAGCACGAGCATTGTCGTCGCCGGATACATCCCGCCCATGAAGATTGGAAGATAGAACCACCACGGCTGCTCGCGCAGATGCTTGGCGCCTCCGACGCGTCCAAAGGTTTCATCCCACCAGATGCCACCCGCCTCCGGATGCTGATGGGCTACCGCTCCGATCCAGAAACCGAGCGGAAGGAGCGCTAGCGGGAGACCGAGCGACATGCGCAGAGCGGAGAGTGCCCGCGTGCGTCCGCTGATCGAGCACCATGCGATGAGTGTGAGCAACGGCGCGAAGCCGACGGGACCCTTGATACAAAAGGCTGCGGCGATCGCTAACCAAAAGATCGAGAGAGCAGCGCGCGGCGCTCGATGCTCGATGATCAGGTAGCCTGTTGCGAGTGCCGCGAACCAAGCGCACGCGAGAAGCGCATCGGTGGTCGCCAGTCGACCGACGAGCAGCACACAAGGCATCACGGCGGCTAAGGCAACTGCGAGCACGGCCGGTCGCGTCCCAAGCACGTGACGGGCAAAGCCGAATAGACAGAGCAGCGTGAGCGTCGTGGCCATGAGTCCGGGCAGGCGCACCGCCAACTCGTTTCGTCCGATCGCGAGCAGTGCTGCCGCTTGAAGCCAGTAGGTGAGCGGCGGCTTCGTTAAATGGGCTTGCCCGCGAAAGTGCGGCACAAGCCAATCGGCGTGGGCCCCGGTCAGCGGGTACGCCATCGCATCAGCGACCGCCCCATACCGGCCTTCGTCGGGCGGATACAGCGGATGAGCCCAAGCGAGGAACCAAACCAGGCCGAGCGCGATTGCAATGACGAGCATCTCGCCGGAGCGCAGTGGCCTGTGACAGGCGAGAGGCAGCGGTCGCAGACAACTTTCCGCGTGCACTGTCCGAATCGCAACCCTCGCGTCCTCGGCCGAAATCGGCGCTGCAGTTCCCGCCGGACAATCTCCATGAGATCCTCTCTCCCGCGCCGAGTTCGTAAGCGATCCGCAGCCCTCGGTTCGAGCCGAAGGCAAGTCCAAGGTGTGACCGCAATCGGATACGCTTGGAGGAGGTAGGTTCTCGCCGGACATGCACACAATTGGACGCGACCCCTCGCGCTGCAACATGAGCGGAGGATGACGATGCTGCCTCTCGCGCGCCGCACTTGCCGTCGACGATCCTGCGGCGTGCGCTCGGGGGGCGGTACGTCGGGAACCGTAGGGGAAACCCTCGGGCATGTTGAGAAGAGACAAGCGACGGAAACGTCCGATCTCGGGAGAAGAGCATGGCATCGCCTACCAGCAGCTGGTTTCAATGGGCCCTGTTGTCCGCGCTCTTCGCAGCGTTCACTGCGATCTTCGCGAAGATCGGGCTGGCGCGCGTCGAATCCGATTTCGCGACGCTCATTCGCACCGTCGTCATCCTCGTCGTACTCGTCGTCTTCGTCATGGCGACGGGCAAATGGAGCGATCCCTTCGCGCTCAGCGCCAAGACCTGGACATTCCTCGTGCTGTCTGCGCTGTCAACCGGCGCGTCCTGGGTGTGCTACTTTCGAGCGCTCAAGGTCGGCGATGCCTCGAAGGTCGCCCCCGTCGACAAACTCAGCCTGGTGCTCGTGGCGATCTTCGCCGTCCTGTTTCTACACGAACGTCCATCGGTGCGCGAGTGGATGGGCATCGGCCTCATCACGGTCGGCGTGTTGACACTCGGATTGCGGCGTTAGGCCGCCTCCATGGGGCCCTTTGTGCATCGTCGAAATGGTCTTGTCTCGTGCAGCAGGACGACACGGGCGCATGAACCGAGCAGACGACGTTTGACCCCGACGGACTCGAGAACGCCTCGTTCGGCGTCGAGCTGGCGCGCAGATGATCTATGTGAACGGCGATGACACGACGGACGCCGGCCTCCCTGACTTGCTCGGTGCGTGGACCGGCTGACCCGGTACGGTCGACGTCGTCCATGCGGCGGCTGCAGCCCCGATAGAAGGATGTCGTGCGGTCGCGGCACACGCTGGTGACACTCCTTCCGACGTGCCTTCTCCGGTGTCAAAAGTTAGCGTTGACACCACCGAACATATCCCTAACATGCAGGACGCAGATCAGCGGACGCGGTGGCGTTTTTAACGCGTCCAACGCGGAAAGCTGCCCGCGTGAGTTTCCGGCCAGAGCGCATCGAAGTGGGAGCAACCAATGACCGGTGATCAATTGCCTCGTCTCACGGCCGCATGTCTCGCCAAGGCCATGCGGGCCCGCCTTCGGACGCACTTTCCAAGTCACATCTTCACGGTGCGCAGCCGCGATTACGCGACCGGCTCCAGCGTCACGGTGCGATGGACGGACGGGCCGACAGAAGCGACCGTGAGGCAGCTGTTCGCCGACTACAGCGCGGTGGATCTCGATGCCTCGGACTGCAAGACACTGCGTCCACTCACCGTCCAACTTCCGGACGGCGCTGTGGGACAACCCTGTTCGTGGATCCACGTGCGGCGGGAGTACAGCAACGACGCTGTGCGCGACATCCTGCTGCAGGCGGAAGTCGCGAATCCAGAGTGGACGCGACTCTCAGAACCGGCGAAGCGCGATGCGGCATCGCGAATCGCCCGCGAGTGGAGCGAACGGAATTGCATGTCCAGATCCGCGGCCGTGCAGACCGGAACAGGAGCATGCGCGTGACGGCCTCCGGACTCCGCGGGTGCCATCGCCTCGTACACTCGGCGCGAGGCCAATGCGCGGAAGCGCCTCGGCCCAGGAGCGAGTGCTCGGGGCGGATCTCGCGACGCGTCTTGGTGACGCCGGCGGCCGGATGGCAACCGTCACGGCAGGAGGTCAGCGCGGAAGTCTTCACGTGGAAGTGGACGACACATCCGAAAGGCCGGAACGTGAGACACCTGATCGCTCGGGAGACCAACTGCGCGACAGGTGCTGCTGCGCCGCCGTGTACGCGTCCCAATCGGAGAGATCAGTCGGCGAAATCGGGCAGCGCGGGGATGTGACGTCGTTCTTCGTTGCGGTAACTCTGCTCACACAACCTTGATCACAACATTGATGTTGCCGCGCGTCGCATTGGAATAGGGGCATGTCTGGTGCGCCGCGTCGACTAGCGGCTGCGCGACTTCCCGATCCACACCCGGCACGCTGACGTTCAGCCGAGCCTGGAGTAGGTACGCGCCGCCGGCCATGCCTACGTCCACTTCAGCGTCAATCGCCACGTCCGCCGGGAGCTTGATCTTCATCTTGCTGGCCGCGAGCCGATTGCACCGATGAAACACGCCGACCAGCCGGCCGCAAACAGCTACTCCGGATTGGTACCGGTCCCCGCCGCGCCGGCAGACGAATGCCGGATGTCGAGCCGACCGTCCGAGCTGCGCGACGCACCACCGTCGCGGCCGCCCTTCGTGTGACCCTTCGCGGTGTAGAGCACTTTTTCGACAGCGGTGGTCATGGTGGTCGTGGTAGTCATGGTGTGTTCCTTGGTGATCCCTTGATGAATCTGATGAATCTGATGAATCTGATGAATCTCGATGAATCTGATGAATCTCGATGAATCTCGATGAACCTCGCCGAAGTCAGCGGAGGTGCGTCGCCGTATACGTCGTCACAACGCTGAGCGTGGGTGGTGGACATCGCTGAACGGTTGTTCGCGCCCCCGCCGTCGTCGGTGACATCAGCAGTGGTGGCCGAGGCAATAGAGGCGAACGAACGCTGACGTTACTTGGTGCGTTCGTCGCGCATCGCGCCGGGCTCGTCGTTGACGATGCCGAGTTCGCTGATCGTCACGAGCGCCCGATATGGGACGCCCTTCGTTTTGAGTGCCTCGGCGCCGCCGCCGTCCCGATCAAGCACGCTGATCGCGAGCACGACCGTGTGACCGCGCTCGCGCACCGCATCGATCGCCTGCAGGATCGAACCCCCGGAGGTCACCACGTCATCCACGATGACGACGCGCGATGGCGCAGACGGAAGCGGTCCCTCAATATTCTTCTTGGTTCCGTGCGCCTTCACTTCGCTTGGCTTGCGCACGATGAACGACGGCAGCTCCTTGCCAAGCTGATGCGCCCGCAGCGCCACGGCCGAAACAATCGGGGTGGCGCCCATGTCCATGCCGCCAATGGCATCGATATCGAGATCGCGGATCTCGTGCAGGATCGCCTCGGCGATCAACGCGACACCGTCACCGGCGAAGCTCACCAGCTTCCCGTCGCAGTAATACGTGCTCTGCCTCCCGCTCGCCAAAGTGAAGGTGCCGCGCTGGATCGCCTTGTCATTCACGAGACGAGCGAGTTCCGGGTGACGGGCGTTCTTGAGCAACGTTTCGAGGTGTTGGGGAGCGGAATTCATTCAATCGGTCACCATATCGAGCGGTTGCTTTCTGTCAAGCGCATGCGATGAGTTCACGTCATCGAGCGCGATATCAACTCCAGGCGGCATCGAGTGCGCTGCCGCCTGCAACGATCGTCTGATCGTCGGGTGACACCGCGACGTCGGATAGAAAATCCGCCTCGGGCGCCCGCACCCATCGCGTGGTTCCGTCAGGATTGATCGCCCAGAGCTCGACGCCGACGAACTCACCGGTAAAGATCACGCCCTTGGAGTCGATCGCCGGCCGCTCCACGAGGCTGGCGCCATTGGGATGCAGTGCAAACCATTCCTCCCGGCCGTCCGGTGAAAGTGCGCGCATGCCCGTTTGACCCCAGGTGCAGACGAGGCGGTCCGTGGGATCGACCACCGGCAGGCTTGTCGTGTGCGGCGACGCGTCGAGAGTCCTCCACAACAAGTCGCCGTCGAGCGAGAACCTGTGGAGGCTCGGGTTCACGAAGCCGCCGATCGCGATGTAGCCGGTGTGCAGCCGGTCGGTCTCGAACACGATGTTTGACGTGCAGAAGAACGTATCGGCAGGAGAATCCGGCGACAGATCGCTAGGGTCTGACCACAACAGGTTGCCAGCCGGATCAAGCGCGAAGACACCGAGGCCGTTGAACGGTGCGGGCGACTGCATCCCGTAAGTGTTGCCGTCAGGCCCGACGTTCGGACCGGTCACGAGTGAACCGCACACCGGCGAAACGTACTGCCACTTGGTCGATCCGTCGGGATTGAGCGCGACGATCAGCGCGTACTGATCTTGGACGATGCCCATGCTCGTGTAAATCGTTTCGTCGGCACCGAGACTGATCGAATGCGCGACGCCGTCGGACGGCGCGGCGTGTGACATCCACAGCACTTCACCCTGCGGACTGACCGCGTAGATCGCGTCGCCCCCGGTCGCGTAGACCGTGCCCGCGGGGCTCACGGTGACGAACTGCGTCGGCGTGTACTGATCGAGCTGAACCGTCCGCAGGACGCGCCCGCCGCCGGCGTGCGCGGTGGAAATCATGCCGCTGATGAGGACGAGCGTCATGAGCCGCATCGCAGCGGAACGGACTCGGAGCCTTCGTTCCAAATCGAGCATCGCAGGCCTCCGTTCCATCCCCGCCTGCGTCGTCGACGGCGGTGGGTTCCGAGTAGCGCACACGCCACGCGTTCACGTACACGCAGTTTGCGGGACGAAGCAATTTCGGGCGGATGCCGAAAGTAGCAGCATCCCAAGCCTGCCCCGACGCTGCCGCGCTCTCGCCGTTCTGGCCGTGTGACGCAGCCCGCGAGCGATCAGATCCGATCGATGAACAGCGCGAACACTCGGTGGCGAAGTGCCTCGGCCCGTTCCCGATCGGCGAGCGCGGAGTTCAATCGCGATTCCCATCACACTCGCCACACTGCATGCACGCCCTTCACCGGATTCACCATCTGGGTAACGCCCAGGTCCACGCAGCTGCTCGCCAGCGCGACGCACTCGGCGCGCGACAGTCCGAGCTGTTCCTCCATCAGATCAAGCATGCCTGACGCGGCACTGCCCGCGGCGGCGTCAAGCGTCGCGCCGAAACCAAGAGTGATCCAGCGGCGCCGGCCGGCCGCATCAGGCGCAGCGTAAATCCTCGGCCCGTGGATGCGCGTGCCGCGGCGCAGGGTGATCTTGATCTCCAGCGCCTCGAGCATGCATTCGATCGCGGAGCCGCTGAGTTCCCCGTCGCCCTGCGCCGCGTGGCCGTCGCCGATGGACAGCAGCCCTCCCGTGACGTAAACAGGCAGCAGCAGCGTGCTGCCCGCAACCAGCTCGCGACAATCCATGTTCCCTCCACACACCCTCGGCACCCAGCCGCTGGCGACCGCTTCGTCGGGCGCGAGTCCGATCGTGCCGGGAAACGGAGCGAGCGGCACGGTCGTGCCCACATCGCTCGTGGCCACGCCGCGCTCGTGATCGATCGTCCAACGAACGAGCGTGAGCGGCGCCGCGCCAATGCCGAGCGCTTCATTGAGCTCAACGCTCGCCATGCCGCGGCCGGCGTACGTCCAGCCCCACGCACTGGGGACCACGCGCTTGATCTCAATCTCGAGTACATCTCCCGGTGCGGCGCCGCGCACAGCAATCGGGCCGACCATGCAGAGGCCGGTGTCGCGCGGCTCTACTTTGCGGCGCGGCGCCGTTGTCGATGTCGGCGGCGCAAGCCCCCATCCGATATCCGGCGCGGAGAGCGTCACCGTGTCGCCGGAGTCGATCGTGAGCACCGGCGAAGCCGCGTTCGAAAAGTTGGCATGGAGTTTGGGCGGTCGTGCGTGAGGTGGTGGTGCACGGTGGTTGATCGTACTGCCGCCTGCGGCATCGGCGTCGCGGAGACGGCATGAAGAAAGCTGCGCTGGTCGCGCGTAAAGCGGTGCAACCATCCGGCACTATTGGTGTGCATCGCGAACTCCCCCCTTCGTCGTTACGATCCATGCTCCACTCCGGAGGATCTTCGATGCAGCGCCTGATTGCCATTTCCCTCGTCGTTCTTGCAGTCTCGTTCGCATGGAGTGGATGCGCCACCGACAAGGCCGCGAACGAAAGGTCGGCATCCAGCGGGCGGAAGGAAGTCATGACGACCGAGGATGCTCCCGCGCCACCACCGGCGACGGCGCATGACATCATGCGCGCCAAGACGGCGTGGGCAGCATCGCTGCTCGAAGCGATTGCGATGCGGAACTATGAGCTCGTGCAGGACAACGCCGACGCACTGCGGCAGCTGAGCGAAGAAACGTCGTTCATCGTGCAGGACACCGTGACCTACCGCGCGTACAGCGAGCAGTTTCGAACGGAGGTCGCGGCGCTCGCGGACGCCGCGCGGCGCCGCGACCAGGCGCAGGTTGAGGCCGGCTACGCGCGCGTGACCGAGTCGTGCTTCCAGTGTCACGAGTACGTGCGCAGCGAGCGCTTTCAATCCCCGATGCCGGGACGCGTGAGCATGCGCTGAGGGGGCGGTCCCGTCTCACCGACTCGCAGTTCCGCATTCGTGCGCTCGCGAATATGCAAGATCGCGTACGCCGCGCTCAACGTAGGCACGGCGACGCCGTGGACTGGGGCTTTGGTGAGCAGCCGACCAAGCTGCCAATCGAGTTCACTCTGGCGCCCGGCGTCCATGTCGCGTTGCAGTGATGACGTGGCGCCCGCCTGCAGCGCCATGATTTCGGCGAAGACAGTCGCCGCGCACTCTTGGGGCAGCGTGACCCCTGCCGCAGCGCCCACAGCCAGGATTTCTTCGACGGCGCAGCGGAGCACCGTCTGACCCAGCGCAGTCTGCCGCACTTCTCCGATCGGTGCGCGAGCCGCGGCGCAGAACGTCCCCCACGAGGAGATGAACGCCGCCTTCGCCCAGATCGCGCCGATGATGTTGGTGCTCACTTCTGTCGTCACGCCGCTCCGCTCGAGATCGCTGGCGATCTCGATAATGCGGTCGCTCCGGCAGCCGTCCAGCTCGCCGCAGTGCACGCTGGGCGGAACGGCCCAGTGCCGGATCACGCCGGGCGATTCGATCTCGCTCACCATTCTGCACAGACCACCGATGGTGCGCAACGCTCCGACTGCCGCCTCAACGACTGCGGTTCCATCGACTCCGTTCACAAGCGGTATCACGGCGCCGTCAAACTGGCTGGCGGCCGCCAGC
>JAWXBD010000182.1:0-2751 GCA_034439815.1 Phycisphaerae bacterium
CCATGTTTGTGGTCGCGAGCAATCAGGGAGCGACGATGGCGAACTACCCGCCGTTCAGCTGGCCTGGGAGCAGCATGATCGTCGATTACGACGGGCGCGTGCTCGCGCAGGCCGAAGCAGGAACGGGTGAAAAGGTTGTTGTCGCGCCGATCGACATTGCGGCGCTCCGCGCAGAGCGCCAACGGCGCATCGGCCACGACACGCGGGCGCATTATCGCGGCGAAGCGCATCCGTACGCGCAGCGCAGCGTCTTTCCGCGTGCGGGGTCGGCGCCGATCTCGATCGCCACACTGAACGAACGCATTCACTCGGCGCAGGAGCAGCTGTGATGCACGCGCGGACACTGGGCCGGCTGATGTTCGGTGTCGCAGCGTGCACCCTGGTCGCATGCGACAATGCGCAGCCTCCTGCGCCACAGCCACCATCACCGCCGCCGGCCAGCGCCGGAGTGCTCACGGCCGAACAGCTGACAGCGTTCAATCGCGGTGCCGGCCTCATGGGGACCTTCGCGTTTGCCGAGGCAGAGGCGGAGTTCGCGGAACTCGCACGGGAACTGGCGCGCGGACTGGGAACCGCGCATCCCGTCTATCTCGATGTCCGCCTCGATCAGGGACTCGCGATGCTCAATCAGACGACGGACGGCGCGCAGGAGCGGGCGCTGGCCGTCTTCGACGAGGTGCTGCAGGCGCGCCCCGATGATGTCCGCGCGCAATACGCCGCGGGCCTTGGCGAGCTGTTTCTCGGCGAGCCGGAGCAGGCGCTGCCGCGCTTCCGGGCGGCGGCGGACGCTGACCCGACGGATCCATACGCCGCCTACTACGTCGGACAGTGCCTTGAATTTGCGAATCAGTTCGAGACGGCGCTCGACTGGTATCAGCGCGCGATCGCGCTCGATCCGTATCTGCGTTCGCCGCTGCTCGGGCTGCAGCGCACGCTCGGCCGCATTGGGCGCAAGGCGGAAGCAGAGGCGGCGCTCGCGTCGTTTCAGAAACTCGCCGACAATCCGCGTTCACGGCTTGCCGAGTTCAAATACACGCGGATGGGCTCGAAGTCGGAAGTCGTGGTGCCGACGATTGCCCGCACCGCTGCGCCACCACGCACGGGCGAGCTGTTTGAGGAAGTGTCTATCGAGGTGGAAGGCACACCGGACTGGCGTTCGGACGGCGATGCGCCGAACCTGACCGTGGTCGACATCGACCATGACGGGCGGCTCGATCTCTTCGCGGCCAATGCCATGCGCGCGGGAACCAATGGCGTCTTCATCGCGACCGGCGAGCACTCGTTTCGCCTCGTGGCCGCTCATCCGCTTGCCGGGATTGCGCTTGTGCGCTGTGCGCTTTGGGGCGACTTCGACAACGACGGCCTGGTCGACGTGTACCTCTGCCGCAACGGCGCGAACATGCTGTGGCGCCAGGCACCTCGCGGCGTGTGGTCGGACGTGACGGAGTCAACAGGCACCGCGGGCGGCGAGCACGACACGATCGACGGAGCGTTCGCCGATCTGGATCACGACGGCGATCTTGATCTGTATCTCGTGAATGCAGACGGCGCGAACGAACTGCTGACGAACAACCTGGACGGCACGTTTCGGGCGATCGGCACGGCATCGGGCGCTGTGGGCAACGGCAAGCCGATGCGGCACGTGCTGATCACGGACATCGATGATGATCGCGACGCCGACATTCTGCTCGTGCACGCGGACGATTCCGTCGAAGTGCTGCTGAATGACCGGCTCTGGCGTTACACGCCGCTGGTTCACCCGCTGGCCAATGCGCTGGAGCTGACGAGTGTCGTCGCCGCAGATCTCGATGCGACCGGCGCCACAACATTAATCGGTCTGGCGCGTGACACCGCGCTTGTGCTGGCACATGCCGACGGTGATCGCTGGACTGTCGCGCGTCCCGCGCCGCTGCCGGTCGGCGCGGACAGCGACCGCGCGATCGCGGTCATCGACATCACGGGCGACGGCGAGCCGAGTGTGATCGCGCGCACACCCAAGGGATTTGCGATCTTCACCCGGCGCGGCCGGCCGGTGACCGAAGTGCCGGCGCCGGCGAAGGGGACAGTCGTCCGCGCGTGGGCGCTGATGACGCGGACGCTGCGTGGCCCGTCGATCGTCTGCGTCACCGATGAAGGCGTCGCGATGCTGGATCCGGGCGCCGCGCGCGGTGCGTTTGCGACGCTGGAGTTCAGCGGCCGCACGGATCCGAGTCTGTCCATGCGTTCGAACACGAGCGGAATCGGCACCTCCGCTGCCGCGCGTGTCGGTGGGACATGGGTCGCGTTCGACACGTTTCGTTCGACGAGCGTTGCGGGGCAATCGCTGCAGCCGATCGCGGTCGGACTCGGCGATGCGCCGCAGGTGGACTACGTGTCCATCGACTGGTCGGACGGCGTCTTTCAAAGTGAACTCGGACTGGCTGCGGCCGCGCGGCACAACATCGTCGAGACGCAGCGGCAGATTTCGTCGTGTCCGGTGATCTTTGCGTGGGACGGCGATGGATTCCGGTTCATCACTGATTGCCTCGGCGTCGGCGGACTCGGCTATCTCGTCGGCATGACGCGCGACGCCGACGGCCGCGGATACGCGGGCGAATACGCACCGCCGCGGCCGTGGGAGCGCGTGCTGCTGCCTCGCGACCTCGCGATCGCGCCGCGCGACGGCGTGTATGAGTTCCGGCTTGGCGAACCGATGGAAGAGGCGTGTTACCTCGACGCCGCGCGGCTCGTGCAGTACGAGCTTCCGCCGGG
>JAWXBD010000183.1:0-15846 GCA_034439815.1 Phycisphaerae bacterium
CCGCGCCGGCGCGGCGCGATTGAATCGACGCTATCTCTTGCGTTGACAATGGTTTGCGAGACTCCATCATCGCCACAAAGCAATCGAACAGGTACGCCGAATCGTGCGGTCCCGGGCTCGCCTCGGGGTGGTACTGCACGCTGAAGATCGGCTTTTGGGTGTGACGAAACCCTGCCACCGTGCCGTCATTCAAGTGGATGTGAGTTGCCTCGCCGCCCGCCATGACGAGCGACGCTTCGTCGACGCAGAACCCGTGATTCTGACTCGTGATCTCCACACGGCCCGTCAACAGATTCCGCACCGGCTGGTTGGCGCCCCGATGGCCGAACTTCAACTTCCACGTTTTCGCGCCCATTGCAAGTGCGAGAAGTTGATGGCCGAGACAGATGCCGAATGTCGGGATGACCTCGGATGCGTCCTTGCTGATCAGTTCGCGCAGCGTGCGAATCGTCGCATCAACCACCGCGGGATCGCCCGGACCGTTCGAGATGAACAGTCCGTCTGGGCCTTGGGCGGTGATCTGCGCCGGAGTCGCATCGTGCGGCATGACGACGATCTCACAGCCGCGATCAACGAGATTGCGATAGATGTTGTGCTTCGCGCCGCAATCGAGAGCGACGACCTTGAAGCGCGGCGCTCCGGCAGGGCGAAGCTGCTCCAGCGCCCAGGTGCCGAGTCCTTCACACCAATCGCCGCAGCTCGCGGGGCTGACTTCCCCCGCGAGATTGCGCCCTGTCATCGACGGACTTTCACGGGCCATGCGCACGAGATCCTGATCGGTCAGCGCCGCGTCGGTGGAAATGATGCCGCGCTGCGCGCCCAGCGTGCGCAGGATGCGGACCAGCGCCCGGGTGTCGATCCCTTCAATCCCCGGCACGCCAGACGCGTCGAGCCAGCTGCTCAACGAATCATTGGAGCGGTAATTTGAGCGGATCCGCGAGAGCTCGCGCACCACAAATCCGGCCACCGAGGGCGAGCCGCTCTCGATGTCCTCCGCGCCCACTCCGTAATTGCCCATTTGCGGCGCGGTCATCACTAGGATCTGGCCGGTGTAGCTCGGATCGGTGATGGCTTCCTGATAGCCGCACATGGCCGTGTTGAAGACCACCTCGCCCGTCAGGGAGACGCGTGAGCCAAAGTTCCTGCCGTAAAACACCGACCCGTTCTCGAGTGCGAGACGGGCGGGCGACGCATCGCTCGTGTGCTGCATGGTTCGGATCGTAGCAAGGCACCGCGCACGATCGCTCAAGCGATTTGCCTGGTTTTTTCGAGCGGGCCGTTCAGTCCCGTAGACTCGCGGCGTCTATGGGTTCGCCGCCATTGCTCGAAGGCCTGTTTCCTGCCGAGACGCCCGCCGTCCGCGCGGAGCTGCACGCGCTCGTCGCAGTCGAGCGCGGTGTCGACCGCTATCCCGACGGCCTGCTGTATGCGGTCCCGGACGGACTCGACGTCGGCGAAGGAGATCGCGTCACCGTCCCGCTTGGTGGTGGCAACCAGCCGACGGACGGAACGATCGTGCGATTCGCAACATCGGCGGAAGTTGACGCGCTCGATTGCAGCAAGGTGAAATCGATACTCGCGCGCGATGCAGAAGCGCGGCGTCTCCCCGGCGAGCTGCTGCAGCTCGCGCGCTGGCTCAGCGGCTACTACTGCTGCCCGATCGGCATGACACTCGTCGGAATGCTTCCGGCTGCCGTGCGCAAGGGGATCGGTGCCGTGACGCGGACATACGTGCATCGCGCCGAGACGGCGGAGACGGCGCCGCCGGCCGGACTGTCGAAGAAACAGGCAGAGCTTCTGACGACTTTGGCCGCGATCCCGGTGCATGAACAGCCGGTCGAACTCCGCGATCTCATGGTGCGCGCCGGGATCGCGACCAGCGGGCCGATGCGCGCACTCGCGGCGAAGGGACTCGTGCGGCTTGAGCATCGCACAGCCATTGAGGCGTCCTTCGAGCGTGCGGGCCTCGAATCCGGTCCCCCGCCCACGCTCACATCCGCGCAGCGGACGGTGATCGATGCAGTTGATGACAATTCTTCCACAGGCTTCTCACAACATCTGCTGTTCGGCGTGACCGGCTCCGGCAAGACGGAGGTGTACATCCAGCTCGTGCAGCGCGTGCTCGACGCCGGAAAGAAGGCGATGGTGCTCGTGCCGGAGATCGCGCTGACGCCGCAGACTGCGGGGCGGCTCGTCTCGCGGTTTCCCGGCCGCCGTGTCGCGATTCTTCACTCCGGCCTCACCGCAGCCCAGCGCCACCACATGTGGGACTGCGTCGCTGCCGGCGACGCCGACATCATCCTCGGCGCGCGGAGTGCCGTGTTCGCGCCGGTCCCCGACGGCACGCTCGGGATCGTGATCGTCGACGAAGAGCACGACAGTTCCTACAAGGCCGACCAGGCCCCCCGCTACCACGGCCGGGATGTCGCCATCCGCCGCGCCCAGCTTGCGAAGTGTCCTGTCCTGCTCGGCAGCGGCACGCCGTCCTTGGAGAGCTGGATGAACGCGGTGGAACGGCACGTCTCAACGTTGCATCGGCTTCCCGAGCGGGCGCCCGGACTGAACGTGCCGCGCGTCGACATCGTCGACTTCAACAAGGAGCGAAAGCAGTTCACCGACCGGCGCGTCAACGTGATCGGACCGACGCTCCGCGCCGCTCTCCAAGCCACGCTCGCCAGCGGCGGCCAAGCAGTGATTCTTCTGAATCGCCGGGGTTACGCCAACTACATCGCGTGCGTCGATCCGCATTGCGATTGGGTGCTCCGTTGCGACCAATGCGATGCAGGCATGATCTGCCATCGGGACAAGTATGAGTCGCACGACGGAGCCATGGGCATCCGCGATTACACGCGCTGTCACCACTGCGAGAGCGAGGTTCGGCTGCCGAAGCAGTGCCCGAGGTGCGGGAAGAAAGTGACCGTGTTCGGTCTCGGCACGCAGCGCGTCGAGGAAGAGCTGCACCGGCTGTTCCCCTCGCTAGTCGAAGGCGCCACGATGCTGCGCGTCGACGCGGACGCCATGCACGGCGAGCGTGATTTCCGCGACGCCCTCGGCCGATTTGCCGCAGGAGAGGTGAAGGTGCTGCTCGGCACGCAGATGATTTCAAAGGGGCTCGACTTTCCCAACGTCCGCCTCGTCGGGGTGATCAGCGCGGACACCGCCCTCCATCTGCCGGATTTCCGAGCGGCTGAACGCACGTTTCAGCTCGTCAGCCAAGTCTCGGGCCGCTGCGGCCGGGGAGCGGCGGCCGGCCGCGCGATCATTCAGACCTTCCAGCCGAACGCCCCTCCCATCCTCAGGGCATCGAAGCACGACTTTGAAGGGTTTGCCGCGGCCGAACTGGCTGAGCGCGTCCGCTTCGGGCTGCCGCCCGCGCGGCGGATGGCGCGGTTCGTGGTTCGGGACGCGGGCGAGACGCGGTGCCGTCAGCTCGCTGAAGAGCTTGTCGCCGGGATACAGCCTCACATCAGCGGTTCCGTGGAGGTCCGCGGCCCGGCGCCCTGTCCGATCGCGCGAATCGCGGGCCGCTATCGCCAGCAAGTGGAGGTCTTTGCCGACACGGCGGCCGAGCTGACCCGCTTTCTCACCGCCGTCCGCAACGTACCGGGACTCCTCGTCTTGGGCGAGGTTGTCGCCGTCGACGTCGACCCGATCGCGCTCCTTTGACGGCACCGGTCCCGAACTAGAAATGCATGGCACTCTTGAGTAGGCCAGCAACGCCTTTTGCCGTAGGATGGGCGGACTTTGGAGGCTCCGCACACCGGCCGTCGCCGTTCGACCGTGCGCTGAGCCCTGCCTCCCGGAGCCGTCGATGTCGTCTGAGCATGCCCACGAGCGCACCCCTGTGGGAGCGCCGATCGCACGCCACCCCTCGCACTCGGTCAACAGCTGGTCCAGCGACTACGTCGATGGCCAGTACGCCGCATGGAAAGCTGACCCTGCCAGCGTGGATCCGCAGTGGCAGCAGTTCTTCATGGGCTTCGACTTGGGCGCGGAGCGGAAACCGGCACCGTCCGGCGCCGGTACCGGGTCATCAGCAACGCCGTCTCCGCTGGCGGAGCTGCAGCGGCGCGTCGATCGCCTCATCGAGGCCTACCGCGCGAAAGGCCATTTCGCCGCGCAGATCGATCCCCTCGGCGCCGAGCGGCCGTTTCCGGAGGAGCTTCAGCTCGACGCATTCGGGCTGAGCGACGCACATCTTGATCTCGAGTTCGACCCGTCAACGCTGCCGCTGTCCGCACCGGCAAAGCTGGGCGACATCATCGGATGTCTTGAAGACACGTACTGCCGGACCATCGGCGTCGAGTTCGCGCACATCACCGAAGACGCTCGACGGCAGTGGCTCGCGAAGCACATGGAGACAGTCCGCAACCATCCGCCACTGAGCGATGAAGTGCGGCTGCACCTCCTCGGTCAGCTCATCGAAGCGGACGGCGTCGAGACATTCCTTGACAAGCGCTACGTCGGAAAGAAGCGATTCGGTCTCGAAGGGGGCGAGTCGCTCATTCCGATGATCGATCAGATCATCGAACTCGCTCCGCAGAACGGCATCGGCGAAGTCGCGATGGGCATGGCGCACCGCGGACGCCTCAACGTGCTCGCGAACATTCTCAACAAGAAGTGGGATCAGATCTTCACGGAGTTCGACGAAGCGTGGGAAGAAGACTTCATCGCCGGCGGCGGCGATGTCAAGTACCACCAGGGCTATTCGTCCGGGCATACCACGAGCGGCGGCGGCCACGTGCATCTGACGCTCGCGGCGAACCCTTCGCATCTCGAGTTTGTCAATTCGGTCGTGCTCGGCCGCTGCCGCGCGAAGCAGCGGCTCGCTGGTGACACACACCGCGACAAGGTCATCCCGATCGTCCTGCATGGCGATGCGGCGCTGCCCGCCCAGGGTGTCGTCGCCGAGTGTCTCAACATGATGCACCTCGACGGCTACACCGTCGGCGGCACGATTCACATCGTCATCAACAATCAGGTCGGCTTCACCACCGACCCGCACGACGGCTGGAGCGGCAACTACTGCACCGATGTCGCCAAGGGCTTCGATGTTCCTGTCTTCCACGTCAACGGCGACGACGTAGAAGCGTGCGCCTGGGTCGCGCGGCTCGCGCTGGAGTGGCGGCAGACGTTCAAGTGCGATGTCTTCATCGACATGGTCTGTTTCCGCAAGTACGGCCACAACGAAACTGACGAGCCGAATTTCACACAGCCGTTGCTGTACGCGGCCATCCGCAGGCAGAAGCCCGTGTTGCAGAAGTATCGGGATCAGCTGATCGAGTCGGGTCTCATCACCAGCGAACGGTTCGACGAACTCGCGAATCGGCTCGTCACAGCGCTCGACGAGGCGCAGGGGCGGGCGAAGAGTAAGCCCGTGTTGCCGCGCGTCAATCCGTTCCAGTCGATCTGGTCGGGATTTGTGCCTGACTACAGCCACGAGATTGTCGAGACCGCGGTGGCGCCCGAACGATTGCGGCAGATTGCCAAGGCGCTCGGTCACGTGCCGGACTCGATTCAACCGCACAAGACCGTCGCGAAGCTGCTCGCAACGCGGGCCGCGACGGGCACGGACGAGTCCCTTCCGGTGGAGTGGGCGACAGCCGAACTCTTCGCATACGGCTCGCTGCTGCTGGAGGGTCATCCGGTCCGCCTGACAGGTCAGGATGTCGAGCGCGGCACCTTCAGCCACCGTCACGCAGTCGTGCGCTGCCAAGAGTCGGGCAGGAAGTACGCGGCCCTCGATCACCTCGCCGCCCATTCCGCGAGCGCCGGAGGAGCGTTGCAGCCGCAGTTTGATGCGCATTTTGATGTGCGCAACTCGCCGCTCTCCGAGGTCGCGTGCGTCGGCTTCGAGTATGGCTACTCGCTGAGCGATCCGACGATGCTCGTGATCTGGGAAGCGCAGTTCGGCGATTTCGCGAACGGTGCGCAGGTGATCATCGATCAGTTCCTCGCCAGCGCCCAAGTGAAGTGGCGGCGCTCAAGCGGTCTGACGCTTCTGCTGCCGCACGGCTACGAAGGTCAGGGACCGGAGCATAGTTCCGCGCGGCTCGAACGGTTCCTGCAGCTGTGTGCCGACGACAACATGCAGGTCGTGTATCCGACCACCTCCGCGCAGATCTTCCATCTGCTCCGCAAGCAGATCAAACAGCGCTTCCGCAAGCCGCTGGTGATCATGTCACCGAAGAGCATGCTCCGCTCGCCGCTGGCCATGAGCCCGTTTGCCGAATTGACGGGTGGGCACTTCCGGCAGGTGCTGCCCGATCCGCTGTTCGTTTCGGGACGCGACGGCGGAAATGATCAGGCGCTCGTCACGAAGGTGCTGCTGTGTTCCGGCAAGATCGGTCACGAGCTGCTCGCGTGGCGCGACAAGCTGCCGCGTGACGCCCGGGCGACAGCCGTCGTGCGCATCGAACAGCTGTATCCGTTTCCCGACGCCGCAATCAGCAAAGTGCTGGCGCAGTATCCAAAGGCCGAACGGTTCGTCTGGGTGCAGGAAGAACCGCGCAACATGGGCGCGTACCGGTTCTGCCAGGCGCAGCTCAAGGAGTTGTGCGGCATCGAGGTGAGCTACGTCGGACGAAGCGACAGCGCGACGCCTGCATGCGGCTCGAGCAAGATTCACGCGGCTCAACAAGAGAAGATCCTGCTCGAGGCGATGAGCACTACGAAGTCACCGTCGAGTCCGTCGAACCCCTCCGGATCGACAGCTGCCCAGAAGGGCAAGTCTTCCAACTCCCGCTGATTGTCTGCGTTCGACGTTCGTCCTTCCTTACCCCTTCAAGTTTCCCCGCACTCATATGCCAATCGACGTAACGATTCCCAGTCCCGGCGAGTCGATCTCCGAAGTGACCCTCGGCACCTGGAGCAAGCGCGACGGTGCGTGGGTCGAGAAAGACGATCCGCTCAACGAAATTGAAAGCGACAAGGCCACGCTTGATCTGCTCGCGCCGGGCGCGGGGGTGCTCAAGGTGATGGCGAAGCCGGGCAGCGTGCAGAAGGTGGGCGCAGTCGTGGCGTCGATTGACGACAAGGCTGCAAAGCCTGCGTCATCGGAGTCGGCGTCACCCAACGGCAAATCGGCGACGGGGACGACAGGGGGGACGACAGGGGGGACGGCGGCGAAGCCGACCGCGGCTCCGGCGGCAGCTGGCGCGCCCGATGTGCGGGCGACGACGATGGCACGCAAGATCGCCGCCGAGAAGGGCGTGGATATCAGCGACGTCGCCGGCCGCGGGCCTGCTGGACGCGTGATGAAGGCGGACGTGCTCGCCGCCAGTGACAAGCCGGCGGCACAGCCTGCCGCGGTACTGCCGGCCTCCGTACCCGCCGCTGCGATCATTGGCGGCGCGCGGGGCGTGCATCGCGAGAAAATGACGAAGCTGCGGCAGCGCATCGCGGCGCGGCTCGTCGAAGCGCAGCACACCGCAGCAATGCTGACGACGTTCAACGAAGTGGACATGAGCGAAGTGATGCGCCTGCGCGGCGAACACAAGGACGCGTTCGAAAAGGCCAACGGCGTCGGGCTTGGCTTCATGGGCTTCTTCGTGAGGGCCGTGGTGTCGGCTCTGCGGAAGTTCCCGCGCGTCAACGCGTACATCGTCGGCGACGAGATCGAGTTTCATGACTACTGCGACATCGCCGTCGCAGTCGGGACTGACCGCGGCCTGGTCGTGCCGGTCGTCCGTGATGCCGACACGCTGTCATTCGCCGGCATCGAACTTGGCATCAAGGCGCTCGCACTAAAGGCCCGCGACGGCAAGCTCACGGTCGACGAGATGACCGGAGGCACGTTCACGATTTCCAACGGCGGCGTGTACGGCAGTCTGATGTCGACCCCGATTCTGAATCCACCGCAGTCGGCGATTCTCGGCATGCATGCGATCAAGAAGCGACCCATCGAGGATCCGAAGAGTCCCGGCCAGATCGCACTCCGACCGATGATGTATCTGGCCTTGAGCTACGACCATCGAATCATTGATGGTTCGGAGGCGGTGAGCTTCCTCGTCCACATCAAGGACTGCATCGAGAAGCCCGAGCGCATGCTGCTGGGTGTGTGATCGGACACCGGGGTTCGCACCGCCGCGCAGACTCGTCGGCTGGCCGCGCGAGCGGTGGCCAAATTACCCAATTCCACTGAAGAGGATTGACTCTGCAAGGCAACGTCACTACAACGGAATCGTGTGCGGGGAATGGAGGCGCCTCATGAAGAAGTGTGCGAAAGCTGCTGGTTCATTGATCTCCGTTTCGAAACGTGCTCGCTACGTGGCGGCTGGGGTGACCGCTGGAATTGTGGCGAGTCTCGCCGCCTTCGGCTTTGCTGAAGAGGTCGTTCCGAACTTTGCGCCGCCCACGCAACCGCTGTCTCCAGCGTCAAGCGTGCCGCCGAACCCGTCCCTCGTGTGCTATGTCCGCGAGACGCATGCCTCGGCGACTTGCTGCGACTATGTTGAACCGGCGCAGGAAATTCCTTGCGGCCCTTCCACTATCTGCGGCATCGTTCGCGCCGGCGTTGACAACGATGTGTTCCAGCTGAACTATGACAATCCTGGATGGACCGAGGACAAGTTCGGCGAGTCGAATCCGCCCGAGGAATGTTTGTGGTTCCCACCTCGTTGCGTGCAGGACAGCACCGGGTACAACTGCACGTTCATTCCGATTCTGCATCGAACGGGCTGCTGGAGTTGGGGTCCGCCGCAAGGACCGCAAAACTGCGAGTAAACTGATCGTCGTGATGGTCTTCAGGATCGCACGCGTTGGGGAACGCGGCTGCAGGACATTGGCGAGGGTCTTGGGCAACGGGGGTCTATGGGCACCATGCGAATCCGGGCCATCGTGACGACTGTTCTGCTCACGATTGGCAGCTCTGCCAGTCAATCGCTGGGCACCCCCGCTCGCGCCGCACCCGTTCAGTCCACCCGCCTCGACATCATGCTCGCGCCGCCGATCACCACGGCGGAAGCTGGCTCGATCCTGAAGCGGCTGAAACTCGATCGCGATGATGCGACCGTACGCGAGATCGTCGCCGAACTGCAGAAGAAGGTCGAGCGTCATATTCCGTCAGCCGAACTCCTTGCCAATGAGATTGCGAGGGCGCTGGCGGCGAGTGAAGAAGCGAGCCGTGACGTAGCCGCCAAGGCGACCGCCGACGCGTTCCATCGCCGCGCTGATCTTGAAACTGCGTTCACGCGCGCCGAAGAGCAATTCTTCGATCGGCTCGCGCAGTTGCCCGGCGTCGCCGAGGATGACGTCGAACGGCTCCGCTACGAGCGGACCCTGCGCCGCCTCAGCGCCGCATACGCATTGCAGCCCGAGGCGCAGGTCGACCTTCTTGCCGTGCTCGATCGCGCGATCGAAACGGGAGCACTCGACGAAGCTGTACTGAACGCGCCTGACCTTGCTGATCGCCTCCGCGCGTATCGCACGGCGCGCAAGTCGTCCGAGATACTTCGCGCCGCGGATCGGGTCAACCTGATCGAGACCTACCTCGACATCGTGCAGCATGGCGGTGATCTTGGCGGGCCCCAGTATCTCAGTGCCGTCCGTGGTGCCGGCGCCGCCGAGAACGCGATCATCGAACTCAACCGCCGTGCCATTTTGGAAATCGCACCGCTCATTGATGCGCGGCTCCACGAGATGTCGGCGGCGGCCCCGGTCCCTGCGCCGGTCCCGGCCCCTGCCCCAGTTGCCTCCCCGACGGAGGTCCAGCCTGCGGACGCACCGCCGGCGCCAACCCCGCCGACTGCGCCGACGCTCGCAACGCTGCAGGAAATCTACGCCGATGCCGCATACAGCGGGGCGATCTCCCGCGATCCGGTTGGCGCCGTTGCCGCGATCAGTGCCGCGGCAGCGATCCCCGAGATCCCCGCAGAACTCGCTGCAACGCTGACAGCGACAGCAGTACGTCTCAGCGAAGCACTGCGGCCGGTGATCGATCGCTCGCGCGAGCTGATAGCCGAGAGTGCACATGAACTGGCGATGTCGATGCGCCTCACCGAGGCGCAGGCCCTACGGGATGAGCGACAGGGACAGAACGCTGAGCGGATCACTCGCCTCTGTCTCGATGCGCTCGATGCCAGCGCCGCGGCGTTCGACAACGCTGCAGGCGAGGTCGCGGAGGAGGCGCGCACGGTATTGACCAGCGCCCGCGCTCAGCTGGTGCAGGCCCGGCATGGCGTGCAGACGAAGCTGCTGCACGTCCCCGGCGGGCGCATCGCCCGCGAAAAACTAACCTCCGCTTCGGCTAAAGGTCCACGCGACGGCGCTGCCGGCGGCGCTTTGAAGTGACGCCGCTCAGGTAGCGCCAGAACGTGGTGCGGATGCCGGCGCTGAATCCGTCGCAGGGCCAGGCACAGGCCCAGCCGGCTGTGCGTCATCAATCGCGGCAGGCGCCTCCGCAGGAGGAGTCCCTGTCGTTGGTGGCGTAACCGCCCCCGGCGCTGCAGGTGGAACGGCGAACACGAGCGACGCCCACAGGCTCTCCCAATCTTGTTTTGCAGGTTCGTCGCCCACCACCGTGCCTGCACTTGAGGCTTGGACTGTCGCGTCGCCTGCGGCCAGCTCCAGCATGTGCACCGCGTTCAGCCGCCAAACCCCCGCACGGTCGAGTGTGAACGCGACGCGACCCGATGCGTCGGTGCGCGCTTCCAAGCGAACATCGGAGACTTCGAGCGTCGAGGCGCGAACAAGCACGCCCGCGATCGGCGCTCCCTCAAAGAGCAGTCGGAACGACGTCGGAGCGCCGGCTCGTATATCGCGCGGGCTCTTCTCGGCCAGCAACTCAAGCCGCATCCCGACCGGCTTATCGACGCCCTTGTGCGGTCCGTCGCCGATCGTCAGAATCGCTTTCGCGCAGCGCGAATAACGCTCCCGCCCGCGCGTGTGTGAAAGTCCCCTGTCCGCGCGGAGTTTGCTCACGCGTTCGAGACCCTCTTCTCGAAGGTACGCCTCGAATCGCACCGCGTCGAGATCGACGGTTGAGTACCGACTCAAGTACGCAACCTGATACAGGCCCGGCATGCTCGGCCGCACGATTCCTGCCGGCACGTTGCCGTCGACTCCGACGATGTCGGCGGTGCCGCTCGGGCCAGCCACGACAAATTTTTCGAAGCGCTCGGGATTGCGCGGCAGGACGACAACGTCCTCGCCGTGGCCGACCTTCAGTTGCAGCTTGACCGCCGAGTCGACGGGTGCGTGCAGCGCTGACGGCTCGATCCAGAAATCATGTGCGAAAACGGGGTTTGCAGCGCAGAGCGCCAATCCCGCAACTCCGCCTCTCAACAGGCCGCGGACCCAGCCCCGAAGAAATTCGTGCGGAGCACCGGAGTGTGAAGGACGTTCAACAAACATGAGGTTCTCTGCACCAGTGAAAACAGTCGCGATGGAAGCAATGCGCGCCCGTCGGTACGGGAAATCACGCACGCTCCATCGGCGAGATCAGCGCCCCTTGGTCGCGCTCGAAGGCGAACCTGGGAGCGGCGTGATCAGATAAGGGAACTGCGGGGTAAAGAAACTGCTGTCGATGAATGCACCGTCGGTGAATGGCAGTGCTCCACTCGGTGCGCAGTCTGCGGGGAGCAGCGCGCCCATCACGACGCGCAGGGCCATGTCGACAACGTCATCACCCGGACGACGACCGTTCGGATACCCCGCAAGGTCGCCCGCGAGGACGCCGAGGTTGCTTTGGCCAGCCGCCGGAGTCGGTGCAATCGACGTGTTGAGACGGAGCATTTCCGAAGCAACGACATTGGCAGGCTGATTGAGGTCGGGAACGCCGGTCAGAAACACCTGCACCAGATCGTTGCGAGGCAGGCATGGCGGCGTGACCCCAAACAGCGCGTTCAGCAGCACCGGCAGAGTCGGGTTTGTGACGTACGTCGCAAATTGCCCGTCGCCGGATGGTTGACTCGCGTTGAACAGATCCTTGTCCTTGAGCCCGATGACAACTTCGTTCACGAGCGGGTGGCCGAGTCGCGAGATCTGCACCCAGTCTCCCTGCTGAACGGCAGGCTTGTCATACGTCGGAGCTTCCGTCAGCACGCGCGCCCTGCGAAGCGACGCCGTTGTCCAGCCGCCGATCACCGGCTCTCCGCCCGCGGTCAGGGCGCTGATGGGGATTTCGAGAATCAGAGAGGTCACGTTCTTGTCGGCGAGCAAGTCCTGTTCACCACGTGGTGAACCCAGCGGATCGGTGTTCACAAGATCGAAAACTTCGCCGATATTGATGACGAATGGGTCCTTGCGCTGACCGACGAACATGCGTCCCGGGGTGTCGCTGCCCGGGATGTCGATCGAATAGATATGGGAACCAGCGTAGCTCACGTAGTCCGGGATCGACTTGTTACCGATATTGTCGACCGGCTTAAGGAACGACGCCTCGCCCGTCATGCTGTTCGTCACCGATGCAGGCACGCCGACGGTGCTGTCCCCAAGAATCACGTCGAGGGAGTAACTCTCGATGACGTTCAACGCGCTCGTGTCGGAACGTGAGATTGGTCCGATGTTCATGAGCGGAACAGCCACCTGCAGATCACCAACGGGAACCGTCAGCGACTTCAGGGTGTTCGTGAACTGGAAACGAAACGTAATGTCTTCGACGGAGTCGCCGTTGTTGTCGAGATGAATCTCGTAGATCGCGCTCGGGTCGAGGCTGAAGTAGTTCGGTCCGCCGTACGGGTCTTGGAGCGGAAGGTAGTTGGCGACGATCGTCACGAAATCGGCGCGACCTCGCTCATAACTGCGGAAAAGATAAAAGTCGGTCGCGTCCACTTTCGGATTCTGCGTGATGAACGGAGCTTCGCGGTGACTGGAGGCCATGGCGAGGTCCTGCGTGCAGAACGACGCGACTCCGGCAGCGAGTCCGACGGAGAGAAGCGAACGCGCAGACGCACGAACGAAACGAACTGAAACAGAATAATCAAGTGTCAACATTGGTGTATCCACGGTCTGTACTGCTGTCTGGGATCGGCAGGATGCGGAGCACGAGAGTGCTCCGACACCGGGGCCCAGGGTGGTTCGCAGAAGGGTTAGTAGAAGGGGACGTAGAGCGGTCGGTGAACCCAATCGATCACGCTGCGATCAATGATGCAGAGGCGCGCCGGCGACGAGAACAGCAGGCGGCCGCCACGAGCACTGCCAGTGCGCCCGGCGCGGGAACGATGCTGACGTGCAGCGTGTACGCGCCGCCATCACCTGGCTGCGCACCATTTAAAAGGAATGAGGAGTCGCCGAAATCGGCCCCATTGAAGCCGAAGCCCCCGAACGCGCCATCCGGTCGCGTGAGCTCGAAGAAGCTGGCGCCAGTGAAAGTCGCGTTCGCAAAGTTGCCCGAGCGCGACACGGCGATGTAGTAGATGCCCGCGCTCCCGATGCTGTACGTGCCAAGAAACGCATCAGTGTTCGATGCGCTTCCAGGGTCAGCGGGAAAAGAGTCATCGTTGTCGGCAAGCAGCGTCCCGTTCGCGTCGAAGAGTGCGAGGTAGGAATCGAAGCCGCCGCCGTCGATGTCGAAATATGCAGTGCCCGCCTGGGCACTGAACGCGTAGAAATCAACGTCGTTCGCGCCCCCTTGACCGAACACGCTCGCGGTCAAAAGAGATCCGAACACGTTCGGATCAGCGTTCGGAGCGAACGAAAATGCATTCAGGAACTGTGCAGTTCCGAGCCCGTTGTTGGTCATCTCACCGCTCAGCTCCATCTCATTGACGAATCCCGCCCGCGCTTGCGCCGCGCACAGGCACGTCAAAAACAACGTGGCTGCTATTCCCCCCCTGCTCACGATCTGGTTCATGCGATCTCCTCGCTTCTATCTAAAGATCTCCCCTCCGGCCCGCCCAGTCGATCGCGACGCGACCGACGGCAGGCGGCCCCACGGTAGCTTCGGAGAGTGCGCGACAAAAGTTTCGCCACCTTCAAAGCGTTGAATTTTTGCGCTCCAATCTTCGCCGCGCGCGTGAACGGGGCTTCAGCCTCTCACAGAGCTACACATCAGGGTGCCTCGTCAATGCCACGCCTTCCGCCGCCGCCGATCTTCCCGCGGATCGAAGCGCCGCGGAGAAGCGCTGAAGTTCTTCCGCCGGCGTGCGCGTCACGAGCATGATGCGATGACCGGCGGCCGCCGCGAGCTCGAGCTTCTTCCGCTCAGACATGCGCCGTGCAACGATCGCCTCCGCCGCCAACCGCGCATCGGAGAAGAGTGCAACGACGACCTCGCCATGCAGCTCGACGTGCCAGTCGTAGGCCCGCAGCGCGTATCCAAGCGCGGTCGGGATGTCCGGCGAGCCGCGGCTACGAAGATCTCGCAGGACGCGCGGTGCAAGCCGTTCGGCTGCCCATTGTCCTTGGTTCACATCGCCGATGACGAGCGCAAGGTCGAGCACCGAGACGAGCTCCTCGTTCGTCGCGCGAGTTCGTTCGGCCGCGAGCCGCATCGCTCGCAAGTGTCTCGACAAAGGCTCGCGGAGTTCCGGCCGTCCATCCACGATCCGCCGGCACTCCAGCGGATCGGCGATCGAGCGCAGATCGGCATCCACCGGCGTGAATCGCCTGACGATGGCATCGGCTGCACGCTCGACATCGGGATCAGCAGCGTCGAGCGCAGACGCCCGCACCGTTGCAAGCCAGGCCCGCTGCCGTTGCATCTGCGCCTCGGCGGAATGTCGGTTGCGAGGAAGCGAACTCTCTTCTCTTGCAAACGACCGGGGCGGACGCAGCCGCGCCTGGTTCTCATGCAAGTTGAACGAGACGGCATCGGCTCGGATCAATCCACGCTCAGCGAGCGCACTGAGCGCGAGCCGCGCGAGAACGAGCTGCCCTGCGGCGGTCAGATGCAATCGGTCGCGCGCGAAGACCGGCGCCGTGCTTCCCTCGACTGCGGATGTCCCGCCTGCAGAGGCCAGCGCCGCAAGGGGCAGCACGACGACGTTCTCACGTGTGGCAGCCCAGTGTTCAAGCCGATCATTGAGCGCGCCGCGCTCGTCCGAACGGAACGGCGTTCGTGCACCGATCGCGTTTCGCACCGCGTCATCCATATCGGGAATGTCGCCGAGGACGACCGGAACGAGTTCCGAGTCGCCGCGTGCCGAAACCGTCAGCGGCTCAAGCGCGGCGAGTGCTGCTTCAAATCGGGCGGACCGCGCAGCGGCATCTCCTGCAGGCGCATACGCGCACCAGAACAGCGCGTCCACCGCGATCACTGTCGTGGCATCTGCACGGCGCGCCGCTTCGACCTGTCGCTGCAGCGACCCGACCGGGTCAAGAACCATCCCGGCATCCGCAAGCGACAGCGTCCGACGAGGCGCCGGTCGCAACGAGGCGTCGATCGCGGCCGCGAGACTGACTTCCGCGCCGGCATGCTCTCCGGACGCCATCACACTCCCCGTGCCCTCCGAAACACTTGCACCGATCACCACCGGCTGTGCCAGCGGTCCACGTGCTGTGCACGCCGTGCAGAGCACAACACCGATCGCAACGAACAGCACTCGCGCAAACGCACGTGCTGCGTCCACCCCTGCAGTCTTCATGTTGTCCACTCCAGTGTTCTCTTCGCCGGCGCGAGCTTTCGTGCCATGACGAGCGAACGCGCGGACTCTAACGCGCGTTCAGCGGCCCTCGCGAAATTCCTATGAAATCGGTCAGAAAATCTCGCAGCGTTGTGAAATCAGGGTGCTTCAGGCTTTCGTGTGGGTAGCCGACCGCCCCGGATACAGATCAAGCCCCGGCGGACGAGGCCTGACGCACGGCACTCGCATCACACCGCGATCGCGCTGGTCGCTGTGCGATCCACTGAAAAAGAAGAAAGCGAGCCCGCCGTCGCCGTCGCATCGCCGCCGCAGGGGTCCGGCG
>JAWXBD010000184.1:0-38849 GCA_034439815.1 Phycisphaerae bacterium
CGAAATCGCTTTTTGAAGGTGAGTGTCCTTAATGATTACTAGGTGAGTGTCCTTAATGATTACTGATTACTAGGTGAGTGTCCTTAATGATTACTTATGATTAATGCGGATTGCATCGTTCATCGCCGCGGCACTCGGCGACGCACGCAGTGTGGTGAACATCGGCGCCGGGACCGGTTCGTATGAACCGCTCAACCGAACGGTGCTCGCGGTCGAACCATCCGACGTGATGATCCGGCAGCGCCCCGCAGGGGCCGCGCCCTGCCCGCGAGGCTGGGCTGAGGCGCTGCCTCTGGAGACGGCTTCCGTCGATGCGGCGATGTCGATTCTCAGCGTTCATCACTGGACAGATCTCGAGCGCGGACTCGGTGAAATGGCGCGCGTCGCTCGAAAGCGTGCCGTGCTGTTCACATGGGTCCCCGACGACGCGCCGTTCTGGCTGACGGAGGAGTACTTTCCGGAGATCGCCGCCCACGACCGCACGATTCTTCCCAGCGGGCCCGCGCTCACAGCGATGCTCGAGCGCATCATCGGGCCGGTGCGCATGACGCCCGTTCCCATTCCGCACGATTGCACGGACGGCATGCTCTGCGCATATTGGCGCCGGCCCGAGGCATATCTCAGCGCCGATATTCGAAGCGCCATCTCCAGCTTCGCGCGGATCGATGCCGAGCCCGGCCTGGAGAAGCTTCGCGCCGACCTCTCGAGCGGACGCTGGGCCGAGCGGAATCGTCATCTACTGGCTCTGGATGCGCTGGATGCGGGCTATCGCGTGGTCTGCTGTGAGATCGGCGGCACGAAGAGTTGAGCGAGATCCGCTTTACCGCCGATCCACGCACGCGTCGCCTCCCGCGCTGTACGTTGCCCCCCATGCCTGCCGAATCCCGCCGCGACTTCATCCTCCTCGCCACGTCACTTGCTTCCGCCGCAGCCGGGCTCGCGGCGCGCGGTGCTGAAGCTGAACCGTCACAGTTGCTGCGAACCCCCGCGCCGCCCAGCGAGATCACGCTCAACACCATCGCTGAATCCGAGCGTCTGCTCGGGCTTTCGTTCACCGATGACGAGCGGGCGCAGATCCTGAAGTCACTCGGCGAGCATCACAATCTCGTTGCCTCGGCGAACAAGGATCTTCCGAATGACCTCGCGCCGGCGACTGTGTTTTCGCCGCGCCTCCCCGGCCGACCGACGCCGCCTGTGACAGCGGTCGGAGATCCCGCGGCGCTTCCCAACGACGTGCCGCCACTTCCTGCCAATGACGGGGACATCGCGTACGCGCCGCTCACGACCCTCGCGTGCTGGATCCGTGACCGCGCGATCACCAGCGCGCGGCTCACGGAGCTCTATCTCCAGCGCATCGAGCGATTCAGTCCGCGACTCCTCTGCTGCATCACTGTCACCGCAGATCTCGCTCGTGCGCAGGCGAAAGTGGCCGATGCCGACATTGCGTCCGGCCGCTGGCGCGGTCCGCTGCACGGCATTCCGTATGGCCTGAAGGACATCATCGACACCAAGGACATCCCCACGACCTGGGGCGCGGAGCCGTGGCGTGAACGCGTGCCGAGAACTGATGCGTGGATCACGACACGACTTCGCGCTGCCGGCGCTGTGCTCGTCGCGAAGACTGCGGTCGGCGCGCTGGCGTACGGCGATATCTGGTTCGGCGGCAAATGCCGCTCGCCATGGAATCGCCAGCGCGGCTCGAGCGGTTCGAGCGCCGGTTCCGCATCGGGGATCAGCGCGGGACTGTTCGGTTTCGCAATCGGTACAGAAACACTCGGCTCCATCGTGTCACCGGCCGACCGCTGCGGCGCTGCTGGTTTGCGTCCGACATTCGGACGCGTGCCGCGCACCGGCGCGATGTCGCTCGTGTGGACGATGGACAAGATCGGTGTGCTCTGCCGATCGATCAGCGACACGGCGCTGGTGCTCGCCGCGATCAACGGTCAGGACGATGGAGATCCGTCCAGCGTGGAGCAGCCGTTCACGTTTGATCACGCGCAGTCGGCGCGCGGCCTCCTTGTCGGTTACGACCCGATGTGGACCCGTGACAACCCGTACGCCGACGTCGCGCGAGCTGCGGTGGAAGCGGCGCGGGAGGAGGGCTGTGAAGTCATCGAGATCGGCATGCCGCGCATGGATTCGCGGCCGACGATCTTCCATCTGTATGCCGAAGCGGCGGCGGCATTCGATCGGATGACGCGCGACAATGCCGACGATCAACTCTCATGGCAGGATGATGCGGCGTGGCCGAATGTGTTTCGACGTTCGCGGTTCTTTAGCGCTGTTGACCTCGTGCAGTGTGACCGCATCCGGCGTCAGCGCTGCAATGCGATGCACTCGCTGTTCGACGAGCTCGATGCCGTGCTCGCGCCGCCGTTCGCGGGTGACCTGCTCATTCACACGAACTGGACCGGCCAGCCATGCGCGGTCTTCCGCGCAGGGTTCAACTCATCGAACGAACCACAGGCCATGACGGTGATGTCACAGATCTTCGATGAGGGAACGGCGCTGCGGATCGCGAGCGCTCTGGAGCGGCGGCTGGGCCACTGGCAACGGCGGCCTGAGCTGGATTGAGGAGGCCGCGGCGCCTGCCGCGCGATCCGTTACCATGCCGCTCCCCCGCCGCCCCCCCCGGCCGCGGTTGCATGCGGAGCCCGTGACGATGTTGCACCCCCTCATCCAGTCGATCGCCACGTCCCTTCCAGCGACGCTCGCCGCCGTCGATCTCATCGCGTACATCCCGGTGCTCGTGATCACCGTGATGGCGATCCTCTTTGTGATCGCGAACATTGTCGGCTCGGCGCTGCTTGGACCGAACAAGGCAGGCCGGACCAAGGGGATCGCGTACGAGTCGGGCATGGATCCGATCGGCTCGACGAAGAAACGCTTCAACGTGCGCTTCTACATGCTCGCGATGACATTTCTCGTCTTCGACGTAGAAATCATCTTCCTCTACCCGTGGGCGGTGAGCTTCACGCAGCTCGAACCCAACAGCGCGGAGGCCGCGCTCTTCCTCGGACGAATTCTGTTCTTCGTCGGCACGGGCATCGCGGCGTACGTCTACGCGTGGCGCAAAGGCGTTTTTCGCTGGGAATGAGGCACCGTCGCGCGTCGGGCGCTGCTCACCAGCGATCTTCGTCGCCAGTGGGGCTCAGCGGCCATACGTCGCTCTTGACGCCGTTGATCGACGTTCCGTTCTGAATGCCTGGGCGGACGAACTCGAGGAAGTCCCATGGGAACGCGCGCGGAACGGCGCTCGCTTCGTCGAGCCGGCGAACATCGTCGGACGTCAGCTGGATTCCTGCGGAACCGATGTTGTCTTCGAGCTGCGCCAGCGTCCGCGCGCCGATGATGATGCTGGCGACACCCTCCCGCTCCATCGTCCAGCGAAGAGCGACCTGCGCCACGGTGCAGCTTCGCGCCCGCGCGATTGAATCCAGAACGTCGATGATGTTCCACGCCTGATCGGTGAGGCGCTTGTTGTCAGGCTTCACGCGACTTGCCCCGTCGCTCGATGGCAGGCGCGAGCGCGAGAATTTGCCGCTCAGTACGCCGCCGCCCAACGGGCTCCACGGCGTCACCCCCATGCCCATCGCCCGCGCCATGCTCATGAGTTCAGGCTCGACGGTGCGCTGCAGCAGGCTGTATTCGATCTGCAGCGCGACGAGCGGCGTCCAGTGGCGAAAGATGGCTTCGTACTGCGCCTGCACGCACACCCAGGCGGGGTGGTCGCTGAAGCCGATGTAACGCACTTTGCCCTGCTTCACGAGCAAATCCAGCGTCGCCATCAGCTCGTCGATCGGCGTGTTCCGGTCCCAAAAGTGCGCCCAGTACAGATCGATGTAATCGGTCCGCAGCCTGCGCAGCGAATTCTCGCACGCGCTGAGCACGGACTTCCTGTTCGCGCCGCCTCCGTTGGGATCGCCGCGAAACAGGTTGCCCATGAACTTTGTCGCGATCACCGCGCGATCGCGCTGCCCTTGGCCCGGACCGTTGGTGAAGTAATCACCGATGATCACTTCCGAGTGACCCTTCGTGTACATGTTGGCGGTGTCAATGAAATTGCCGCCGCGCTCAAGGTAGCGCGAGAGGACTGCGTAGCTCGTCGCCACGTCCGAACCGAAGCCCCATTCTTCGCCGAATGTCATCGCGCCCAGACAGATCGGTGAGACACGCAATCCCGAGCGACCCAGCGTCACGTAGTCCGCAATCGATTGAACCGTGGCCATAGCCGCGAGAGTCTACGGTCTGTGACTCGAAAGGGCGGCGGGGCGGCGGAGCGGCGTCACCCGCGCGGTTTGCTCGCCTTGAGCGTCACAAGCACTTCCTGCTCCTTCCCATCGCGGCGAAGGAGGATCTTCACGCGATCGCCGGGCTTGTGCTCGCGCAGCCTGGCCATCATGTCGCCGGCGCCGGTGAGTTCCTTGCCGTCCCAAAGCACGAGCAAATCACCGCTTTGGATGCCCGCCTCTGCGGCCGACGTCTCTGCGGAGACCGACTCGACGAGCACGCCCATTTCCTCCTCTTCACCCATCCCTGGACGGACGCCGAGACGCACGCCTGCATAACCGCGATCAGGCGTCGCGGCGCCGTCGGTCGACTTGTACGTGAGGCGCGTCGGATCCGATGCGAGTTTCATCGCGACCTCGCGAACAAGCGAGACAACCTTCATCGCGCCCGCGGGGTTCACGGTGTAACCCTTGTCGCCGGGGCGGTGGTACACGTCGTGGGTTCCCGTGAAAAAGAAGAGCACAGGAACGCCTACCCCGTAGAAACTCGCGTGATCGCTCGGTCCGCGGCCGCTCGGATCAGCACGAATCTCCATGCCGCTCGCCGCAAAGAGCGGATCGAGCATCTTGCCAAAGTCGACCGCGCTGTCGTAGCCGCCCACGGACAGCGTGTCCGAGCGCAGTCGTCCGATCATGTCCATGTTGAGCATGACATTGAGCCGCTCGGCCGGAATCGTCGGATTCTTGACAAAGAACTTGGAGCCATCGAGTCCGCTCTCTTCCGCGCTGAAAGCAAGAAAGAGCACGCTGCGCAAATCGGCGTCAACGGGCGCAGCGTCGTACGCTTCTTTCATCTGTCGCGCGACGAGCAACACGCCGGCGGTGCCGCTCGCATTGTCGTCGGCGCCCGGATGGAGCTGGCCGCTCAACGCCGGATCCGAACCGAAGTATCCATATCCAACGTGATCGAAGTGACCTCCGATCACGACCCAATCGTCTTTGAGCGCGCCTCGGCCGGCGAGTACACCGCCCACGTTTGTCGCGGGAACGGTGCCGTCCGAAACCTCTGCGGACACCGTCACGCGCACGTTGTTCTTGAGCGCGAAGTCCTTCGTCTTTCCCTCGTCGCACAGCGTGCGCAGTGTGAGGAGATCTCGGCCTTCGGGATCTGCCTTCCTGAGCAATGCGTCGGCCTGCTCAGTGGTGATCTGCACAAACGGGATCTCCAGCTGGGCTCCCCATCGGCTGCGGCGGAGATCCTCAAGCCCGGACTTGGCCTCTTTGACGCCGGGCGGAGTGACCATGATGATCGCCGCCGCGCCTCGCTTGCTGAGCTCCTGCAGCTTGCCTGCGAGGTTGGCCCACACCCACCGGTGGCCTCCCCACTTGCTCTTTCCTTCAGCGTCGAGCGGTTCGTATCGCATGAAGAGAACGACGCGCCCGCTGAGATCATCGTCGCCATCGAAGCTCGTATAGCCCTCTTCGCCGGCAGCGATTGCGTACCCCGCGAACGCGAGCGTGCTCGTCACCGCGCCCGGGCCGGACGATCCCATGACCGCGTAGTCCTTGCCGAGCTTGAGCCCCTTGCCGTCAATCGTGAGCGATGAGCTGCTCACCTGGCGGTCCTTGCCCGTGAGGTTGAACGGCTGCAGGAAGCTGGCGTCGGCGCCATCGCTCGGACTGCCGAACGCCGGTGTCAGTCCGATCTGCTGCATCCACCATGCGAGGTACTCCGCCGCGCGCTCGTGACCTTCAGTGCCGGGCGCCCGCCCTTCAAACCACGGATTCGAGAGCGTCAGGACATGCTGATACCACTCGATTGCATCCGGGCCGAGATCCTCAAACAGTCCCTTCACATCGGTCGTTGCCGCATCGACGCGCACCGCGCTGTCGTCCGGCCTGAAGCGATACGGATTCACCGCTTCCCGGACAATCGCGCCGCGCTCCGGACTCTCCGGCGCCTCTTGCGCGCCCGCCGCGCCGGACAGCAGCAGAACCGACGAGAAAACAACGGCGAGTCCCACGCGCAGAGTGTCAAGGCGCAGAGTGTCAGATCGCATGCACAGGTCCTTTGGCACCGGCGCGCAGGGAGCACGATTCGCTGCGCCGGGTTTCGTTTTCAAAAGCAGGGGTTCGGGGATTGCACCCGATCGGGCCTTCCAACGCGAATCACTCGCCGTTCCTCGCAAACCGTGTGCGGCAGTCACGGTTGCGGCACGCAGGTTTGCGTTTCGGACGGCGGTCGACTCTATACTCTGGGCTTTGCCATTTGCCCGCGAGGCGACGCCATTCATCGCGTACGTCGATGCGGTTTGAGCCCCACCACCATGACCACGTCCCAGTCGACTCTGGACGCCAGTGCGACCGCCTCGACGCATCCGTTCCCTCCCCTCGACACATTCCGGCGTCGGCACATCGGCCCCACGGAGGGCGACGTCGCCTCGATGCTTGCCTCGCTCGGATTCGATTCGATGGAATCGTTTCTCGATGCGACCATCCCTGCGGGGATTCGTCTGAAGCGCCCGCTCGATATTGCTGATCCGACGAAGAGCGGGAACTTCCCGGAGCGCGGCGAATTCGAGACATTGGACGCACTGCGGCAGGTGGCGGGAAGGAACCAGATCTTCCGCAGCTTTCTCGGCATGGGCTATCACGACACGATCACGCCGGGCGTGATCCTGCGCAACGTGCTGGAGAATCCGGGCTGGTACACGCAGTACACGCCGTACCAGGCCGAGATCGCCCAAGGGCGACTTGAAGCGCTGCTCAACTTTCAGACGATGATCGCGGATCTGACAGGGCTGCCGCTCGCGGGCGCGTCGCTGCTTGACGAAGGCACCGCAGCGGCTGAAGCCATGTCGATGGCGCACAGCATCGTCAGCGGTGACGGCGGCTCGAAGAACACGTTCTTTGTCGCCGAGGACTGTCACCCGCAAACGATCGCGGTCGTCGAAACCCGTGCGAAGTATCTCGGCATCACGATCGTCATCGGCAATCCCGCGACGGCCGTGATCAGCGACGAGCATTGCGGTGTCCTGCTGCAGTATCCAACGACCGACGGCCGCATCGAGGACTACCGCGCGATCAGCGAGAAAGCCCACGCGCATGGTGCACTCGTCGTCGCGGCCGCGGATCTGTTGGCGCTGACGCTGCTGACGCCGCCGGGTGAATGGGGCGCCGATGTCTGCGTCGGCAATTCGCAGCGCTTCGGCGTGCCGCTTGGCGGCGGCGGTCCGCACGCGGCCTTCATCGCCACCAAGAGCGAATACGTGCGCAAGATGCCGGGACGCATCATCGGGGTGTCGCGCGACAGTCACGGCAATCCGGCGCTGCGCATGGCGATCCAGACACGCGAGCAGCACATCCGTCGCGAGCGCGCGACGAGCAACATTTGCACGGCGCAAGTGCTGTTGGCGATCATCGCGGGCCTGTACGCGACGTATCACGGAGCCGAGGGCGTGAAGGCGATCGCGACGCGGACGCATCGCATGACATGCGCCCTTGCTGAAGGGCTGAAGAAGCTCGGCCATGACGTCGGCAAGGGACCGTTCTTCGACACGCTGCGCGTGAAGCTGGCCGGCGGCGTGAAGGCGGCCGATGTCCACGCCGCGGCCAAGGCGCGTCGAATGAACCTTCGTCCGTACGCCGACGGCAGCATCGGCGTGGCACTCGATGAATGCACGACCGAGCAGGAGCTCACGGCGCTCCTGTCGCTCTTTGCCGGTGGGAAAACGACGGCAATCACGGCAACTGGATCGTCGATGATCGGCGCCTTCAAGCGCACCAGCCCGTTCATGACACATCCGGTGTTCAATCGCTATCACAGTGAAACCGAACTGCTTCGCTATATCTTCAAGCTGATGTCGCGTGACCTGTCGCTCGCGCAGTCAATGATTTCGCTCGGCTCGTGCACGATGAAGCTGAACGCGACGAGCGAGATGGTTCCGGTGACATGGAGCGAGTTCGGGAGGATTCATCCGTTCGCCCCGCAGGACCAGCTGCAAGGGTACGCGCAGATGTTCGCGCAGCTCGAAGCATGGCTCGCGGAGATCACCGGGTTCGCAGCCGTTTCGTTACAGCCGAATGCGGGATCGCAAGGCGAGTATGCGGGACTCTTGGTCATTCGCGCCTATCACGAGCATCGCGGCGAAGGACATCGCAACGTCTGTCTCATTCCTGACACGGCGCACGGGACGAATCCCGCGAGCGCGGTAGTCGCGGGACTGAAAGTGGTCGCAGTCGCATGCGACGAGAACGGTTACATCAACCTCGATGACATGCGGGCGAAGGCCACCGAGCATGCCAAGCACCTCGCAGCTGTGATGGTCACGTACCCGTCCACCGCAGGCGTGTTCGAAGAAGGCATCACGGAACTCTGCGCGATCGTGCACAGGCACGGCGGGCAGGTGTACATGGATGGCGCCAACATGAACGCCCAGGTCGGCCTCACCCGCCCCGGCGACATCGGCGCCGACGTGTGCCATCTCAATCTGCATAAGACCTTCTGCATCCCGCACGGCGGCGGCGGTCCCGGCATGGGGCCGATCGGCGTTGCGGCGCATCTCGCCGACTTCCTTCCTGGGCACCCCGTTGCCCGACCGGGCTCAGCGGGTCGTCACGCGATCGGTCCCATCGCGGCGGCACCGTACGGCAGTGCAAGCATTCTGCCGATCTCGTGGATGTACATCGCGATGATGGGAGCGAGCGGACTGCGCAAGGCGACGGAAGTCGCGATCCTGAACGCCAACTACATGGCCCATCGCTTGAAGAGCCACTACCGGATTGTGTATGGCAACCACAACGGACGATGCGCGCACGAGTTCATTGCCGATTGCCGTCCGTTCGATCAGAGCGCCGGCATCAAGATCGACGACATCGCGAAGCGGCTGATCGACTTTGGGTTCCATGCGCCGACCATGAGCTGGCCCGTGCCGGGCACACTCATGATCGAGCCGACAGAGAGCGAATCAAAGGAAGAGCTGGATCGTTTCTGCGAAGCGCTCATCGCCATCCGCGAAGAAATCCGCGAGATCGAACAGGGCAAGGCGAGCCGTGACGACAACGTGCTCAAGCACGCGCCGCATACGGCGGCGGCGGTGTCGAGCGATTCGTGGAAGCACGTTTATTCCCGCGAGAAAGCGGCGTATCCCGCGAAGTGGCTGCACGACTTCAAGTTCTGGCCGCACGTCGGCCGCGTCGACAATCCGTACGGAGACCGCAACTTGGTATGCGCGTGTCCTCCGATGGAGGCGTATCAGTAGCGTCGCGTTTTCAGCACCCTGCCTAAAAACACAACGCCGCCGTCTCGTGACGGCGGCGTTGTGCGTTCATGGGCCTTCTCAACCCTTCGGAATTCCGTGCGCTGCCGCACGCGTCACTCGCCAGAGCAAAGCTGCCACATGCTGATCAGTTCGGCAAGGTCGGCACTGCTGACGACGCCGTCGCCATTGATGTCACCGTCCAACTGGTCTGGGCATGCGACCGTTGATCCCCACGAGTCGAGGAGCCGCACCAGGTCCAGCGAATTCACTTCGCCGTCGCGATTGAGATCGGCGGGGCATGTCACCGGAAGCGGCGTGCCCGCTCCCTCGTAGACATACGAAAACTGCACTTTGACCGTGTCGTTCCCGGTGAGGGTGAACTCCTGCCGCGCGCCGATCGCGTCGATCGTGGCTGGCCCGTTGGCCGACGGAATGGGCGTTCCGAAGTTGCCGAAGACCGTCATGGTCCCGTTGCCGCTCGTCGTGAGATTCGCGGGACACGTGAAAAACGAACCGACCGCTGCGCCATCGGCCGCCGCGCGGACCATCGGTGTTTCGTTGATGCAGGAGACCGAGCCGCCGCCGATCGCGTCGAGCGTCAGCACCGCGATGCCGCCGACGACGGAGCCTGCATTGATGGCGGGGCAGATCTGGATGTCGGCCCCAATGGTGGAGGTCGCGGGAAACGCGCTGTTGTTCTTGACGGTGATCGATCCCCCGAGCAGCGACCGCGGGTCGGCCGTCGAATCGGCGGTCAGGTCGTAAATGATCGTCCACGCGCCGTTCGGAGCGACGAAGGTGCGGTCGTACGTTGCATCGCCGTTCTGCGCTTCCGAAGCGATGAGCAGTTCCGTCGTGACGGCGCCGGCATTCACCGAGAAGAACACAGTTGCGGGCGGCATTGACCCCTCAGGCAGCGGCGACGCCGAGACGACCGAACCGATCATCAAGGCACTGGTGCAGGCGAGAGCGACAGAGTTCATATTCAGCAATGGGAAATTCCTATTGAGAAGTGACCGGCCAAGCCAAAGACCACGATCGCTGCGAACCAACACAGCGGGCCAACCGGGAAAGAACAGGACGTGGGGAGCGGGCGAACTTCGGCGAAGTCTGTGGTTGCAGATTCCGTCCGACTGCCGGTCGTTGTAGGCGAACACCGCGCCGAGCGGGAACCTCAATTTGATGTAACCACCCGCATTGACGCTGCAGTCGCGGGACTAGACACGGCAGCCTCGGCGTCGTTGAGGGGGCTTCAGCCGACCAATTCAAGCTCTGGGTCAAGCTTTGGTCAAGCATTGAGCTGCGGTAAATTCCCGACCCGCGCTCACTGACCGGCGCTCCGTTACCGTCCGGAGCCCATGGCCGACCTCTTCTCGCCTTTCACCGTGCGTGGCGTGACGCTGCGGAACCGCATCGTTCTCTCGCCGATGTGCCAGTATTCATCGACCGATGGTTTCGCCCACGACTGGCACGTCGTGCATCTTGCATCACGCGCAGTCGGCGGAACGGCGCTCGTGATGACCGAAGCCACCGCCGTCGATGCGATCGGTCGCATCACGCCGAACTGCCTCGGGATCTGGAAGGACGAACACATCGCGGAGCTGCGGCGTGTGACGCGAGCGATCGCGTCCAACGGAGCGGCATCCGGCATTCAGCTCGCGCACGCCGGTGTGAAGGCCTCGCGCCACCGTCCGTGGAATCCACAGCCAAACGCGTATGTGCCGCCGGAAGATGCCGGATGGACGCCGGTCGGCCCCTCCGCCGTTCGATTCGGCAACGACGGGCCGGTCCCGCGCGAACTCACCATTGCCGAGATTCACGGCGTGCGTGACTCATTCGCGAACGCGGCCGAGCGCGCCGTGCGCGCCGGCTTCGACATCATCGAACTGCATTTTGCGCACGGCTACCTGGGCCACAGCTTTCTCTCCCCATTGATGAACACGCGCAAGGACGCGTACGGTGGTCCCTTCGACCATCGTGTCTCTTTCCTGCTTGAAACAGTGAACGCGGTGCGTCGTGTCATCCCCGATTCCATGCCGCTGTTCGTGCGCATTTCCGTCACGGACTGGGCCGATGGAGGCTGGACGATTGATGAAACAGTGGAGTTGGCGCCGCGGCTTCATCGTGCTGGTGTCGATCTCCTTGACTGCTCCAGCGGCGGCGCTGTGCGCCAAGCGAAGATTCCGGTCGGTCCGCTGTATCAGGTGCCGCTGGCGGAGCGCGTCAAGCGCGACGGGAACATCGCGAGCGGAGCAGTCGGCCTCATCACGGAGCCTGCCGAGGCAGACGCGGTTGTGCGCGAAGAGAAGGCCGACCTCGTTTTCCTGGGTCGCCAGCTCCTGCGCGAACCGTACTGGCCGATTCGCGCGTGGAGGGAACTGCAGCCGACGGTTGCCGCACCCATCGCGGCGGAATATGCGTGGGCGCTCGCGGAAACGAAGCGGTAGCAGCCTTCCTCGTCACGCCGCGGCGCGCGGACGATCGGCACCCGCCGCACGACCGATCCACGCCGCGCACGTCGCGAGTAGCGCGATTTTCTCAATCGGCTTCCTCGTGTAGTCATCGCAGCCGGCGCTGATGCACTTCGCACGATCCTCGGCCATCGCATGCGCAGTGAGCGCCACAATCGGGAGAGTGCTTCCGCGCTGGCGCAGAATGCGCGCAAGCGTGTACCCGTCGATGTCAGGCATCTGCATGTCGCTCAGAAGCAAGTCATATGGTCGGCCGGCTGACTCAGCAGCATCGATCATGTTCAGCGCGATGCGACCGTTGTCGGCAATGTCGACTTCAGCGCCGGCTTTGGTCAGATGGAACGCAACGAACCGCTGGTTGTCCAAGCCGTCCTCCGCACGAAGAATACGGCCGGTCAGGATCGGTGTGGTCAATGCACTCGCCGGCACAGTTTCGGCGTTGATCGCGTCGAAGCTGCTGACGTCCGTGGCATCAGAGACAGGAACGAGCGGCAAGTCGACCCGGAAACTGGAGCCCCTGCCGACTTCGGTCCACAGCAATGTCACGTCACCGTCCATCAGGCGCGCCAGGCGGCGACTGATCGTCAATCCCAACCCGGTTCCGCCGTGTCGACGGGTGACCGTCGTGTCGGCCTGACTAAATGCCGCGAACAGCCGCTTCGACTCTTCGCACGTCATACCGGGGCCGGTGTCCTCGACGTCGATAATGAGGCGCTGCTGTCCCGGTGTTTCGTCAACATCCGGTCGCCGCTCAACGCGCACTGTCACCGTGATGCTTCCGCACTGCGTGAACTTGGCCGCATTCCCCACAAGATTCATCAATATCTGCCGCAGGCGCGTCGGATCCGTCATCACTCGATCGGGCACGGGTGTTGCCAGCACCGCGTTGAACGACACTCCCTTGCCAACGGCGCATGGGCGCACGAGGCTTTCGACTTCGGCCACCACACGCACGACCTGGGTCTCGATGCTCTCGATGCTCATCTTCTCCGCCTCGATCTTTGAGAGATCGAGGATGTCGTTGATCACCGTGAGCAGATGCTGACCCGCCTGACGAATGGTGCTGATGTGCTGGACGCGACGCGGCGGCGCCTTCGAGATCTCGCCATCATCGCGCAGAAGATCCGCAAATCCAAGAATCGCCGTGAGTGGCGTACGGATCTCATGACTCATGTTGGCGAGAAAATCGCTCTTCGCGCGGCTCGCGTCATCCGCAGACGCCCGCGACAGCTCGAGTGCGGCGTTCGTCGCCAGCAACTCGCCCGTTCGCTCTGTGACCCGCGCTTCAAGTTCAGCCCGCGAATGCTCAATGCCTCCGAGCGCCGTCGCAAGCGACCGCGAGTACTCGTTGAACGTCGAAGCAAGCAGCCCAAGTTCGTCCCTGCGCGATGCAGGCAGTTGCAGCGCCTGCGAATGCTGCACGACCGAAGCTTTGTACAACTCGCGGGTCATCATCGTCAGCGGACGGACGATGCTCCGATAGAAAAGCAACAGCGTGGCGCCGAATCCGACGACGAGCACGCCGACCAGCGACAGCATGAGCAGCCAGTAAAGGCTCTGGGCCCCAGCGAACGCTCTGCTCTCGGGCATGACCGTCACAATCTTCCATCCCGTTTCAGCCATCGCACGCACGGTCACAATGCACGGCTCACCGAGGAGCGGGTCGTCGGCGGCGTCGAGTTGCCGGGTGATCATCGGATCTTCCGAGTTCGCGATGACACTGACGATGAGCTGCGCCTGCGCTTCATTGATCTGGTAGCTGTCTTCCTCGACGCGCCGAATGATGTCGGCGCTGAACCTGTCCGACTTCTCGGCCCGGGCAATCGCCACGGAGTCGATCGTGCCGAGACCGGAAGCGATCGACGCGAAGCTCGCGTGCTGGCGACCAAACTCGTCTGCCGACAGAAACGACTCGTTGACCTGTCCCTGCGCGTCGGTCCGCGATGTACGAATCAGCTTTTCGTCGGGATATGAGAGAAACACACCTTCACGGTCGACCGCGAACGCGTAGCCCCCGATCTCGCGCGTGGCTTTGCGAAACACCTCATTGAGTCCGGAGAGTTTCACGTCCACAGTCACGACCCCGTAGTAGCGACCGTCGCGATACATCGGCGCGGAGCACGTCACCATCGGCTCCTGCGAGTAGGGGTCAATATATGAACGTGACCAGTACACGTGTTCGGGCGAAACAAAACGTACCGGCACGTACCATTCTTCGTGGTGATAGCCGGGCCCGGCCGGGTCGTTGTAGTCGTCGAAGTATTTGAGCTCACCCGTCGGTTCCCGACCCCAGAAGAAAGAGCGGCGCTCGACGCCCTGCTCGAACACGCACGGTTCGGGCCAGATGCCGCCGCCGGCGATGAACCAGCCGTCACCCACGCCGTCGATCAGCTTGGGAATGACCCGCATGTGCTCCGCAGGATCCTGCGGCAGCGCCTCGCCCATCCGAGCCAGCATCGCGCACAACGTTCTCGCGATGTCGACGCGCCTGTTCAGTTCCTCGCCGATCGATGCGGTCGTGCTGGTGACTTCGCGTTCTGCTTGCTCGCGCAGCCGGGGACTGGCGACGGTCATCATGAGCGCGACCGTGAGCGCCACCATGCCCAGCACGGAGCCGGCAAGCATCAGAGGCACGTGGAACATCAGGCTGCGCCACATCGGAACGCGGCCGCGCGGCGCCGTCGAAGCCTCAGCAGGTCCAACTGTGCGGCCACTCATGCGGCTCCCTGTCCAACCGTTTGACTCTTCCATGACAGCGCTCGTCTGAATCCTCGTCTCGCGCGAGTCGGACGGGAGGTGCACAACAGCTTGCGCCCCCAGATCCATGACTTCGGCGAACCTCTGCGCCGAGGGAGGTGCCAAATCGACTTTCCGCGTGCTCCCGCCGGTACAGCCGTCACAACCCCCACGACTGTGACGCCAAAACGACAAGCATCCCGGCGCCGAAGCGCCTGGGATGCCTGCGTTTTGCGGATCAGACTGGCCGGATCAGACTGGCCGCATCACACTGGACTGTCAGCTCCACGCACCGAGCAGAATCGCAAGATCGCTCGATCCGACAGTGCCGTCGTTATCGAGATCCGCGGGTCCGCCGGCCGATCCCCACGCTCCCAGCAATACACCGAGATCGTTCGCCCCGACGACGCCGTCGCCGTCAAGATCACCGAGCGTCTTCGTCCCGTCACAGCCGCAGTCCTGCTGGTCAGCGAGCGCCACACACCCGCTGTCCCAGCTGTTATTGCAGCAGGATGGATCGAGCGCGCACACTGCTTCGCAGCAGACCTCGTCTGCGCATCCTGGATTCGCGTGAGCCTCGCAGCAGTCGCCCGTCGCTGGACAGGAACCGTTCGGTTCGCACTCTGGGCATGCGGGGAACGTCTCACCAGGCTCGCAGATCGTGTCGCCGCACACAGGGCCGCAGAATCCTCTTTCGCACACCGAGGCCACGAAGTTGACACACGCCTGATCCCAGCCGCTGCTGCAGCAGCTCGGGTCGACCGCACAGACGCTCGTGCAGCAGGGCGCGTTGTTGCAGCCCGAACTCGGATGCACTTCGCAGCAGTCCCCGGCGCCGGGACAGTTGTCGAGCTGGGGGCACTCGGGACACGTTGGCCACGTCTCACCTGCTTCGCAGATCGTGTTGCCGCACACCGGCCCGCAGAATCCCTCCGCGCACACCCTTGAAACAAAGTTGACGCACTGCTGATCCCAGCCGCTTTCGCAGCAGCTTGGATCGACGGCGCACACCGCATCACAGCAGGTTGCGTCAGTGCATCCCGGGCTCGGATGGACTTCACAACAGTCGCCGACGCCCGGGCAATTGACCACTTCGGGACACTCGGGACACGTTGGGAACGTCTCACCTTCTTCGCAGATCGTGTCACCACACACCGGTCCGCACGTGAAGCCGCACGCCGTGTCGACGGCGTTCACACAGAATTGGTCCCAGCCGCTCGTGCAGCAGCTCGGGTCGAACGCGCACACGGCGTTGCAGCAAGAGGCGTCTGTGCAACCGGGGCTCGGATGCACATCGCAACAATCGCCCACACCCGGACAGTTGACGATCTTGGGGCACTCAGGGCACTCCGGCCACGTCTCGCCATCTTCGCAAATGGTGTCTCCGCAGACCGCGGGGCACACACTGCAGAATTTCGAAGCGGCGTCCGCGCACATCTGGTCCCACGCGATCTGACAGCAGGCGGGATCTGAACTGCAGATCGCGTTGCAGCAGCTCTGGTCGTTGCATCCCGGAGTGAAGTTCGCCACGCAGCAGTCGCCTGTCCCCGGACAATCAATACCGAACGCCTGCACCGAAGCGGTCAGCGCCGCCGTTGCAAGCGTCGAAGTCATTCCATATCGAACACGCATGAGTTCTCCTCGTGAAAGTGAATAGGAGGACCATCCTTGCGTGAATAGCGCAGCCCACCGTCTCCAAAACTCGATTCAGTCAATCGCCCTAGCGGACCTGAAGGACCGTGCTTCAAACCGGCTGCACGACAAACCAGTCCTGCAACATCGTCGCGAGCCCGAGGAACGTGAGGAACGAAAAGCTGTCGGTGATCATCGTCAGAAAGATCGTTGAAGCTGTGGCAGGGTCAGCGCCGCAGCGGCGGATCAGCAGTGGCATCGAGGTACCAACGATACAGCCCACCGTCAGCGCCACGGTCATTGCAATCGCGACGACGGCACCGAGTCCCCACGCGTTCGAGCCTGGATGAAGGAAGAGTTCAAGTGCAGCAATGACTCCGCCCATCAGCAGGCCGTTGAACATGCCGTTGACGAAGCCGACAAATCCTTCGCGCATAACGAGCGCCCGAGCCGTGTTGGGGCGGACCTGATCGAGGACGATGCCCCGCAAGGTCACAGCGAGGGACTGCTGGCCGGCGTTGCCGGACTGATTCGCGATCACGGGCATCAGCACTGCCAGAATGGCTATCTGCTCGAGCAGATCCGTGAACTGGTACACGACAATCGCAGCGAGCGAACTCGTAAACAGGTTGACGACGAGCCAGGGCAGCCGACTGCGGAACTTCTCCCGGGCCGTGGAAAACACGGCCTCTTCCTTGCCCGCGCCCACCATCGTCTGCGCATCTTCGGTGCTTTCTTCGCGGATCGAATCGAGCACGTCGTCGACCGTGATGACTCCGAGCAGGCGGTGATCCTCGTCGACAACCGGGAGCGCGAGATAGTCATACTTCTCGAACTCGCGCGCAACCTCATCGCGAGGCATTTCCGGATGGACAGCATCGACGTGGCTTTCACAGAGTTCGAGAATGCGCTGCTCTGGCCGTGCGAGCAGCAGTTCTCGCATGGTCACGCGTCCATTCAGCGTTCCGCGCCAGTCGACGACAAACACAAAGATCCATTCCGACCCTGTCTCCCGCCGCCTGATCGCCTCGACTGCCTCGGCCACCGTCATCGTGTCGCGCACGGCGAGGTAGTCGGTGGTCATCATGCCGCCGGCAGAGCGCTCGTCGTACGTCATCAGGCGCCGCAGCTCGACGGCTTCGACTTTCCCCAGCATGCCCAGGAGGCGATCCCGATCACGGTCCGGCAGCGCCTGCAGCAGGTCGGCTGCATCGTCCGGCTCCATCTGTTCGATCAGCTTGCCGGCGTATGCGGGATCTTCCTCAATGAGGTCCTCAAGCACACTCACCGCGAGCGGCGTCAGCATGTGCGCGAGGGCTTCTGCAGCGCTCGCGACATCCATCTCCGCAAGGACATCGGCCGCCTGCTCTTCATCAAGCAGCTCAAGCGTATCGGCCGCGTCGGGCGCTTCCTGCGCTTCGACCGCCTCAGCGAACACATCCACGTCAATCGAGTGCCGAAGAAGCTCCTCCACACGGCGGTCTTCAGCGGTCGATTCGGTGGGGTGCTCGACGCCGGTCTCGTGGGCGTCCCCAAGCTCGTCGTGGACATCAGGGGCCATTCGCCGACAGTGTACGGCGCGTTGCAATCCGCAACTCGCCACAATGATCGCCATGACTGACGCGCGCAGCATCGTGCATATTCAGGACGCGCTCGATCCGCGCATCGACGACTACCGATCGGTGCGAGATCGTGATGCACGCGGACTCGACGGACGACCCGGTCTATTTGTGGGTGAGACGCGACTCGTCGTCGACCGCATGCTCGCCATTCCAGGTCTGACGAAGTCGGTGTTCGTCGCAGAGCGCCATGCGTCGCAGATGCGCACGGCAATGAACGCAATCGACGCCGCGCCTGCCGGGAACAGCGTTCCTCTGTTTGCGGCGACTGAATCCGTCCTGCAGACGATCGCCGGGTTCAATGTGCACCGCGGCATCCTGGCCATCGGTCATCGCCCGCACGACAGCAGCCTGACGTTGGATGCTGCCATTCCGCGGCGCGAGCGGCTGACCTTGCTGTTGTGCGACGAGGTGACCAATATTGATAATGTGGGCGCGCTTTATCGAAATGCGGCGGCGTTCGGCGTGGACGCAGTTGTGCTCAGCCGGGGTTGCCACGACCACCTCTATCGCAAGTGCATTCGTGTGTCGATGGGTCACGCTATAGCGATGCCGACCGCTCGCTCGATTGACTGGCCGCGGGACATCGCCCGGCTCCGCGACGAGTGGGATCTCACGGTGCTCGGGGCGGCGACCGGGGAAAAGGCCCGCTGCCTTGACGATGTTGCGCGGCCCGAACGGGTCGGCGTGCTCGTGGGCAGCGAGTATGCCGGTCTCTCCCGCGAATCGCTTCGCCACTGTGACGCTCTGGTCCGAATACCGATGGCACCGGGGATCGACAGCTTGAACGTCGCGGTCGCTGCCGCCGTCTGTCTGCATCGTTTCGCCTGCTCACCGCGTATGTAGTTCTTACCGCGGCCGTTGACCGCTCGCTCACGTCACAACACTGCTCCTCGTTTGGCCTATCCTTTGCGACTCTCTGTGCCGCGCCCGCACACCACGCTTCACGACGGTCTTGCGTCGCTTGGCTCCGCCAATGCGGCGTTTTCTGTCGACTTCGTTCACCGCGTTCGCTTCACCCGCGATCTCTGTGACCCGGCAAACTCCACGCTTGCCGACGCACTCGACCCGCACAATCATGGCAAAGGCCCATCGCGACTGCTGATCGTTCTGGACGCGGGAGTCGCCCGGGTCTGGCCTGGCCTCGCAGCGCGCGTCAGCGCGTATGCAGCAGCGCATGCTGATCGCGTGCCGAAGCCCGAAGCTGCCATCGAAGTGCGCGGCGGCGAGGCGACCAAGAACAGCTGGGAGTCGGTGAACACGATCATCGACGCGATTGATGCGCATCGTGTGTGCCGCCAGAGTTTCGTTCTCGCGATCGGCGGCGGTGCGGTGCTCGACGCTGTCGGCTTCGCGGCGGCGATCGGCCACCGAGGTGTACGGCTGGTGCGCGTGCCGACGACATCGCTCGCGCAGGACGATGCGGCGATGGGTGTCAAGAACGGCATCAACCATCGCGGCAAAAAGAACTTCATCGGCGCGTTCGCGCCTCCGTGGGCGGTGCTCAATGATGAACTGTTCCTCAATACGCAGCCGATCGAAGATTTCCGTGCGGGTTTCAGCGAAGCCGTGAAGATCGCGCTGCTGCGCGACCCGGCGTTGTTTGCCAGGTTGGAAGCTGATGCTGATGGGATCCGCGCACGCGATCTCGAGATCGCAATGCCGGTCATCCGCCGCTCAGCCGAGCTGCATCTTCAGCACATCGTTCGCGGGGGCGATCCCTTTGAATTGAAAGAAGCGCGGCCGCTCGACTATGGTCACTGGGCCGCGCATCGGCTTGAGTCGATGACCAGCTTTGCGGTCGGCCACGGTGCAGCAGTCGGAATCGGCGTCGCGCTCGACACCCTCTATTCGGCGCTGGATGGCCGCCTGGAGCAGGCGGAGGCGGATCGGACGCTCCTGCTTCTTGAACGACTCGGGATACCGACATGGCACCCGGCGCTCGAAGATGCCGAAGGACTGCTGCGCGGGCTCGAAGAGTTTCGCGAGCACCTCGGAGGGCGATTGACCATCACGCTGCTGCGGGCGATCGGCGCGTCGGAGGATGCGCATGCACTCGACGGATCGATCGTGCGTGCGGCGATTGATCGTCTTCGCCCATAGCGATCGTGGCGTTCGACGCTGCGATAGGATGCATCTATGCCCGCTCCACCCATCGACCGCACCGCAGTCGTTGATCGCTACTTCATCGAGCACCGTGCGAAGCTGCTGGATCTCGCGTCATATCTCGACCGGGTCGAGCGGGCCGCGCCGCGCGCCGGCGGCGCGTCCGCGCAGACGGACTTTCGCCACCACGCATTCGTGCAGGCCATCGCGATCCTCACTGACGGACGGCCGGAACGGACGCGGCGCGTGCTTGAACTGTTCAGCGATCCCTCGACCGAACCGATCGAGAAGGCGCCCATGAAAGGCGCGACCGGCGCCCATCCGCTGACACTGACACAGTCCGCGAAAACGGGTGGTGCATGACGTACATCGATCCGCACATCCACATGGTCAGCCGGACGACTGATGACTATGAACGCATGCGCATCGCGGGGTGCGTCGCCATCACTGAGCCCGCGTTCTGGGCCGGCTACGACCGCTCGTCACCGCAAGGGTTCTATGACTACTTCCGCCTGCTCACCGAGATGGAGCCGAAGCGCGCGGCGACGTATGGCATCCGACATCACACCTGGCTCTGCATCAATCCGAAAGAAGCTGAAGATCCGGTGTTCGCGCGGGAAGTGATCAAACTCATTCCGCAGTTCCTGGAGCGCGAGAACGTGCTCGGCATCGGCGAGATCGGTCTCAACAAGAACAGCCGCAACGAGCTCACCATCCTGCACGAGCATCTGGAGCTTGCAGCGCAGCACAACCTGATGGTGCTCGTCCACACGCCGCACCTTGAAGACAAGCTCAAAGGGACACGACTGATTCTCGACGCGATCGAAAGCCACTCATCGCTTGATCCAGGCCGCGTGCTCATCGACCACGTCGAAGAGCACACCGTCAAACTGGTTCTTGATCGCGGCTTCTGGGCGGGAATGACGCTGTATCCCGACACGAAGTGCACACCGCAGCGGGCTGCGGACATCATCGAGAACTTTCACGGCGAGCGCCTGTGGATCAACTCGGCCGGCGACTGGGGTCACAGCGATCCGCTCGCCGTGCCGAAGTGCCAGATCGAACTGCGCGGCCGTGGCCATCACGAGGATCTGATTCGCAAAATCAGCTTCGACAACCCGGTCACGTTCCTCTCGCAGTCGGGCAAGTTCCGCGTGTCATGATCGCTTAACGATCGTGTTGAGGCGCCGCGTGCTCTTCCTGCACGTGCCGGCGCAGCGCATCGCCGAAGTTGCGTTCAGGATCGTTCCAGACGCAATGCACGTGATCAGGATTTCCCTGCGTGCAGTCGAACTCGATGACGAATGTCGGCCCGCCGATGCGAAAGTAGTGCGGCTTGTCGACGGCAGGCTCGCCCGCGAACCCGAAGCGGAGGTTCTGCGTCCCTGCGGCTTTGATGCGGCGCAGCGCGTCGGATGCGAGCTCGCCGCGGAGATCGTTCGCGTAACGAACCACAAGTCCCCACAGCTGATCGCGCTGCTCCGCGTTGAGATCCGTCATCGCGATTCCTCCTTGCTGTTCCGGCGACTTCAGCATCGCCTCACGACCCGGGCTCGTGATGCTGTCGCCCGGCACGTTGTCCGCGATCCGCGCCAGCGTCGTCTGCGTCTCGTTGAAGGATCGGCGCAGCGCGAGCGCCAGGTCCTGCTCGGCGCCGAGCGGCCGGGTTCCCTTCAACGGACCCGCGCGGAGTTCGGCAGGGAAGCTTCCGAAGAAAAGCGGCGTGGTCGTCGTCTCGCCGCTGGCCGAGCTGAAATGCAGTCCGATGTGATGGCCTTCAAACCGCCAGCCCCACAGGCCGTCGCCGGGCGTACCGAACATGAGCAGTGCGTAGAGATCCGCGCCATAGGTCGGTTCGCGCTGTTTGCGCGCGACCTCCTCGCCACGATTGATGTCTTCGTTTATGCGGGTTCGCTCGACACGTGCGAGGCCCTGCTTGGACAGAGCTGTTACGAGCAGCGCCATTGCCTTCTCACGCTGCAGCGCCGTCATGTCGCGGAGGAACAGGCCCTCGCGGTCGCCTCGTACGTAGGACCAGTCGGTGCGGCTTGGATGATCAAACGGCCGCAACGCCTTCTTCCGCGCTGATTCGTCCAGCGCTGCGACGAACGACTCCGCCGCGCCTTCCATCGCTGCGGCACCCGCCTCGCGCGCCGCCCGTTCGTCTTGCGTGATCACCGGCGCGTCATGGGCGGGCAACGAAGGCGGATCCGAGCCCAGCAAGAGTACGTACAGAAGCAGCGTGCGCATTCGCCCATTATTATCACCTCTCGGCCGCGGTGGGTCCCGCGAATCGCTCGGTATCCTTTCATCTATGTCTCGCCCGCTGATCGGCGTCAATCCCAATGTCGTCACGCTGGAAGAAGGCCGCAATGTGGTGCAGGTCAATCTTCAGTATCTCTCGATGATCGAACGCGCCGGCGGCGCTGCGGTCGTCCTCACTCCGGATCCCGCTTTGGCCGACGACTATGTCAGTCGGCTTGACGGATTTGTCCTGAGCGGCGGCAACGACATCGATGTGCGAATGTTCGGCCAGGAACTGCATCCGACATCGGAGGTCATGGACCCGCGCCGGCAGATCTTCGACTTCGCGCTGCTGAAGGCGCTCGATCGTCGACCCGAAACGCCGACACTTGGCATCTGTCTGGGTATGCAGGAAATGGGCGTGAACGGCGGCTGCCGGTTGATTCAGCACATTCATGATGAGATCGCAGATGGAGAGCGGCATGGCGCCGATCGCCTTCACCCGGTGGACGGAGAGTTCGGTGCGGGGCCCGTGCGCAGCTGGCATCACCAGGCGCTCGGAACGGCCGGACGTTTCGCCGTCGTCGCCATGAGCGATGACGGTGTGATCGAAGGGATCCGTGATCCGCAGCGGCCGTTTTACGTGGGAGTGCAGTGGCATCCCGAACGGACGGAGAACGAAGTGCTCGGACTCCAAGTCGTGCGCCGACTCGTGAAGGCTGCCGCAACGCGATGACGCAGCCAGTCATCGCGTACTGCACCAACGTGCACGCCGGCGCGAACCTCGCGCAGATGGAGCAGAATCTCGCTGTGCATGCCGCCAAGGTCCGTGCACTGGTCGCGCCCGACGCGCCGCTGCCGATCGGGCTCTGGCTTTCCGCTGCGGCAGCCGCGGAACTTACGTCCGCTGAGAACACCCGCAGGCTGCGCGACCGCATCGAGGCGCTGGGTCTCGCGGTCGTCACGCTCAACGGATTTCCGTTCAGCGACTTTCACCAGAGCGTCGTGAAGCACAGGGTCTACGAGCCGCATTGGGCAGACTCGGCGCGCCGTGCATTCACGATCCAGCTCGCAAACATCCTGGTGGACCTGCTGCCCGATGGCGTGCGCGACGCGTCCATCTCGACACTGCCGATCGGATGGCGCGCGACCTTCAGCGATGATCCGGGCGGTCTTCAAGTGGCGGCGGCGCAGCTTGAAGCCGTCGCGTCTCATCTGCACATGATCGAGATGGAGCGCGGCGTGCTGCTGCACGTGGACCTGGAACCGGAGCCCGGGTGCGTGCTCGACCGCGCGCAGCACGTCGTCGACTTCTTCGACCGCTGGTTCGGCTCCGCGTCTCACGTGCGCCGGCATATCGGTGTGTGTCACGACATCTGCCACAGCGCGGTGATGTTCGAGGATCAGACCACGGCGCTCGATCTCTATCGCGACGCGGCGATTCGCGTGGGCAAGGTGCAGGTGTCCAGCGCCGTCGAGTCGGATGGCGCCGCTTCAGGGCTGGCGCTCTTCGACGAAGAGCGGTACCTGCATCAGACGTGCGTCCGCATGGCGGGCGGAAATGTCCGCTTTTTTGAGGATCTCGGCCTCGCTCTGGAGCAGCGGCTGCCGGGAACGCACCGCACGCACTTTCACGTTCCGATTTTTCTTTCGTCGATTGACAAGCTGCGCACGACGCAAATCGAGATCGGTCGCTGCCTTCGTGCGCTGCGCGCTGAACATGCAGTGCCGGTCCTCGAAATAGAAACGTACGCGTGGTCGGTACTGCCCGCGACTATGCGACCCGCGTCGCTTGCGGACGGCATCGCGCGCGAAGTCCGCTGGCTTCAGGAGCAATGTGCGTGCATGTGAGCGCGCGGAGTTTCAGAGCACGCATCGGCGCATACGCGGAGCTCGCGCGCGTGTCGAACGTGCCGACCGTTGCCAGCAGTGCGCTCGCCGGGATGGCGATCGGCGCTTTCAGCCAGGGCGACATGCGGCTCCTGAGTGACTGGCGGTCGGCGCTCCCGGTCGTCGCCGCATGCTGCGCTTTCTACATCGCCGGCATGGCGCTGAACGATCTGATGGATCGACACATTGATGCGCGCGAACGACCGCGCCGCCCGATTCCGTCCGGGCGCATTTCGCCCGAAGGCGCCGCAGCATTCGCGAGCATCCTTGTGGTCGGTGGCTTGTGGCTGTTGAGCTTCGGCGCGATGGAGCGTCTCATTGCAGGCATCGCGCTCGTTGGCTGCATCGTGCTATACAACGTTTTGCACACACGAACGCGGCTCTCGGTGCTCGTCATGGGACTCTGCCGCGCGCTCGTGTACGTCACCGCCGCATTGTCATTCGGCCCTCTGCCGCAAGTGTTTCCCGTCGTTGTGTGCGGGCTGATTCTGCTTCTCTATGTCGCCGCGTTCAGCATGATTGCGCGGCACGAAGCGGCTGCCGCGCCAAGGGACACGTGCGGACGCTGCGGCTATCCGGTGGAACATCGTTCCGGTGTGTGTCCCGAGTGCGGCGCGGCGCGGGAAGCGCCGACAGGCCTGCAGCACGGGTTGACGCGGAGCATGGCATGGGCGAAGCCGTATCTGCTGCTCGTGCTGCTGCTCGCCGCTGCAGTTGCTCTGCCGTTTTCATTCCCGCTCCATCGGGCGCGCACCGGTGAAGAGATTGTGCTCGTCGTGCTCTTGTGTCTTGTTGTGAGCTTCATGGCAGGATGGCTGAACGCGGCGGCGAAGCAGTTGGCGCACGATCCGCCGCGCATCGGAGCTGCCGTCACGATGTGGATCGCGGCGATCAGTCTGTTCGACGGTTACATTGCGATTCTTGCGGGTTCGGCCGCCATCGGCCTGGCGTCCGTCGCGTGCTTCGCGCTCACGCGGATCGCACAGCGTTTCATCGCCGGCACCTGAGATCTTCTTCGTGCGCCCAGTAGCAGTGCTCAACATCGTCGGGCTTTCACCGTCGCTCATCGGCGACGCCACACCCCGGCTGCGCGCATTTGCGAAGGATGCAGGCGGAGTCCGACTGCTGCGACCACCGCTTCCAGCGGTCACATGCACGGCCCAGTCAAGCATGCTCACCGGGCTCGACGTATCCGGACACGGTGTTGTAGCGAACGGCTGGTTCAATCGCGAACTGCAGGAGGTGCAGTTCTGGAAACAGTCAAACCAGCTCGTGCATGGCGAGAAAGTCTGGGATGCCGCGCGCAGGCTCGACGCTTCCTTCACCTGCGCAAATCTGTTCTGGTGGTTCAACATGTACTCGAGTGCTGATGTCTCTGTGACACCGCGCCCGATGTATCGCTCCGACGGACGCAAGATTCCTGACTGCTACGCGCACCCCGCATCGTTACGCGACGAGCTGCAGCGCGAGCTCGGTCCGTTTCCGCTCTTTCACTTCTGGGGCCCGGGAGCGGACATTCGCTCGACCGACTGGATCGCCGCCGCGACCATGCGAACGTACGAGCGGATGAAGCCGACGTTGACGCTGACCTATTTGCCGCATCTTGACTACCCGCTGCAGAAACTCGGCCCAGCGCATCCTGACATGCGCCGACACCTCCGCGAGATCGATCGCGTGTTCGCTTCGCTGCATGACTTCTTTCGTGAGCGCGATGTACGCGTCATCGTTGTAAGCGAGTACGGCATCGTTCCCGTGCACGGTGCCATCGAGCCAAACCGCGTGCTGCGGAGTGCCAGCCTCCTTGCCGTGCGCGAAGAGCGCGGCGGCGAACTGCTTGACGCAGGCGCGAGCGAGGCGTTCGCTGTCTGCGATCACCAGCTCGCGCACGTGTATGTACGCCAGCCTGGTCGCGTGTCCGAGGTCGCCGCAATCTGCGCAGCGATTCCAGGCGTTACGCGGGTGCTGGATCGCACTGCGCAGCGCGAGCTTGGCATCGAGCATGCGCGCGGTGGCGAGCTGGTGCTCGAAAGCGCGAGCGATCGATGGTTCGCGTATCCGTACTGGACGCAAGGGCGCGAGCCGGATTTCGCGCGCTGCGTCGACATCCATCGCAAACCGGGCTACGACCCGTGCGAGCTTTTCATCGATCCCGCGATGCCGTTGCCAAAGCTGCAGATCGCATGGCGGCTGTTCAAGCGGTCGCTTGGATTTCGCACGCTGCTTGATGTAATTCCTCTTGACCCGTCGCTCGTGCAAGGGTCGCATGGACGCGTGGAACAGCCGCGCGGATTTGAGCCCGTCATCTTCGGCGAGGGACTCGACGCGTTTGATCCGCCCCATTCGCATTTGCTTCCTATGGCGAGCGTGCGCGACGCAATGCTGACTGCCCTGCGCTCGTAGGATCCCCAACGACGATGCGAGTGTTCTGGCTCATTCTCGCGCTGCTGATCGGGGCTGGTGCCGCCCTGTGGATACTGGAAGCGCCGGCACCGAGTGTGACAATCGATCCAGCGCCTGAACCGGAGCTCGTTCCCGCGCCACAACCCCAGCCGCAGCCTGCGCGCGATGTGCCGGCTCCACTGAAGGCGCCGAGCGTGCGGATCGAGGAACGGTTCGAGATTGCCGGGCGGGGAACGCACAATGATCCGTACCGCATCAGCTGGCCGCTGCTTGCGTCGGCGCAGGAGACGATCGACGCCGAACACGACAAGCTGGATGCGCCGCACTGGATCGTTCCGCTTGACGGATCCTGGGTGGAGCTCGCGGGCTACCTCGCGCCCTCGACCGCGCTCATCGAAACACGCGAGCTGCTGGTCACGATGAACAGGTGGGATGGCTGCTGCATCGGCCTGCCGCCAACACCGTTTGACTCACTCGAGGTGAAACTCATGGAGCCAGTTGAGTTCCAAGGGAAGCATCTCATCCGGTTCGGCATCGTGCGCGGCCAGCTGCGCATCGAGCCGTTCGCCGTCGGCGGATTCCTGATCGGACTGTTCCGCCTAGACAACGCGACCATCACGACGCAGCAACAATGACGACGTCCGCGCGGCGCTGCTGTACGCTCCGCTCATGCGTCTCACAGCACTTTCAGCGGTCGTTTTCGTCGCCACTGGCTCGCTCCTGCATGCGGCGGAAACCGTTCCGTTTTCGTTCGAGCAGGCGCTGGTCATCGGGCAGATCGGCCGAACGGCGCGGTCGCCGATCCGTTTCGATGCTGTCGAGCATCAGATTGTCTTGGGCACGTTCTCGACTCCGGAGATCGGCGGCTCGATTACCGCGCCGGACGGAACGGTCCGATCCTGGGAACAGATCACCGCGAAAGAAGGGCGCCTTGAAACTGCGGCGCGCGGGAGCAGCTATGCATATGCGACGTTTGAAAGTGACGCCGATCGAACTGTGCTTCTCGAGGCGAGCGGTCACTCGCTCGTGTATGTGAACGGGTCGCCGCGCGTCGGCGATCCCTACAACTACGGCTTCGTGCGCGTTCCCGTTCCCCTTCGCAAGGGGACGAATGAGTTTGTGTTCGTGTGCGGGCGCGGCAGTCTGCGCGCGAACCTGCTGCCGTGTCCATCGGAGCGTCCGTACTTCGCGGCGGCGGACGACACGCTGCCGGACCTCGTCGCTGGCACGATCGCTGGCAGTGTCATGGGCCTCGTCGTCGTCAATCCCACCGACGCAGTGCTTCGTGATGCAGCGATCAGGATCAGCGGCGCCGACGGCATCGTCGTCACCACGCCGCTGCCGGCTCTGCCTCCCTTTGCCCTGCACAAGGCCGTCGCAGACCTCGCGCCGGCAACCGCGCTCGAAAGCGGCACAACGGTCGTCGAAGCCGTGCTGACCGTCGGCGGCCGTTCCGTGGCGCAGCGTTCGATCGAGCTTCGGGTCGTGGACCCCAGAGCCCGCCGAAACATTACGTTCCGCAGCGAAATCGACGGCAGTGTGCAGTACTACGCCGCTGTCCCGTCCACTGGAGACGAGGACGCCGTTCCCGGTCTGGTGCTGTCCCTGCACGGCGCAAGCGTGGAGGCGCACGGCCAGGCCGCGGCCTATCAGCCGAAGTCGTTTGCTGTGATCGCCTGCCCGACAAATCGCCGCGCGTACGGATTCGATTGGGAAGACTGGGGGCGCTGGGACGCGATGGAAGTGCTCGCAGACGCTCGGGAGCGGTTTCACACCGATCCACTGCGACAGTGGCTCACGGGTCACTCTATGGGTGGTCATGGAACGTGGCAGATCGGCGCACACTTCGCTGATGAATTCGCGGCGATCGCGCCAAGTGCCGGATGGATTTCGTTCGCGAGCTACGGCGGTGTGCAGCTCAACTCTGAAGGAGTCGAGGGAATGTTCGCGCGGGCGTCGAGCGCGAGCGACACGCTTGCACTGGCGCGAAACTATGGACGACTCGGCGTCTACATCCTGCACGGCGACATGGATGACAATGTTCCGGTGACGCAGGCTCGCGCTATGCGCGCGGTGCTTGGCGGATCGGACGGCAGCTTTCATAGCGACTTTTCGTATTACGAGCGCCGCGGCGCCGGCCACTGGTGGGGCGCGGAGTGCGTCGACTGGCCGCCGCTGATGCGATTCTTTGAGGAGCGGTCACGCACGGAAACCGCTGCGATTGATCGCATCGACTTTGTGACGGCGGCACCCAGCGTCGCGGCACGCTGCGATTGGCTGACGATCGATCAGCAGACAGAACCGATGCGCACGAGCACGGTGACGCTCATGCTCGACCGCGCGAAGCGAACGGTCGCGGGAACGACCGGCAACGTGGCGAGGCTCAAGCTGGCACCGCCTCTCGACGCGGGGTCCATCTCCATCACACTCGACGACACCACTGTCGAGACATCCTTGGACCAGTCGACACCGCTATGGCTCGAACGAGACGGCAGCACGTGGCGCATGAGCGCGGTGCCGGATCCAGCGACAAAGTGTGCGGACCGATCGGGTCCCTTCAAGGATGCGTTTCGCCGCCGCGCGATGTTCGTCTACGGCACCGCCGGCGACCCTGCGATGGACGTCCTATTGCTCGAGAAGGCGCGATACGACGCGGAGACGTTCTGGTACCGCGGCAACGGTGGCTTCGAGATCGTCGCGGACACGGACTTTGATCCGGCGGACGAGCCTGACCGCAACGTGATTCTGTACGGCAACGCTCAGACGAATGCAGCCTGGGCGGCGCTGCTTGGGCAGTGTCCGGTGCTCGTCAAGGACGGTCTGGCCAGAGTTGGCGAGCGCGAGTTTGACGGCAACGACCTCGCGTGCACGTTCGTGTACCCGCGCCCGGGCTCGCGGTCGGCGTCGGTCGGCGTCGTCGCTAGTACCGGTCCTGCCGGGGCGCGGCTGACCACGCGGCTCCCCTATTTCGTGTCGGGTGTGGGGTATCCGGATCTGACGATCCTGGCGGCCGACACGCTTCTCTCAGGCGTCGGGGGCATTCGGCTTGCGGGGTTCTTCGGGAACGACTGGTCGGTCGACCGCGGGGTCTGGACCGACTCGCCGACACCGTAAGTCACAGCTCGACGCCTGTCGCGCCGACAGTGCCCCGTATGATGGCCGGCGTGAGTGGTCTTCGAATCGGTCCATTGCTGCTGGAAACGCCGCTTCTGCTCGCGCCGATTGCGGGACATTGCGATCTGCCCTTCCGGATTCTGTGTCGCGAAGAAGGAGGGGTCGGGCTCGCAAGCACCGATCTCCTCAACAGCCGCGCGATTCTGAAGGCGTCGCAGCGCACATTCGACCTCGCATCGACAAACGGGCTGGACCAGCCGTGCGGAATGCAGCTGTACGGCAACAGCGACGACCCCCTCCCCGAGGCCGCGATGTGGGCCATCGATCATGGTGCGTGCCTGATCGATATCAATATGGGATGCCCGGTCGACAAGGTCGCCAAGAAAAATGGCGGCTCGCTCCTGCTGTGTGATCCGCAGTCGACGGTGCGGCTGACCGAGCGGATCGTGCGAGCCGTCGAGCGGCATTCCAACGGACGAATCCCTGTCACCGCCAAGCTTCGACTGGGCTGGGATGGAGACCACCGAGTCGCTCCCTCGCTGGCGCGGTCATTGGAAGATGTTGGAATTGCAGCAGTAACGGTGCACGGCCGGTACACGGTTCAGATGTTCAGCGGTCGGGCTGACTGGGATGCGATCGGCGAAGTAGTCGCCGCAGTCCGTAGGATCCCCGTCATCGGAAACGGTGATGTCCTGGAGCCGGGAGACGTGGCGGAGCTGATGAAGCGTTCCGGCTGTTCCGGCGTGATGATCGGCCGTGGTGCTCTTCGCACGCCCTGGATTTTTCGACGGGCATGGGATCTGCTCCGGACGGGCACGGCGAGTCCCGAGCCGTCCGTGTTGGACAAACTCCGAACCATCCGCCGACACATCGACTTGCTCGATCGTTATCAGACTTCAAAGCACGCAATCCTCTGCATGCAGAAGCGAATCTCGTGGTACGGCAAGACGCTCGGCCACGCGCATCATTTAAAGGATGCGATCCGGACGGCGGCGACTTTGGCCGAGATGCGGACCACCATCGATCGCTGGATGCTTCCTGAGTTCGGCTCGGTTGCGTCGATGCCCCGAACGTCCGCGCGCGACCCGTCAGCCGAAAGTTGCGAAGAGGTTACCACGAGCTAACAGCCTTTGCCTCGAGGCCTTCGCGCACCCAGTTCTCGGAACCGGGCATTTGACTCATGTTCATGATTCAGTCAAGTGAGATGGGACAAAGCGGACAGTTTTGCTTGCGACCCCTCGACGGCTGTGATACCTTCGGCTTGGGAAAAGGGCGGCGCTCAAGCGCACCGCCGAAATTCGTTCGCATTCCTTGGGAGGGAATGTGGGCGGACCTCATCGGAGGAAGGGGTCACTATGGCTGCCGATCAGAGACTATTTACTGCTATCGTGTGTGGCTGTGCGCTCGCTACGTTCGTCTCGACGAACGCAACCGCGGACACCACTGTTCTGCCGAATCTGACGATGCATTTCGGCGTCGCCGGTTCGGTCTACGAGTACAACGCGGCTGACATGGGATCAGCATGGTCGAACGGCAACAGCACGTTCGGCTATGCGGGAACCATTTCAAATTCGCTCAACAACCCCGGCTTTTCACTCAGCTGGAGTTTGCTCGTCAACCCGGATCCGTTCATCGTCGGCAACTTGGTCGTGACTAACACGAGCAATGCCACGCAGACGTTCTTCCTGGACGTGTCTCTGCCAATCGGCACAGGTCTCGCGAGCTCGCTGGTCGGCGGGTCCGTTACTGGAACCGTCACGGATCTCACGGGAAACGGCGCAACCCTGTCTGCAGTGGGCGCTGGCGACTCGATCTACGAGGCGCTTACCGACGTGAACCCGGATTTCACCGGTGGTAACTTGGCTGGACAGCTTCTGACCGGTGCTTCGGCAACGGCAGGTGCCTTCCAGAGCGCGACGATCGGTCCGGCTGAATTCGGCGGTCCGGCGATTCCGTCCATGGCCTTTGGCCCTGTGACGACCAACATCGCCATCCGACTCGCGTTCACGCTGACCGCCGGAGATTCGGCGTCATTCACGAGCCTGTTCGTCGTGGTGCCCGCACCAGCTGGTGCGTTGGCGTTCGCGGCCTTCGGGTTGGTGGGTGCTGGCCGTCGCCGTCGGAACTGAGTATGGACGAGCCCTCGGGAATGCCGCGTGACTTCGGTCCTCGCGGTGTCTCGAAGGCTCGAGGATGACATCAGGTAGTTCGGTTGGTCGGTAACCCCCCGCGACGAACAGCGCCGGGACCGACCAACCGACACCGCCGAGTGACATCGCTCATTGACAACAACACTGCCGGGCGTGGGAAGTTTCCGCCGAGGCAGCTACAAAGGTCTGGCTGAGGTTCGACCCTCGGGAAAAGGGTTGAATAGAAAAGAGAGAGGCGACGGCGTTTGCCGTCGACTTCAAGAGAAGGATTTGAGGGAGGGTTTTACTTATGCTCCGTCTTGGTGTCCGCAAATTTACCGCCTCCGCAGCGATTGCTTTCGCTGCGGCCGCCACCATGTCTGCTCTGGCCGACGGCCCCGCTGTGACGCTCGACGTCGTAGCGGACGGCAACGCCCAGAACCAGGCTCTCGTAGGTTCCGCGACGAACCTCCCCCACGTCTTCAACTACTCCGGCAACTTGCTGGATGGTGGCGGCGCGTGGGTGGTCAGCTGGAACTTCAACGCCTCTAACAACTCGAATGGCGGAACGCAGGCTTTCACGGCCGGCAACTACGTCATTCAGAATCTGTCTGCTCAAGCGATCGAGTTTGAGCTGACGGTGATGCTCCCAACCGCCCTCCTCGGCAGCACCGTGTACGGTGGCTCCGTCAGCGGTGGCCTCACCACCACCGGCCCGGGCGGAATCAGCAACCTCAACGGCCTCCCGGCGTGGGTTGGCTCGAGCGGTGCATCGACGATTGCGACGCTGTTCAACTTCCCGTGGGGCGAGACCCGTCCCGACGCTGGAAGCAGCTCGCTCGGGTTCGAGTCGTTCGGCAACCCAATTCCGAGCCTCGCTGGCCCGGACTTGGGAAGCGACCTCTCGATCAAGCTTCAGTTTGTGCTTGAAGCGAACTCGTCTGCGTCATTCACGAGCGTGTTCGTCGCTCAGATCCCGGCCCCAGGCGCGATGGCGTTGCTTGGTCTCGCGGGTCTGACCGGCATCAGCCGTCGACGACGCGCCTGATCGGCGAAAGCAGCCGTGGCTGAACGCGGTCTCGCTCGACTCTCCGCAACACTCGTTGCGGAAACCCGGCGAACCACGCAAAGCCACTCTCCCCAAACCTAGAGAGCCACGACTGGACGGCCAGTCGTGGCTTCTTTCTTTTATCCCTGACTCTTATCCCTGATGTGTTTCCTCTGCATCCACTCGCCGCAACGCCATCGCGCAGCGCCGCGAAGGGGCAAAGGACTCGGTATCATTTCGCCCCCGACCAAGCAACCCCTGCTTGGCTGGCGCGACAGGCCGCTGACGGGCAAACATCAACCGCGCTCTCGAAAGGTCCATCTGTGGCAACCGCGTTCCGCTGCTCAATAGTCACCCCGAGTGAGGCCGTTCTGTCCGCTGATGCCACCTACGTCACCTTCGAGGCGTGGGACGGCCAGCGGGGTGTGATGAGCGGCGCCAGCCCGTTTCTGACGACGCTCGGCGTCGGGTCGGCGCGCGTCGACCTTGCAGACGGAACATCGGCCTCATACTTGGTGGACATCGGCTTCGCGCAGATGCAGGGCAGTGAGCTCACGCTGCTCAGTGACTTTGCGGCTGACGTCAACACGTTGTCGCGGGCTGCAGCCGAGCGCGAGTACGCAGAAGCCCGCGCGACGGCCGTCGAACCGGGACACACGTCCGCTCTGGAACGTGAACGCGTCGAACGAATGCAGAAACTCGCCGCCGCCAAGATTGCACTTGCCGTCCGCTGACCCAGCGAGCGTTGCCACAAAAACTATCCGACTCGCAGGACGCAGGTGTGGTAGCTTCCGAGCATGGTTTCGACCGCCGAAGAGGCTCTCTCGCACGCAGACGCATTCGCGCACGAAACCGGCGACGAGTCTGCGGCCTGCGCCGACTTCCCACTGGAGCAGCGTCTTGAGGTGCTCCTCCTGACGGCGGACCGCCCGCTGGCTGAATCTCGCCTCATCGAGTTGCTCGGTCTGATGCCACCTCCTGCTGCCGCGCCGCTAAAGCGGAAGCGGTCGAAGGCTCCGCCAACCACAGCTGCCGCATCTGACGCCGGCGATGCCCCCGAAGCGGATCCCGAGCCGCCGGCGGACGACGCCGCAACCGTCCGGCATCGCAAGCAGGCGATTGCGAAGCTGACCGATTTGATCGCCAGGCTGAATGCGGCGTACGAGGCGACAGGGCGCGCGTTCCGAATCGAGGCGATCTCGGCGGGCTACCAGGTGCTCACGCTGCCGGCGTTCGGCCCGCTGCTCGCGCGGCTGCGTGGCGACCGCCATCAGTCGAAGCTCAGCCAGGCGGCGCTTGAGACCCTCGCGATCATCGCGTACCGACAGCCCATCCTGCGCGCAGACCTCGAATCCATCCGCGGTGTTGCCTGCGGCGAAGTGCTGAAGAGCCTGATGGACCGGCGCCTCGTCCGCATCGTCGGCCGCGCCGAGGAAGTGGGACGCCCGATGCTTTACGGAACCACGCGAGAGTTCCTTCGGGTGTTCGGACTCGCGACGACGAATGAGCTGCCGCAGGCCCGCGAACTCAAGTCGTGATGCGCCGCGCTGTGGCACCCCCTTACACTGACGTTCACGATCGATTGACACCGGATCACTCCATGACATTTGCCAATACCCCCGCTAGCAATCCTGCCGCCCCGAGCCAACCCGCCGAGAACCCTTCCGCAGAATTGGGGCTCGCCGACACACTCAGGGCGAAGACGCACGATCTGCATGTTGCTGCGGAACACCATCCGTTTCAGCAGCGGCTTCTCCGCGGCGGCATGACGACATCTGAACTCGCCGGGTTCATCAACGAGATGATGCACGTCCAACTGGCGCTCGAGTCCGCCCTGCGGTCGACGAGCAATGCGAGCGTGCGGACGCTCGTCCGTGAGTGGCACGTCCGGAGCCATCTTTCGAAACACGACGTGCTCGCGCTTGGCGGCACTCCTTCCCCCGCGCCGAACCACGCTGCGACAAAGAAGTTCTGTGACGTCATTGGTAACGCCGCGGAGCGTGATCCCACGGCGCTCGTCGGGATCCTGTACGTCCTCGAGGGCGCCACCAACGGCAACGTGTACGTGGGTAAAGCGCTTGAGAAGCACTTGAATCTGGCCCCCGGCACCGCGACCCGCTCATTCGATCCGCACGGCGCCGACCAGCGCCCGCGCTGGATGGCGTTCCGGTCCGAGCTCAATGGACTGGCACTGGACCAGACCACGACTGCCCATGTCGTTGAGGCGGCGCGCGCAACCTTCCAAGCCGTCTATGACATTTCGGAAGCGATGAATCGCCCCGCTGCGCCGACCACGTGACCCGTTCGCTCAATCAGAGGCCGGCACGCCGTTGATCGCGAGCCCCGCGTTTCGATAGCGGGGGTCGAGACTCACTTCGCGCACCACCCGGCGCGCGAGCCATTCCGGCATGGCAATGGGAGCGTCTTTCGCCGGCAGTTCGACTTCGAGCATGACGAGCGCCAGCGTTCGGAATTCATCGAGCTCCCAGAGCAGTCCGTTCACTTCCATGCGAAGCCGCGTTTTGGTGATGCGGCGGCCTTGGGTCATCGGCCACCATTCTGCGAACTGCCTGTCGTCGATCGACCGTTCCAGTTCCTCCCGAACGATGCCGATCCCCCGTTTCACCGTGTGCTTGCACACAACGCTGCCGTCGCTGCGCCGAATGCGCCGGACCCGCCCTTCGGGAAATCCCTTCGCATGGACATGCCCATCCGGATCCGGCAAATAGCCCTGCTCGATCTCCCACCGTTCCGCCTTTCCGAGCGTGTCCGATGGAATGTCGGGCATCCCGGACAGGAGCCACACTCGCTCGATTTCAATGCCGTCCGTCAATGCGCGGCCATCCGCGGCGCCACGCGCTCTCGCGTCGATACCCAGCGGGCAACGAGCAGCGCCAGCACCTGCTTTAGATTGAGATGGCGACGGATCTGCTCGTCAGCGTCGGCGATCACGTCCGCGACTCCGCTCCACGACTCCGCCTCTTCCGCGTCGTTCGAATCCGTCGCACGCCGAAGCTCGTCGCGCACGATGCGACCAAGCACACCAAACAGGAGTCGCGTGCCGAGTCGATTCGCGGCTTCTTTGCTGGCGCGGCTGTTTTCCTTGAGGGCAGACTCAGCGCATTCGCCGATCAGCTCCGCCATGCGGTCACTGAGCGAAGGAATGAATATGCCCCGCGACAGATCCGCGATCGGTTTCGCAAGCTCGCGCGCCCACTCCGCGACGCCATACTTCGCGGCGATGACCGCGAGTCCGGGCGACCCTTCCGCAAAGCGCTCGATCCACCGCCGCGCGTCGGCGTCTACCGCAAGGTTCGACGACGCAAGCCACGTCTGCATCGCCTGATCGTCGAGCGGAGCGAAGGCCACGCGCTGGCATCGACTGCGGATGGTCGGGAGCAGGCGGTCTTCGCGTGTCGTCACCAGAATGATCACGGTTCCTGCCGGCGGTTCTTCCAGCGTCTTGAGCAGTGCGTTCTGTCCAACGGAATCGAGCAGCTCCGCCTCATCGATGATGAAGACCTTCCCGTGGCCGAGATACGGCGTCTTCCACACTGGTCCGTCAAAGGTCTTGCCGTCGACGGTCCCGCCGAGCATCAATTCGCGAAGCAGGTCCACCGGAATGTTCGTCTGCTTCTTGTCACGGAGGGATGCGATCACTGAGTCCTCGGCACGTTCCTTCCGGATGATGTGCAGATCGGGATGCGATCCGGCAGCTATCAGATTGTCGACATTGGTGCCGCGCGGCGGCGCGAATCCGGCGATGTGCTCAGCGGTCGTCGCCGGATCCAGCAGCAGCCGCGCGAACTCGATCGCGGTCGTGCACTTCCCGACGCCGAACGGCCCGTGAAAGATCCACGCATGATGGACGTGTCGGCCCGCCGTCGCGCGCGTCAGTGCCGACACCGCTCGTGACTGTCCGAGGATGCGTCGCTCACCACTGTCCGTCGCCGGCGCGAGGGGCGCACTCATTTGGGAATCTCGACCAGACGGCAACCTTGAGGGCGCGTCTTGACGCCTGGCTTCTTCGGATCATCGCCCGGATTCTCGGGGATGAGCACCTCCCCGCCGTTGACCAAGTTGCGCGGAAATTTCTTCATGAGGATTTCGACCTCCGGTGCGAAGAGTGTGCTCTTGGAGTCGTAGGCGGTGTGGTCGAAGTGGCCGACGGTCACGACGCTCGTGCCGGTGTTGTCGTCATGATGCACCCAGGCTTCGAAGCCCTTCGCGCGAAGTTCCTTGCAGTACCGCTCGGCCGAAGCGCGGATCTCGGTGCGACTGAGCGTCTTCTCACCGAACGTGCTCCACGCCGCCACTTGGAGGCTGTACAGCGGGTGGACGTCGGGAAAGTGTTCACGAAGCTTCCGAACATCGAACGGCCCAGGTGGTCGCGTGTCGGTCGTTGTTCTCGTGAGCATCACAGACGGAAACGCCCGCTGACCGTCGACGATGATCTGCTTGACTTCCTTGAGCTTCGCCTGCGCCGCTGCGTCGGTCGGGCCGGTGAACGCTCCCACCAAGAGCACCGATCCCTGCGGCACGCGGCGCACAAACGCCTCGCGGAGCTGAGGCACGCGCGCGGCGATTTGATCCCGCGCTGCGATCGCCGACTGGGCATGGTTGTCGCCGACGAACGTCATCAAAAGCACGGACCACGTCGGCCCGTCCTCGATCGTTGCCGTGCTTTCCGACGCTGCGTCGGGTGCGGACCCGGGCCGCGCTCCGGCCGGGTTCTTGCCGGGCAGCGGCTTGGGCGCGATCACTTCATCGCCGGGCTCCCACAGCTCGGGATTGCGGTCGGCCGGGGGTTGCTTTGGCGGTGCCGGCTTGGCCGGCTTCGCAGGCCTTGATGGCAGTGACGGGAACTGCGCGCTCGCCGAGCCTGCCACAAAGAGGTGCGTCGCCGTCCAAATGGACAGCCAGACAGACAGCGCTGATAAGACAGCGGGCTGTCGGCGGGAAATCCGGGTATTACCAGCCATCGAAAACCAGTCGTTCACGTCGTACTCCTGCTCGCCATCCCCTGTCGATGCGCCTTTGCAAGTGGCCCAATCGCCAACGGTTATGGCCACAAAGCCGTTGTGTTCAAACTTCAAAGGGGAATGCGGGGATCCGCCGATCACTACGCCGGGCAATTCAAGGCAGGACGCCGGGGAACGCTTGCGAACAAGCGGTTTCCTCGCCCACTCGTCGGTCGCCAGGACGGTTGCAGAGTTTCTTTTCGAGCCGCCGCGGCATTCTACGATGCGCGCTGCGGTGGAGTATCGCTCCATGCCTGACATCGGCAATATCGGTAGTTCCTCGGGGTTCAGTGGTCTCAGCGCCGTAAGCCGCTCGGTCACTGATTCGGTTACCAGAAATGCAACGGCCACTGTCGAGGAACAATCGTCGCGCTCCGACACGAGAGATCGCGTCGAAGTCTCAGATCACGCCCGCTACCTCGCCACACTTCGCTCGATGCCGCCGATCCGCGCCGACAAGGTTGCGCAGATCAAGGCTCAGGTCGAGGATGGCACGTACGAGACGGACGAAAAGCTGGCTGTCGCCATTGATCGGCTGCTTGCCGAACACTGGGACGACCTGAGCGCCAGCTCGTAATCAGGAACGCTGTCGGAGTCGAATGAACGCGGTGGATCACAAGTCCGCCGCGTTCACTTTTTTGGAAGCCAGACTCGACTTCAGCCCCGGACTCAACCGCGCCTCTGCACTCAGCACGGCTCCGTCGACGCCATAGAAGTAGACCTTGAGCACGAGTGCCGCAGATCGCAAGTCCGTCGGCCAGTCGGGCGCGAGCGCAAAGCGATACGTCGCCGTGACCTGGTCGTAATGCCGGTCGTGCGCCGCAAGGGAATCGAGGTCGTAGCGCCAGCGGCGATCGCCGGGTTCCGCCCCGTCAGCGTGGAGCTCTATGACGAGCGAGCCAATCGCGCGGGTGGTTTCTTCCGTGCGATCGCGAAACTCGACCCGCAC
>JAWXBD010000185.1:0-16302 GCA_034439815.1 Phycisphaerae bacterium
CTCGCCACCGACCCACTCCTTGCCAGTGGTGGCGAGGCCCAGAGCTGGCGTGTTCGCAAACCGCCGGATCGAGTACCCGCTCTGAAGCAGATCGCGCACGTCGTAGGCCTTCAGGATCGCCTGCCGTTGCATCGCGGAGTGTTGCGTGATGACGACAACACCACGATCGACAGCCCAACCCAGTTCACCGTCGCCGCTCGGGTCAATCTCGCGCACGATGTTGTCGAGCAGCACGGAGAGCGACACGTCGGCGAGGCGGAGCTCGATCCGCTTGTCCTTCCGCACACCTGCCGCGTCCAGGACGCCCCAGGCAATCTGCACATTGAGACCGTGCTGGGTGCGGAGCTGCTCGACGACCTTGACCAGGTCTTCCGGGGCGTAGTCCACCGATGTCCTCGTGGACTCGAGCTTCTCGACGAGCGCTTCGTCAGGATTGACGACGTCCGCACCCCGCGCTGCTGGCTCGAAGATGAGAGCGGCGGCACAGGCCGCCAACGCGAATGCGACAGCGAGAAGACGGTGCGTCATCATCTGAGAGGTCACTCCTTTGGCCGGCGACGACCAGTACACAGGGGCTTTAGCCGATCGCGACAAAACGCCACGCGCTGCGCGTGACCACTGGGGGGACAAGCCATTGGACTCGCGCGGGGTGCCGGCCGCAATGGTTGCGCCGGCGGAACAGGCGAAAAGGAGAGTTCCAATCGTCAATCTGAGAATCAGCGAGCGAGATGCCTCACGTTTCACGCTTCTCTCTGCGTGGGCGGCGTCGCAGCGGCGGCGCTGCCGACCCGTGAAACTGTTAGCATCCGCGACCCTTCGGACCCGACTCCGTGCGCACCGCCCTCGTCAGCGATATCCACGCCAACCTCGCCGCTTTTGAAGCGGTCCTTGCGCACATCGGCAGCAAGAATGTCGATCGAATCATCTGCCTCGGCGACATAGTGGGCTACGGGCCCGATCCAGTGGAGTGCGTGGACCTCGTGGCGCAGCGCTGCGAGTGGTCACTCATGGGAAACCACGACTGCGCGGTGCTCTATGAGCCGACGAACTTCAACGAGGCTGCCCGTGCCGCGGCGTTCTGGACGCGCGATCAGCTCAACAGTTATCACAAGCGACGGCTCGGCGAACTGGATGGTTTGCGCGCGGCCGGTGAGATCGGCCCGGAGACGCTGCAGCGACGGTCGAAGGAAGTCGAGACGGATCGTCAGCGCCGGCTCGAGTTCATTATGACGCTCGCCGTTCGCAAGGCGTTCGGTGCCTTCATCTGTGTGCACGGAACGCCGCGAAAGTGCATCAACGAATACCTGTTCCCCGACGACACGCTTTCCAGTCCGCAGAAAGTCGCGCAGATCTTCGCCCACGTGCCGCGCTACTGCCTAGTCGGTCACACGCATGTGCCGGGCGTTTTCACCGACGAGCCGGACTTCTGGACACCTGAGGATTTGGACGGGGTGTATGTGCTGCGTCCCGAGGAGAAGGTGATTGTGAATCCCGGGTCGGTCGGCCAGCCGCGCGACGGCGACCCCCGCGCCAGCTACGGCGTGCTGGAAGAGGTCGTCGACGGCGACCAGACTGCGTACCGAATCGAGTTTCACCGCGTGGAGTACGATGTGCGTCGCACCGTGGAGCGGATCCACGCGATTCCCGAGCTGTCCAACTGGCTCGGCGATCGACTCCTCGAAGGTCGCTGAGAAGGTCGCCGGCATCTCGACCGAAAAGTCGCTGATCTCGGCGGCTTCGCCCACGTCTCAGCGGACTTCCCCGCGGATTCCCAACAATCCTTTGCCCCCTCTTCCTCCATCGAGCTAAGCCGGACCGATGAGCCCAGCCGCCCGTAAGTTCGTCATCACGTTACTCGCCGTCTCGGCCGCCCTCGGCGTGCTGCTTGTGGTGATGACCAATCGTCCGATCGTCGCCAAGCCGCCAACGGCGAACACTGCACCCACGCCCACGCTGGCGGACCCCAATCCTGACGCAGGCTTCGATGTCACGACCGCCGAGAGTGGCGCCAGCGCCGAAGGCGCGAATGGCGCTGCGGCACCGCCTGTCGATTCGGCCGCTCCGCCCCCCGTCACGACCGCGCTTGTGGCGCGTGCGCCCAACGGTCCGGTTCCTGACGCGCAGCTCCCCGCCGCAATCGGGTCGCTCGATCCCAGGATTCATCCGTTTCGAATCGAGTTTTCCGCGACGAGTGCCGGCATCGAGACGATTCTCTTTGCCGACTTCTGGAAGTCCGCGATCCACCGCAACGCGGCGCGCGCGCACGCGCGCGATCCGTCGAATCCGATGCCGCCCGACGAGGACCGCTACGTGCTCGCGACGCAGCAGGTGCTGCACGAAGCGGCGCGCACGTTTTCGGTGCCCGTCCTCGCGGCACATTCGGTGCAGATCAACGGCGCTTCCGTCGTCCTTTTCGGCAACGTGTGGAGTGAGGTCGCTCCCGGCCACTTCATCACGGAGATTGTCGATACCGCAGGTGCCCCGCAGTTTCGCATCGAGCGCCGCTACGACGTCACGCCCGGCTCGTACGAGTTCACACTCCGGCAAGGCGTCACGAATCTCACAACCGCGCCCGCAACCGTGCGGTGGGTGCAATACGGGCCGACTGATCTTCCAAGTCACGACTCCGGCTACATCGATGTCCGGCGCTTTCATTTCGGCTACCTGACGCCGCCTGATCGGGATCCGAGTCAGGCGTTCGTGCTGGCGACCGGGCAGATGTTCGAGCAGGCGACCGTGCTCAAGCAGGCCAATGCGGCTGACGAGAACTACCGCGCGCGGATTGCCGCCGGACTCCAGCCGGATCCGAACGACTACCTGCTCTGGAGGAATCCCGACGCGCAGTCGCGCCAGCTCGCGATGTCTTGGTTCGGCACGACGAGCCGGTACTTCTCACTGACAATTCATCCGCCCGGCGCCGGTCCGATCGCACCGGGGTCGAAGGCGATCGGATCGACCGTTGAGAAGGTGATGGTGCTTTCGAACCGGGCACCGCTCGTTGAGCACCAGACGCTGCTGACGGAACTGCACAGCGGTCTCCGCACCGTCGAACCCGGCACCACAACAGAATTCGATCTCGGCGTCTTCGCGGGCCCGCTTGATCCGAAACTGCTGGGACAAACCGAACCGTACGTCTCCCTCGCGATGGATCAGCTCATCGTGTACGTGCTCTCGAGCTGCTGCTCATTCTGCACGTTCGCGTGGCTCGCCAACATTCTGATCGGGTTCCTGAGCCTCCTCCACGACTATGTTGTGTTCGACTGGGCGCTCGCGATCGTCGTTCTCGTGATCGTGGTGCGCACCCTTCTGCATCCGTTGATGAAGAGCTCGCAGATCAAGATGCAGCGCTTCGGCAGAGCGATGAGCGAACTGAAGCCGGAACTCGATGCACTGCAGAAGCGCTACAAAGGCGAGCCGCAGAAGCTGCAGCAGGAACAGCTGCGACTGTATCGGGAGAAGCATGTGAATCCTGCCGGTTGCGTCGGCGGCATCCTGCCGACGTTCCTGCAGACACCGATCTGGATCGCGCTGTACGCGGTGCTGTACTTCGCGTTCGAGCTGCGGCAGCAGGGCGCTTTCTTTGGCGTCTTCCAGCTGCTGGACGGATGGCAGTTCCTCGGCGATCTCTCGCGTCCAGACAACTTCTTGCTCTTTCCGAAGCCGATCGACCTGCAGCTCTTCAAAATACATGGCGTCAATCTGCTGCCGCTGCTGATGGGCATCGTGTTCTTCATTCAGCAGAAGTACATGTCGCCGCCGACGCCGAATATGACGCCGGAGCAGGAACAGCAGCAGAAGATCATGAAGGTCATGATGGTCGTGCTGTTCCCCGTGATGCTGTATCCGGCGCCCAGCGGACTGACGCTGTACATCCTCACCTCGACGTGCATCGGCATCATCGAGAGCCGGATGGTCAAGAAGCACATTGAGCTGTACGGGCTCGCGGCGCCGCCGAAGCCGCTTGGCAAGGACGGCAAGCCGAAGCAGGATCTGCTCGGCCGCAAGTATCAGGAGATGATCGAGCGGGCGAAGATGAAGCAGCAGCAGCAGCAGAATCGGCGCACGTTTAAGGATCGCGAGTAGCGGCTATGGACGGCGCGAGTGCGATCGTCGCATGCGGCTCGGCGCCGGGCCAGGCAATGCGGGCGATTGTGCGCGTGAGCGGCGCGCCGTGCGGCGCCGTCGTCCGCGCGGTGAGCGACGTGACGCTGCAGCGCGGCGTTCAGATGACACGGCTGCGGACGGACTACGGCCCGCTGGCATGCATAGCGCTCGTCGCACCCGCTCCGCACAGCTACACCGGCGAAGACACGGTGGAATTCGTCTGCGCCGGCAATGCTGACGTCGTCGCCGCCATTGAGTCGGCGCTCTTCACCGCGGCGGAACGACTGGGTCTTGCCTGTCGTCCCGCGTCTCCGGGAGAGTATTCGCTGCGAGCGTTTGTGCGCGGCCGCATTGATCTGACGCAGGCCGAAGGCATCGCCGCGACGATCGCTGCAACCAACGACGCGCATCTGCGGGCGGCGCGGCAGCTCGCTGACGGCGGGCTTTCGCGGTGGGTGCGGGCGCTCGCTGACTGCGTCGCGGACGATCTCGCGCTCGTTGAAGCCGGCATTGACTTCACCGACCAGGAAGACGTCGTCGCCATCGAGCCAGCGCTGCTGCAGGCGCATCTCGGTTCCGCGGCCGAGCGGTTGCGCGAGCTGCTCGAGCGGACCGTGCCGTGGGAGCGACTTGAGGCGGTGCCGCGCGTGGCGCTTGCGGGCGCGCCCAACGCAGGAAAGAGCACGCTCTTCAACGCGCTCGTCGGCCGGCGCCGCGCGGTGGAGTCAGCCGTCGCCGGCACAACGCGCGATGTGCTGGAGGAGACGATTGAAGTGGAGTCAACGAGCGGCCTGCATCGCGTGAGGCTGCTCGATATGGCGGGCATCGAGAAAACTGATCTCAACGCTGGGGACATGACGGCGCAGATGGAAGGACAAGCCCGCGCCGCGATCGATCGCGCCGAAATCGTTCTTCGCTGCACGCCGTCGGACGAGCGCGCGAATTCGGAAGGCGACGAACTGCTGGTGCGTACCAAGTGTGATCTTGTGGAGCCGAAGATAGGACTCGCGGTAAGTGCGCGCACCGGAGCCGGGCTGGACGCGCTGCGCCGTGCGATCGCGGAGCGGCTGGAAGCCCGCATTGCCGCGCCCGAAGGAGAAGCGCTCGTCATTGCCGCTCGTCATGAGACCGCGCTGCGCACCGCGCTTGCCCGCCTGGAAGAGGCACATGCGCTCGTGACGGCGGGCGCGTTGCGTGAGCCTGAACTTGTGGCGGCGACGCTGCGTGCCGCGCTCGACGCACTCGGCTCGATCAGCGGAACGATCGCCGCGGATGACGTCCTCGGTCGCATCTTCGGAAAGTTCTGCGTGGGGAAGTAGGGGGCGGGGCTCTTCGGCCGTCCACTCAAGCACGCCGGCGGAATGATCATCGGCAAGGGTCAGTTCGAGACGCAGCGCGTCCGTTGTGATCGGCCGGAATGTCATCGCACACGCGCGGTCGCGCGCAATGGTGCAGGTCGCATCCACAGGCACCCATATGCCGTCGATGCGCGCAAGCAGGCGCAGCGCACTGGGAAGTGCGCACCGGCCGCCGACACCGGTGTCGTCGAAGAAGTAGACGGTCGATCCTGAGATCGCAATCGGCGCGGGCCACGTGTATTCGATCCACTCGGGCGGAACGTCCGTGCCGCCTTTACGGGGCCAGAACGTCTGCCGAGGAATGGAGACATCTGCACTCGTTGCGGGAAGCCGGCGATCGTTCACTGCGAGCTCCGTGTCCGTGCTCCATGTGTGTGACGCAGAAACGGTCGCGCGGCTCGCGGTCGTTTCCGGCGGCTTCACCTCGGCCAGCGAGCTTGTCCGGGGCAGCCACACGGCCATCTCGCCGACGCCGCGCGGACCGGGACGATTCGCCCACAGGCAGTACGGGATAGCGCGCACCGTGGCGCTCGACGCGCCGTCGGCGTCGACACGCGCGCCATCGACGACAAGCTGCACCGTGCCCTTCGTCGGTTCGTCGGACATCGCAGTGCGAATCGCTGCGGTGTCGGAAACGAAGAGGTCGCGCACCGATCCGTCCGCATCGACAGACTCGACCGCGTAGACCAGCGGGCCGCGCTCGAGTGCGACGCGTCCGGCGTTCGTCGTGACGTTCGCATGGGTCACGACGCGCCGAACCGGCATAGGCAGCGTGAGTGCGACGCGGTCGCCCTGCGTCCACGTGCGATCGATCATGGCGAAACCATTCTTCACGGGTGCGGCGAGCGGTTTGCCGTTCGCGCTCAACTCCCACGTGCCGCTCGTCGCCGTGAGATCTGCATAGAGATCGCCCGGCACGGGTTGCCCACGCACCCAACCGGGAATGCGCACGGCGAGCATGAAGCGCATCGGGCGCGGCGGTGTGATCGCGAACGCCACGCGCCCGTCCCACGGATACTCGGTTGTCTGCGTGATCTGCACATCGGTATCGTCAAGTGTGATCGTCGCGTCGCCCTGCACGAACAGGTTCGCGTAGATCGTGCGCTCGCCGGTCGCGTAGATGTATCCGCCGATCGACGGAATGAAGCGGGCGACGTTCACCGGACAGCACGCGCAGCCGAACCATCGCGCGCGGCCGAGCGTGCCCTGATTGAACCTCCGCATGCCGTCGCACGCGAGCGGGTTTGGATAGAAGAAGGTGTCGCCGGCGAGACTGACTCCCGACAGCATGCCGTTGTACAGCGTGCGCTCGAGCACATCGATCGGCACCGATGAACCGGATCGCAGAAACATGCGGTGATTCCACATGCAGTTCGCGATGGCAGCGCAGGTTTCGAGATACGCGCTTTCATTCGGAAGCTCGTAGGCCGCGCCGAAGCCTTCGTTGTGCGCGTGAGCGCCGATGCCGCCCGTAATGTGCATCTTCGTGCCGACGCAATCCCACCAGATTGCATCGAGCGCCGTGTCGAAGGTCGTCTCTCCGGTGATCGCTTCGAGGTCGGCCATGCTCGTGTAGAGATACGCGGCCCGCACGGAGTGGCCGACCGCGGTGCGCTGATCGAGAAGCGGCAGGTGATCCTGGGCGTATTCGCCGTAGAGCGCGCGGTCTTTCGCGTTGCCGCGCGCCACAAGGAAGTGCCGCGCTAGATCGAGGTACTCGCTCTTGCCTGTCAGCCGATGCAGGCGGACGAGGCCCAGTTCGACTTCCTGATGGCCGGGCACTTCCGGTCGCGCGTTCGATGCTGCGGTCGGGCTGAACACGCGGACGAGCAGATCCGCAAACTTCGTCGCGACATCGAGCAATTCGCGCTTGCCTGTTGCCTGATGGTGCGCGATCGCCGCTTCGAGCAGGTGACCGGCGCAGTACGTTTCATGGCTCCACTGCTCTTGGGCCCAGCGCGCATCCAGCGGACGCTTGTTCGCGGTGGCGATCGTGTAGAGGTATCCATCCGGCTCCTGCGCCGCTGCAATGCGTGCGATGAGCTGATCGAGATACGCATCGAGCGCTGGATCAGGATGCGACGCGAGGCTGTACGCCGCACCTTCGATGACTTTGTAGACATCGGAATCGTCGTAGCAGTTGCCTTGGTGCGGCGATGGATCCTTGCCCGCTGCCCGGTCAAAGTTCGCGATGCGCCCGGATTCTTCGCACTGCTTGAAGCACGCGGGGATCGTCACGGTGCGCGACGTCTCCTGCCGCGGCGCCCAGAAGCCGTCCGTGATCTGCACCGCGGTGAAGGGAACCGGCTCGATACGCGTGCGTGGATCGTCGGAGGACGCAAGCGCGGCGCATAGCAGGAGAGTGGTGAGCATCGGTGCATTCTCGCACGTCCGCGTTCGTCGCCGCCCCCCGCTCCTACGTCGACTTGTCGAGTTGGTCCTGAATTGCGCCGTCTGGCCAGCGCCGCTACTCCCGCTCGCGCGGCCACGCGTCGATCGCCACGGCGAGCACGATGATGCCGCCCGTGATCACTTCCTGAATCGCATTCGACCATCCGCGCAGATTGCAGCCTGATGCGAGCAGTCCGAGCATCAACGCGCCGAGCACTGACCCCGCGATCGTTCCTTCACCGCCGCGCAGGCTCGCGCCGCCGATCACGACAGCGGCGACCACCGCCAGTTCCATGCCAAACGCCCCCGTCGGATCGCCGACCGTGAGCCGGGCGAACAGCAGCGTTCCCGCCGTGCCGGCGCACAGACCGGAGATTGCGTAGACGAGCACCTTCGTGCGCAGCACGCGGACGCCGCACAGGCGCGCCGTGGGTTCACTGGAGCCGATCGCCTGCGCATGCACGCCGAACACCGTGTTCCGCAGCACAATCGCCGCCAGGACTGCCGTGAGCAGCGCCACCCACACGCTCGGCGCGATGAGGAGCCAAGACGGCACAGGAAGCTTCACCGTCATCTCGCCAAGCCATCCTGGATCAGCAGCGACGCGCTCGTTCTGTGCGAGCCACTTGGCGAGGCCGCGCGCAGCGCCGAGCGTTCCGAGTGTCGCGACGAAGGGCGCGATGCGCAGGCCGGCGACCAGCAGCCCGTTGATGATCCCGATGGCGAGACCCGTCAACACGCCGCACAGCGCCGCGGTGCCTGGCGATCCGGTGGATTTCAGGACGAGCGCCGTCGTGACGGACGAAAGCGCCATGACGGAGCCGACCGACAGATCGATGCCGCCTGCGATGATGACGAACGTCATGCCAACGGCGCCGAGTATCAGCGCCGCGTTCTGCACAAGGACCGTGCGCATGTTCATCGACGACAGAAACACATCGGGAACGCTGGCGCCGAAGACGATCGCGACGATCGCGAGTCCCGCGATCGGTCCGAGCAGCGGCTGCCATGCGCGACGTGAGATCACGCGGCAGATCCCTTCCCGTCAGCGGGCGTGGCGCTTGCTGCCCGCAGGATCGACGCTTCATTCCACTCGTCGAACGGGCGGGCATCGCCGAGCACGCCGCGGTTCATCACGGCAATCCGGTCGCACAGACCGAGCAGTTCACTCGCGACGGAGCTCACCATGAGAATTGCTTTCCCTTTCGCCGCCAGCTCTGCGAGCAGCAGGTAAATCTGCGCCTTGCTCGCGATGTCGATGCCGCGCGTCGGCTCGTCGAGCAGGAAGATGTCGACATCGTGTTCCAGCATCCGCGCCAGTGCGACTTTCTGCTGATTGCCGCCCGAGAGTTCACCGGCGCGCTGCCATGGATCGCGGACCTTGATGGCGAGTGTCTGCAGCCAGCGCTCGGTCCGCGCCGCCAGCAGCCGGTGCCGCAGCGTTCCGCCTCGGCCGCAGCGTTCGAGCGACGACAGCATCACATTGACCGCAACTGGAAGCCGCAGCGCGACTCCCTCGGACTTGCGGTCCTCGCTGAGCAGTCCGACGCCGTGCTTGAGCATCGCATGCGGGGACCCGCGCGCGGCGTGGCGCCGCCACGCGCCGATCGTGCAGTGGCCGCTCCGCACCGGCTGCAAGCGGAACAGGCCGCGGAGAAACTCCGTGCGGCCTGCACCGATCAGGCCGGCGATTCCGAAGATCTCGCCGCGCCGCAGCGTCAGCGACACGTGCCGCGGGACAGCAATACCCGCGAGATTCTCGACGGTCATCGCCACCTCACCAGGCGTGCGGTTGCGCAGCGGATAGAGCTGCGCCACCGGTCTTCCGGCCATGCGCTCGATCAGTTCGTCATCGGTGGCGTCGGTCAGCGCGCCGGTCCACACGGTGCGCCCGTCGCGCAGCACGGTGCAGCAGTCAGCGACCGCGCGCACCTCATCAAGATGATGACTGATGAAGACGACCGCGTATCCGCCATCGCGCAGCCGGCGCATCGCCGTGAACACCCGCGCGGTTTCGGCGGGACCGAGCGAGCTGGTCGGCTCATCGAGCACGACGACGCGGCCCGCGCCGACGAGTGCCCGCGCGATCTCGACCAGCTGGCGTTCGCCGGGACCGAGGTGGCGCACCACCGTCCCAGGATCCAGCACGAGCCCGAGCGCCTGAAGCGCTGCTCGCCCGTTCGTCGGTGTAAGGAGCTGCTCGCGTCCGAGCAGCAGATTCTGCATCACCGTCAGGTGCGGCGCCAGCGTCAGTTCTTGATAGATCATCGCGACGCCGGCATCGCGTGACGCAATGGGACTGTGCGGTGCAAAGGTCGCGCCCGCAAGTGTCATAGCGCCGTCATCAAGCGCGATGGCGCCTGCGAGGATCTTCATCAGCGAACTCTTGCCCGCACCGTTCTCGCCCAAGAGCGCATGGATCTCGCCGGCGCGCACGTCAAGATCCACGCCGCCCAGCGCCAGCGTGCCCCCAAATCGCTTGCGCACGCCGCGCATCACGAGCAGCGCATCGGGAGCCGCGTCGTTCACTTGATCCACTTCGAAAGGTCCGGCGACAGCAGCTGCCGCATCTCGGCTGTGTCCATCCGATCCTTGGTGACGAGCGCGCAACCAGTGTCGATCCGTTTCGCAACAGCCTTGCCGCGCAGCGCGTCGACCATTGCCGTGACGCCAAGCTCCCCCATGCGAAATGGATTCTGCACGACCAGGGCGTCAATCTTGCCATCGCGCAGTCCAGCGACAAGCCCTTCGCTCGCATCAAAGCCGACGAGCTGCACGCCGGCGCGGCGCTTCGTGTCATCGAGCGCTTTCATGAGCGCCGCCGCAGTCGGTTCGTTCGGTGCATACGCGCCGTCAAACGCGGGAAACCGCGTCAGCAGATTCTCCGCCGTCTTCAGGCAGCTCTCCAGTGTCGCGCCGCCGTACTGATCGCTCGACAGCACTTTGATGGCTGGGAACTCCTTCGCCAGCGTGTCGAGAAATCCCTGCTCGCGCTGCATGGTGCTCGCCGATCCTTCGACGTAGCGCATCATCACGACCGAGCCCTGGCCTGCGAGAAGTCGTCCGAGCTCCTTGCCTGCGATCACGCCGCCGTGGTAATTGTCGGTGGCGACGAAGCTCTCGTAGCCGTCCCACGCGAGACTGCTGTCGATCACGGTGATGCGGATGCCGGCACGCAGCGCTTCCTGCAGAGGACGGACCAGCGCCGTGTCGTCGAGCGGCGCGATCACGATGCCGTCGACGCCGCGGGTCGTAAAATCTTCAACGACCTTGATCTGATCATCGCGATCGTCTTCACGGGCCGGACCCTTCCATGTGACTTCGACGCCCAGGTCGCTGCCTGCTTTCAGCGCTCCCGCCTGCACGGATTTCCAGAACTCGTGCGATGTTCCCTTGGGAATGACGGCGATGCGGAGGGACGCGACGGAGTCCTCAGGCGCGTTCCCGGTGGGTGGATTGACGGGCTTGCCGCATGCGGCGAGCGCGGCCAGAGGCACGGCGAGGAGCGTCGCACGCAGGAATGACCGTTGGATGATGCGCGCCATGAATGCAAGGTAGCCGCAACGCAACCAATGCGGGAACCCGCTCTGCTAACCTGCGGAAATGCCGACGCTGCCCCTCCTTCTCGCTGCGCTCTTAGCGGTCGATCCGGCCGCCTCCATCACCCCGTCCGTTGCGGCGTTGCCCCATGCTGCCGATGCCAGTGCTGCCGACGCCAGTGCTCCGATCTCGCTGCTTCCCGAGACCGAGGAGGAGCGCACTGAGCGCATGCGCTGGTGGCGCGAATCGCGCTTCGGCATGTTCATCCACTGGGGTCTGTACGCGATCCCGGCCGGCGAATGGAACGGCAAGAGCATTCCCGGCGCCGCCGAGTGGATTCTGAACAGCGCGAAGATCAAGCCCGAGGAGTACGAGCCGCTGCTGGGCCAGTTCAACCCCGTGAAGTTTGACGCGAAGCAATGGGTTGAGATCGCGAAGAACGCAGGCATGCGCTACATCGTCATCACGAGCAAGCATCACGAGGGCTTCGGCCTGTGGGATTCCGCGCTGACTGACTGGGATGTCGCGAGCACACCGTTCAAGCGCGACATTCTGCAGGAGCTCGCCGCCGCGTGCCAGGAAGCCGGCATCCGGCTGTGCTTCTATCACTCGATCATGGACTGGCATCATCCGGACTACCTGCCGCGCCGCGCGTGGGATACGCGGCCGACCGCTGAAGCCAATTTCGATCGCTACCGCGAGTACATGAAGGGGCAGCTCAAGGAACTTCTGAGCGGCCGCTATGGCGACGTCGGCATTCTGTGGTTCGATGGCGAGTGGGAGAACACGTGGACGCACGAGTTCGGGATGGATCTTGATGACTGGGTGCGCTCGCTCCAGAAGAACATCATTGTCAACAACCGCGTCGATGTCGGCCGCGAAGGGATGATGGGCTTCACCAGCGAAGCGCGGGCCGATCAGATCGGGGCAGACCGATTCCGCGGTGACTACGGCACGCCTGAGCAGCAGATTCCCGCCACAGGAATTCCGGGCACTGACTGGGAAACCTGCATGACGATGAATGAGACGTGGGGTTTCCACAAGAACGACCACGCGTGGAAATCGAAGGAGACGCTCATTCGCATGCTAGTCGACATTGCGAGCAAGGGCGGTAACTTTCTGTTGAACGTCGGCCCGACGGCGGCCGGTGAGATTCCGTCGGAGTCCGGCGAGCGGCTGCGCGCGATGGGCTCCTGGATGAAGACGAACGGGGAGTCGATCTACGAGACAGGGGCGAGTCCATTCGCCAAGCTGGCGTGGGGACGCTGCACGACAAAGTCGCGCGCCGACGGAACGCGCCTCTATCTGCACGTGTTCGATTGGCCGGCGGACGGCACGCTTGTCGTGCCGGGACTGCTCAACGCCGTCCGGCGCGCGACGATTCTGGGTGACACGTCCGCGGCGGCGCTCACGACGACGACATCGGATGGAAACGTGAAGATCTCCGTGCCGGCACAGGCACTCGACCCGATCGCGACGGTCATTGCGCTCGACATCGAAGGAGCGCCGCAGATCATCAAGCCCGTCGAACTCCGACCGGCCCGCACGGAATTTGTCGATGCGGTGCAGGTGACCGCCGCGCCGTCCGCAGAGGGTGTGGTCATCCGCTACACAACCGACCAGAGCGAGCCGACGGCGGAGAGTCCTGAGCTCAAGGCAATCGCGGTGCGCCGATCGACGACCGTGAAAGCGCGAGCGTTCCTCGGCGACCAGCCGATCGGCGAACTCGCCGAAAAGCGGTACGAGTTTGCAGTCGCCTGGAGCGGGTGGAAGCGCGACCGTCAGGGGAACGATGCGGCACTGCGCTGGATCGCACTCGACGGTGAGTTCAAGAGCGCCGCCGAGTTCCGTGATGCACTGCCCCCACTCGATGAGTGGAGCACGGATCCACCGCAGGGTCTCGCGCTCCCCGCGGACAAGGAGGACCGGTTTGGCGTCGCGTTCCGTGGCTTGCTCATGGTTCCGTTCGAAGGCATGTGGAGTTTTCGGCTGGGCTCTGACGACGGAAGCCTTTTGTTTATCGACGAGAAGCTCGTCGTCGACAACGACGGTCTGCACTCGTACACGGAAGTCGAAGGAGATGCGCCGCTCGCGCGCGGTCTGCACTTGATCCAGATCTATTACTTCGAGAACGAAGGTCAGCAGGACTTCACGGTGCGTTGGAATGGACCCGGTGTGAAGTGGGAGTCGTTGACGCCAGCTTCGTTCGTGATTCGACGCTGACGTCCGCGCAGTCAGCAGTGCTCACTTCGCGCCGCCCATGCATCGCCTCCGACTCACACCGCTCGCTGCCGACGGACTGATGCTGCTTGCGGCCTTCATCTGGGGTGTCGGTTTCATTCTTCAGAAGTACGGATCGGAACTGCTGGGTGCGTTCACCTTCACCGGGCTGCGGTTTCTGCTGGCCGCACTGCTGCTCGTGCCGTTTCTGTTTCGGGGCCGATTTACATCGAAGGAATTGACGCGCGGCGCGATCTGCGGTGCGGTGATGGCCGTCGCCGCGGTGTTTCAGCAATGGGGAATCAAGACGACGACGGTGGGCAACGCCGGTTTCATCACGTCGATGTATGTCGTGATCGCGCCGTTCATCGCGCTCGCATTCGGCCAGCAGATCCGGCGCTCCATCTGGATGGGTCTCGCGCTCGTGCTGCCAGGTCTCTGGTTTCTCTCGATCGACAGCGAGTTCGCAGTTCAATCGGGCGATCCGAAGATCCTGGCCTGCGCGGTGGCATGGGCCGTGCACATTCTGCTCGTCGGCCGATGGACCAGAGACGTCGATGCGCTCCGCTTCGCGTTCCTGCAGTTTGCAATCACGGGTGTGACGGCGACCGCGCTCGGATTCACCATCGACGGGCCGACGCGGGCGCAGATCGATGCCGCAAAGTGGCTGATCATTCTCGCCGGCATTTTTCCCACGTGTGTGGCGTTCACATTGCAGATGATCGCCCAGCGAACGGCACCGGCCACGCATGCGGCGATCTTGCTGAGTCTTGAAGCGGTCTTCGCGATGCTCGCGGGTGTGCTCCTCCTCAGTGAGGACGTGACATCGCGCAAGCTCACGGGCGCGGCGTTGATGCTCGCGGGAATGATCGTCGCGCAGCTGCGCCCGACATCCGCATCGCATCCTGCGCCGGACGGGCGTTCAGCGGCGCAGTAAGGTCCGCAGGAAACGGCCCGCGTACGTGCCGCCAATAGCCACGATGATCGCGATGAACTGCGTACCCGGAATGGTCGCGAGATCCGCGCCCGAGCTGCGCAACGTGTGGATGAAATGCGCAGCGGGAACAGCGCTCCCCACGATCACGCCCATGAGCAGCGCGCGGCGCGGGAACAGGCATCCCAGTATGACGCAGCTCACGATGACGCCGAGCAGCGGCGCCTGAAGCGCATGATTCACATACGCGACGGCACCGACAATGAGTGTCACGAGCGCGGTGAGCGAAGCGCAGGCGAATGCGCCGTCAAAGCGCCGGGTGGCGGGAGGAGCGTGGCCGGTCTGCACGGCGGGCATGCGGGAATCGTCGCACGAGTCCGCGCACATTGCCGTGCCAGTCGCTTAACCAGCACGGAAGCCTCGCTGGCACTGGCGAAAACAGGGGTTGATGCGCATGACCCACCGATAAGCGCAGAAACCTCCGGCGCCCGTCGAGCATTATCAGCCGACGGAGCAGCACGTATTGCATTCCGAGTCATTGCGTCGAAACAAGGGCTGTCGAACGTGCAACGCAAAATGCACGCACGACAAAGGACCCCGAGGAGGATCTCGGGAACAACTGCTCCGGTCGCATGCGTGGAGTCGCGAGCGACCGTCTGATGATTCGCACTCCAATGAACTTTGAAGCAACCCTCGAGCAGCTCTTCGGAAATCTCGTCTCTGGTGACCGCATCGCGGCCCGCGCTCTCGTGAATGATCTCTACGACTCGGGTATCTCCGCCGAGACCGTTTCACGTGATCTCTTCTGGCCCGCACTTGAGATGGTGCACACCTTGCATCGCAACGATCAGATCACGATCCTCGCGCACAACTACGCGACACGTCTGCTCCGCATGCTGGTCGATCAGGCGCAGAGCCGCTACACGCAGAAGGCGCGGCGCAATCGCAAGATCTGCCTCTTCTGCGGTGCGAACGAACCGGAAGAACTGGCTGGCCAGCTCGTCGCCGATCTGTGTGAAGCTGACGGCTACGACCTGATGTTCGCCGGCAGCGGCGTTGCGAACGATGAAATCCTCGCAGAGGTCGGCCAGCACGAGCCGGACGTTCTGCTCCTCTTCGCATCAACCAATCGCGACGCGCCGAATATCCGCATGCTCATTGACACGGTGCGCGAAGTGAACGCCTGCCCGCGCATGCAGATCGTCGTCGGTGGCGGCATCTTCAACCGCGCACCAGGACTCGCCGAAGAAATCGGCGCCGATCTCTCTGCAACGTCACCCTCCGATCTGCTCGAGAAGCTCATCGAAGACAAAGACACCCGAAGCAGCCGCGCCCGCGTCGTGAAGCTTCGTACCCGCGCTGCCGCCTGATCGCGCAGCGCACCATCCAAACCCTCTTCCCTCCCGGGGCTCTTCCATGTCGTATGGAAGTTGCCCCTTTTCATTGGTCGGTGCGACGAAGCCGGCATGCCAGCGTGTTGCCTGTGCGACCCCATCAGGATGTGTGAAGGTTTGCGCAATTCGGTCGAGAAAGCACTTCGCCGAAACTTTCGCGTTCATCCGGGCGCAGCGGGATCGGATTGCGCCTCTTTGGTGCGGGGCCCGGTGCCGCAGCGACAGCTACAGCGTCGGGCGAGTGCGAACGAAACAAAATCGATGCTTCAGGCTTTCGTGTGGGTAGCCGACGCCCCGGATACAGATCAAGCCCCGTCGGCCCTTCGCCCCGGCGGACGAGGCCTGACGCACGGCACTCGAA
>JAWXBD010000186.1:0-11605 GCA_034439815.1 Phycisphaerae bacterium
CCAAAACATGCAACCAAAACATGCAACCAAAAGAAAACGCCGCCCAAACTTCGCAGGCGGCGTTTCCGGAGGGGAGAAAGACTGAGAGCAGGATGCTGTCATCCGTGCGTAGAGGAGACTACGGGCCCGATCAAAGGTCGGCAAGGGCCAGTTGCCCAAATTGCCCAACTTGCCGTGAGGTTGTTTGGGGATGACTCGCTTTTCATAAGGCATTCGCTCACCCCGACCGTCGCGGTCAGGCCCGGTGGACCGAGGCCCACCGCGTGTCACTCGATCCCGTATCTTCTGCCGCCCGCGCCATCACTCCCACACTCATCCAATGGCCAACTCCACCAACTCCCCAGCCAACGCCCGCTATTCCGAATCGCACGAATGGTTCCGGATCGAGGGCAACACCGTCGTGCTCGGCATCACGAAGTTCGCCGCCGACGAGCTCACCGATATCACCTATGTCGAAATGAAGCCGGTCGGCACAAAGATCGCAGCGGGGAGTTCCGTCGGTGAAGTGGAGAGCGTCAAGACCACCAGCGACATCTACTCGTTTGTGAGCGGCACGATCGTCGCGGTCAACCAGGATGCCGTGAAGGATCCATCGCTCGTGAACAGCGACTCGTTCGGTCGCGGCTGGCTCGTCAAGCTCGAGTGCACCGATACGTCGCCGCTCGCAAAGCTGATGGATGCGACCACCTACGACTCGAAACATGCCAGTCACTGACACTGGCACGCTGCAAGCGGACACTGCGACATTTCCGGAAATCCGCGTCCGCGGTCTGGTCAAGCGCTACCGCATCGGCGGTCGCCACGTCGAAGCGCTGCGGGGGCTCGATCTCGATGTCGACGGTTCCGGGTTCGTCGCCGTGATGGGAGCGTCCGGCAGCGGCAAGAGCACCTTGCTGCATCTTCTCGCCGGCCTCGATCGGCCCGACGCGGGCACGATCGCACTCAAGACCGGCGCGGGCGGCATCAGCGTCGAAAAGCTCACCGAACGCGAATTGACCCTGTATCGACGCCGTTCCGTCGGCGTGGTGTTTCAGCAGTTCAATCTGCTGCCGACGCTCACGGCGCTCGAAAACATCGTGCTTCCGGGGGTGCTCGACGGGCGGCCCCGCGATGAGCTGCTGGCACGCGGGCAGGCGCTCCTGAGCGAGCTTGGCCTCGTCGATCGCGCCGATCATCGCCCTGACGCGATGTCGGGCGGTGAACAGCAGCGCGTCGCGATCGCGCGGGCTCTGCTCTTTGAGCCGCCGGTTCTCCTCGCCGACGAGCCGACGGGGAATCTTGATTCGAATACCAGCGAACGGCTGTGGGACATGCTCGAGCGCGTCGCGGCAGCGCGTAGCATCCTCGTCCTCATGGTGACTCACGAGCCGGTTGCTGCGGCACACTGCCGCACCGTGCATGTGCTTCGCGACGGGCAACTGGCAGGATCATTCGATGTTGATGGCTGTACTGCGAGCGAGTTGGCCCTTCGCGCGGCAGAGCTTGCTCGGGTCGACGGGCGCCGGTCGACGCGGTAGGACGGCGCTGCTGGTCACCGCTGTCGCGCTCTCGAGTGCGCTCGTTGTCGCAACCAGCTGCGGACTGGCGAGCCTCGAGAGCACGATCGCGCTCGGATTGACGCGGGCGCTCGGTGCGACGGACGCGCGGCTCGTCCATCGATATGGCGAAACGTTTGACGTGGCGCTCTTCGAACGCATCGCCGCGCTGCCGGATGTGGAGGTCGCGACGGCCCGGTTGTTCGGATCGCTCACGCTCGTGAATGAAGCAGCACGGCGCGATGGCGAAGCACCACGGGCAACGGTCCAGGTGCGCGGCATCGACGTGCCGGAAGACGAGCGTTTTCGCGAAATCGAACTGGAGTCGGGGACGCGGCCGCAGACGCCGTACGACGTGCTGATTGATCCGGGCACCGCGGAGATGCTGAAAGCGGGCATCGGCGACACGGTTTCCATCCAGCGCTTTGGCCCGGCGGTCGACCTGCGCGTGTGCGGCGTGCTCAAGCGTCCGCGCCTCGGCACTCTGCAGCGGCCGATCGCCTCGATGGCGCGCTCAACGCTCGGCGAGGCGTCGGGCCGGGAGAACGAACTCACGGTCGTCGCCGTGATTCTGGAGCGCGGCACCGATGTCGAAGCCTGGTGCAAGCGGCACAAAGACGTGGTCGAGGAGCCGATGATCCTCGAGCCCGCCGAGCGCATCTCGACCGGACTCGACCGCCAGATCTTGGCGAGCCGGCTCGCATTCACGCTCGCCGCGTCAATCGCGTTCCTCTCTTGCGCCTTCATCGTGGCCGTCGGGCTCACGACCGCCGTTACAGAACAGCAGCGCGAGATGGCCATCGCCCGCTGCATCGGCGCCGCGCGAAGCCAGCTCTTTCTTGGACAGCTGCTCGTCGGCGGAACGATTGCCATCATCGGCGGCGTGCTCGGCGTGCCGCTGGGAATCTTCCTCGCATGGGTTCTGGTGAGGGTCTACCGCGAGCAGCTGATGGCGGGGCTCGCGGTCTCCTACGTCGGCATGATCCTCGCCCTCGCCGGCGCCGTCATCGCGGGGACGCTCGGTTCCGCCTACCCGGCGTGGCAGGCGTCGCGCGTGACGCCGATGGAGGCGCTTGCCGTGCGGTCGCGCCCTCCGCAGCCGCGCGGACTCGGTGTGTGCCTCGTGCTGGCCTGCGTGGCGATCGGCATGCAGATCGCGCTGCTCGGCGTCCAGGACACGCAGCTCCGCTTCTGGCTGTACGCCATCGTCGGCATCGCGCTCCTGCACATTGGCTACTTTCTCGCGGCGCCCGTGGTGTTGTGGGCCGTGACCCGCACCGCAGGGCGGGCCGTCGAAGCGCTGCTTGTACTGCCGAAGGGGTTGCTCATTCGCTCCGTCCGTTCGATGCCGTACCGCCTCGGGTTCACGGCCGGCGCGCTCATGGTCGGCGCGTCGGTGCTGGTGAGCACGTGGTCGGGCAGCGAGAGTCTGCTCGCTGAGTTCCGAGACCACATCCGGTTCGCGGACGGCTTTGTGTTCTCGACGAGCGGCCTGTCGCCGGCCCAGCAGCAGCTCATCGAAGAGCTTCCCGGCGTGAAGGCGGGCTGTCCGGTCGGCTATTTGCCGGTGCGGCTCGCGAAGGGCGAAACGCTCGGCGTCGACGGACTCGGACCGACGACTGTGGTGTGCGCCGGTTTTGATCCCGACCGCTTCATCGCGCTGAACAATCTCGAATGGATCCGCGGTACTCCGGAGGCGGCGATCCCGCGGCTGAAGGACGGCGATGCCGTGCTCGTTGCAGAGCAGTTTCTCCTCGCGCGCGGACTCGATGTCGGTTCGACGATCGGACTCGGCGGCAACGCCGGGGACACGCGCTTTGAGATCGTCGGCGTCGTGTCCTGCCCGGCCCTGCAGGTCGCGGTCCAGGTCTTCGGCATTCGCGGCGTGTACATGGAACAGGCTGTCAGCTGCGTCTTCATGGACTTCGCCGCCGTCGAGAAGCACTTCGGCTCGCGTGATGCCCGCTTGATGCAGCTCGTGCTCGATGATGCCTCGGCGGAGACGGACGCGGCCGTCGAGAAACTCGTGCGTGACCGCGTGCCAGGTGCCAGTTACGCGAGCGGCCGCGGCATCCGCGCGGTGCTTGACGATGTCGGCGGCACGATGCGCAGCATCACGGCAGCCGTTTCGTTCGGCGCGCTCTTTCTCGCCTGCTTCGGTGTCGGCAACGTGGTCGCCGCGGGCATCGCGTCGCGCCGTCATGAGTTCGGCGTGCTGCGCGCGATCGGCGGATCGCCGAGTGTGCCGCTGCGGTTGGTGCTCGGCGAGTCGGTGCTCGTCGCGCTGGCCGGCGCCGTCACCGGCACCGCGCTCGGCATGCACCTCGCCGCAATGGGCACGGTCTGGCATCGCGATCTTGCGGGAATTCCGACGCAGCTGGTATTCCCCGTCCTCGCCGTCACGTACGGTTGCGCCGCCATGCTCGTGATGACGGTGCTCGCATCGCTTCCGGCTGCGCTCTCCCTCCTGCGACAATCGCCGCGAGCGCTTCTCGCGACCCGCTCATGACCCGCGCATCGTTCACACTCAGCAGTCCGTACCAGCCGACCGGCGATCAGCCCGGCGCGATCGCCGAACTCGTCAAAGGGCTCGACGAACAGCGGCGTTACCAGGTGCTGCTTGGCGCCACCGGCACCGGCAAGACGTTCACGATGGCGAACGTCATCGCGGCCGCCGGCCGGCCGACGCTCATCGTCAGTCACAACAAGACGCTCGCGGCGCAGCTCTATGAAGAGATGCGCGAGCTCTTTCCGACGAACGCCGTCAGCTATTTTGTGAGCTATTACGACTATTACCAGCCGGAGGCGTACATTCCGCAGCGGGACATCTATATCGAGAAAGATGCGTCGCGCAACGACGATCTCGACCGTCTGCGGCTGTTGACGACCAGCAATCTGCTGAGCCGCCCCGACTGCATCGTCGTGGCCAGCGTGTCGTGCATGTACGGTCTCGGTTCGCCGGTCGAATACGCCAAGAAGACGGTGATGGTCGAGTGCGGCCGGCCGATCGACCGGCGGAAGTTCCTGCTCGCGCTCGCGGACATGCAGTACAAGCGCAACGACACGGCCCCGGGCCGCGGGCAGTTCCGCGTGCGCGGCGACTGCATCGAGGTGTATCCCGCGTACGAGCAGTACGCCGTGCGCATCGATCTCTTCGGCGATGCAGTCGACGCGATCCAGCTCTTCGATCCGACGTCAGGCGAAGTGCTCGCCGACGAGCGCCGGGCGATGATCTTTCCTGCGGTGCACTACGTCATGCCGGAAGACCAGCGTGCGAAAGCGCTCGCGTCGATTCAGGCGGAACTCGACATTCGCGTCGGCGAGCTTCGATCGGAAGGCAAACTGCTCGAAGCGCAGCGGCTGCTCTCGCGCACCAAGTATGACCTCGAAATGCTGACCGAAGTCGGCTACTGCTCCGGGATTGAAAACTACGCCCGGCACTTCGACGGACGCGCGCCGGGCGAGCGGAGCTGGACACTGCTTGATTACTTTCATCAGCGCTCCGACCACGAAACGTACTCCGCGCCAGAGCGCGATCCGGACCGCCGGCGCAATGACTGGCTGGTCATCGTCGACGAAAGCCACGTGACGATTCCGCAGATCCGCGGCATGTACTTCGGCGACCGCGCCCGCAAGCAGACTTTGGTCGATCACGGTTTCCGGCTTCCGAGCGCCATGGACAACCGTCCGCTGAAGTTTGAAGAGTGGGACGCGATCACCCCGCAGCTGATTTACGTCTCCGCCACGCCGGGGCCGTTCGAACTCGAACAGGCCGGCGGCATCATCGCGGAACAGGTGATCCGCCCGACCGGCCTCGTCGATCCGCCGATCTCGGTGCGCCCGGCACGCGGCCAGGTGCCGGACCTCGTTGATGAGTGCAAGATCCGCGCGGCCCGCGGCGAGCGGGCGCTCGTGACCGCGCTCACGAAGCGACTGTGCGAGGACCTCACCACGTATCTCGACAAGCAGGGCGTGCGCGTGCGCTATCTGCACAGCGAGATCGAGACGCTCGAACGGCTCGAGATCCTGCGCGAACTGCGCGAAGGGACGTTCGACGTGCTCGTCGGCGTGAATCTGCTTCGCGAGGGACTGGATCTTCCGGAAGTCTCGCTCGTCTGCATTCTCGACGCGGACAAGCAGGGGTTTCTGCGGAGCAAGTCGAGCCTCATTCAGACCATGGGCCGCGCCGCCCGCAACAGCGGCTCGCTCGCGATTCTGTATGCCGACCAGGTGACGCCGGAAATGCAGGCGGCGATGGACGAAGTCGAGCGCCGGCGGACGAAGCAGATCGCGTACAACCTCGAACACGGCATCACGCCGCAGACGATCATCAAGGCGATCCGGCGCGGCATGGAACAGGAGCTCGCGGGGCAGCGCACGGCGCGGGTCGCGGCCGGTAAGCCCAAGCCTGAAGAGTTCGACCGCGATGAGATGATCCTGGAGCTGGAGGGCTCGATGCTCTCGGCGGCGCAGAATCTTGAATTCGAAAAGGCCGCGTCCTTGCGCGATCAGGTCGCCAAGCTGAAAGCGATGCCCGTCGACACGAAGCTCGCGCGCGACGGTGATCACGATGACGATGAGCCGCGGAAGGCAAAGGCCGGCATGCCGGGAACGCGCGCCGGGCGCAAAGGCAAGCGCCGCTGACGTGATGCACGCGGGCCCCGCAGTCGCTCAGCGGCTTCGGAGCCGGATCGATCGCGCGGCCGAGTGCGTCGCAATCAGTTCCGACGGGTGCAGGCTGGTCGGCCGGTTCCCGTCAGCGAGGGCGATCGGAGTTTCAATGTCTGTCGAGACAACCGTCTGCGGGGAGTCGTTGTGGGAAAGCGGCTGGCCGGCGCGACTCGGCTCACTGCGGACGCGGAGCGTCGGGTGCGGCGTCTCCTTGACCATGCTCGGGACCGGCTCAAGACCAGACTTCGTTTCGGACAACCGGGAGTCGGAAACCGGGATTACGGGAGCGGGTGCGTGCATGCGGACCAGAGCGAGGCGGCGGGGTCGAGAGAGAGCGGTGAACTGCTTCCGTCATCCCCCGCAAAGGGGGAGCAGGCACCGTCGAGGCGAGGACTTCTTCGTTCGCGATTCGGGTGAAGACTCGACGCCTCTACTTTCGGATGAACCGCACTCGAAGACGCAGATTCCTTGCGGGGATGTTTCCGTACGAGCCCGAATTGATGGCCTAGGCGCACGCGGAGGCGGGATAACATCGGAATTCACCCTCGCACGTCCCTTTTCCGCTCCCCCGATCCATGCCTCGCCCTCCCGCATCCGCGTCGCCCTCGCCATCCACAGCGCGGGCCGCGTCGTCCGCCCGTCAAGCCGCTAAGCCGTCTGTCAACGGAATACCCTCGGTGTTGCCGGTCGCGCACGCCCCTCCGCAAGACCGCAGCCGGTGGATCCGCGTCCGCGGGGCCCGCGAGCACAATCTCAAGAACGTCTTTCTGGAGATTCCCCGTGACCGGCTCGTGGTGATGACCGGCGTGTCAGGGTCGGGCAAGAGCTCCCTCGCGTTCGACACGATCTTTGCCGAGGGGCAGCGCAAGTACATGGAGTCGCTCTCCGCGTACGCCCGCCAGTTTCTCGATCAGATGGAGAAGCCGGACGTCGACGCGATCGACGGCCTGCCTCCGACGATCGCCATTGAACAGCGGTCCGGTGGACATACCCCCCGCTCCACCGTTGCGACGACTACCGAAATTTATGATTACCTACGGCTCCTCTTCGCGCGGTGCGGCCAACCGACGTGCTGGCACGTGACCGAGGTGAAGAAGGACGGCACGCAGGTCGTGTGCGGTCAGCCGATCCGCGCATCGAGCCCGTCGCAGATCGTGTCGTCGCTGATCGAGCACCGCGCCGGTCAGCGGGCGATGATCGCCGCGCCGATCGTTCGCTCGAAAAAAGGCTTTCATCGCGACGTTCTCGAAGCGATTCAAAAGCAGGGCTTCGTTCGTGCCCGTGTGAACGGCACGCTCGTCGATGTGCGCGAGGCGCTCAAGGACAGCGGCGAGAATCCGCTGAAGCTCGGACGATACGAAGCGCACGACATCGAAGCGGTCATCGATCGCATCGTGATCAACGACGAGAGCCGGCAGCGGCTCGCCGAAAGCATCGAAGCGGCGCTGAAGCTCGCCGACGGCAATGTCGTGGTGCTGCTCGAGCACGGCAGCACGTGGACCGAGGAGCGCTACAGCGAGAAATTCGCCTGCTCGCTTCATCCGGACTGCAGCATCGAGGCGCTCGAGCCGCGGCTTTTCTCGTTCAACTCGCCGCACGGCGCCTGCGCCGATTGCGCGGGCCTCGGTCGTGTGCAGGAGTTCGACGAGCGCCTCGTCGTTCCCGATCACGAGAAAGGACTCAGCGAAGGCGCGATTGATCCGTGGCGCAAGAACGGCAAGCGGATGAACATGTGGTACGCGCGGCTGCTGCGGAAATTCTGCGCCGCGTTCGAGATCGACCCCAAGGTGCCGTTCGGGAAGCTCTCAGCAAAGACGAAGCGCGTCGTGCTGCAGGGCCTCACACCGGAGGAAGAAGAAAAACTCGGCGTGACATGGGAAGGCGTGCTGCCGAGCCTGAAGCGCCGTTTTCTCGAGAGCGAAAGCCAGTTCGTCAAGGAGCGCCTCACGGCGTACATGACCGACGCGCCGTGTCCCGCGTGCCGCGGCAAACGCCTGCGCCCGACGTCGCTCGGTGTGCGCGTGCGCTCCGATGACTCGTTCTTCAACATCGGCGAGGTGTGCGCGCTGACTGTCGAGCGGGCGCTGGGCTTCTTTGCGGCGCTGGAACTCGGCGCGGAGAACAGCGTGATCGCGACACCGATCCTGAAAGAGGTGAACGCACGGCTCGGCTTTCTCGCGTCGGTCGGGCTCGATTACCTGTCGCTCGATCGCACGAGTTCCACGCTGTCTGGCGGTGAAGCGCAACGGATCCGCTTGGCGACGCAGGTCGGCTCCGGACTCGTCGGCGTGGCCTATGTGCTGGACGAACCGACGATCGGTCTGCATCAGAAGGACAACGACCGGCTCGTGCGCACGCTGCGCCACCTCACCGACATCGGCAACACCGTCCTGGTCGTCGAGCACGACGAAGACATGATCCGCGCGTCCGACTGGGTCGTCGACGTCGGCCCCGGTCCCGGGCGGCACGGCGGCACCATCGTCGCCAGCGGAACGCCTGCCGAGGTGGCGGCGCATCCGACCTCGCTCACCGGCGCATATCTCTCCGGCCGAGAAATGATTCGTGTGCCGGCGAAGCGGCGGACGCTCGATGCCGCCCGCAGCCTCCTGGTGAAAGGCGCGCGGGCAAACAATCTCAAGTCGATCGACGTCAGGTTCCCGCTCGGCGGGATGGTCTGCGTCACCGGCGTCTCCGGGTCCGGCAAATCCACGCTGGTGAACGACATTCTGCTCAAGTCCGCGCAGGTCGAAGTGCATGAAGCGCGGATCGTTCCTGGCCTGCATGAGCGCATCGTCGGGCTGAAGCAGGTGGAGCGCGTCGTCGAAGTCGATCAGTCGCCGATCGGCCGGACGCCGCGCTCCAATCCCGCAACGTACACCGGGATCTTCGACGACATCCGCAAGATCTACTCGATGACGAGCGAGTCCAAGATCCGTGGATACGAGCCCGGTCGATTCTCCTTCAACGTCAAGGGCGGGCGCTGCGAAGCGTGCCAGGGCCAAGGCCTGCGGCGGATCGAGATGCACTTCCTGCCGGACGTGTTCGTGATGTGCGACACGTGCAAGGGCTCGCGCTACAACCGCGAGACGCTCGAAGTGCGGTTCAAGCACAAAACGATCGCGGACGTGCTGGCCATGACGATCGACGACGCGGCGCCGTTCTTCGAGTCGCATCCGAAGATCAGGCGCATGTTGGAGTGCCTCAAGGAAGTCGGACTCGGATACGTGCAGCTGGGCCAAGCATCGACGACGCTCTCAGGCGGCGAAGCCCAGCGCGTCAAACTCGCTGCCGAGCTTGGCACGGCAAGCAACGTGCTCGGGACGGCTGCGCGGACGCTCTATGTCCTCGACGAGCCGACGACCGGTCTGCACTTTGACGATGTGCGCAAGCTGATCGCGGTGCTCGGCCGGCTCGCCGACGCGGGGCACACGCTGGTCGTCATCGAGCACAATCTCGACGTCATCAAGTGCGCGGACTGGATCATCGATCTCGGTCCCGACGGCGGTGATCGCGGCGGAACGCTCATCGCGGCGGGCACGCCGGAAGAGATCGCGGCGCATCCGACGAGTTACACGGGCCAGTATCTCAAGGCGCTGCTGGCGCACAGTCCGCGCGCCGCGCAGCCTGCTGCGATCGTCAAGAAGCCGAAGCGTGTGAAGGCAGCGGTGTGACGACGCGCGAGAAGTAGCCGCGGCCGCTGGTACGCGCACCGCCGCGCAGGCAGCACTCGAGCCAGCCGGATGCGGTGATGCGCGGCGCGAAACCGAACAGTTCCAACGTGCCGACGTGCCGCAGCAGCGCGAGGAATTCGTCGCTCGTGAAGGGATGCAGCGCTGCGTCAGGATCATCGAGCGGAGAGCTGCGCAGTTCGGTGCGCAGCATGACGGCGCCGTTGGGCGTGACCAGCCGTCGGCACTCGCGCAGGAGTCCCACCGGATTCCAGTATCGCTCGAGCACGCCGAACACGAGGATCAGCGGACAGCTTGCGTCAGGCAGCGGAAGATGTGCGAGGTCGTCGACGGCGACGAACGTGGGCGGTCGCGCTGACGTGTTGAACCGCAGACTCCGCGCAGCGGCCTCGCTCGCAGCACCGCGCTCTTCGAAGCCGTCGCAGCGTCCATCGGCACGTGCGATCGCGTGTGCGAGACAGCCGCACACCGCGCCGATGTGTGTCGCCGTGACCGCGCCCTCCGCAGCGCGGATGGCCAGCGCCGCGAGATCAAACTCTTCCGCCAGCCGCTGCGCCAGCACGGGATCGCTGCCGATTCGCTCCCACTCGTCTCCAGCCGCCGGCGCCGCGAGCTGCTTGTGGTCGCGCCACCAGAGCGGCGTGCCAAGGTAGCGCTCACGGACAACCTCAAGATCGGGGGCGAGACGGTCGAAGCCCCAGGTCGCGCAGAACTGATCGAGGGCCGCATCCAGCGCGTCCGGCCGGTCCGCGCGATTGGCCCGTGGCAGTCGATCGACATGCCAATGCTCGAAGACCACACGCGACGTGGCGACGATCTTCCATCCGGCGCGCCGCGCCCTCGTGCTGTACTCCTCGGTCTGTCCGCGCAGCACGCGTTCGTCGTAGCCGCCGATCTGTTCGCGCACGGCGCGGCGCGTCGCGTAGAAGCAGCCCATCATCGAATCGACTTCGCGCTCGCGGGGCGGCGAGGTCAGCTCACTCAACGCCACGCCGCGGGCGACGTGCCGATAGCCGCGCGGGCTCCAGAGATCGTCGCCGAAGGCGTGCACGGTCCCGTCGGGAAGGAGCTGCGTCCCGCCGATCACGCCGATGCGGACGTCGCTCTCGAACAGGCGCACGAGTTCCGACAGCCAGTTGGGCGTGCGCAGCAGCACATCACCGTCGAGCCGCGCGAGAAACTCGCCGCGCGACTCGCGCTCCAGCACATTCAGCACGCGTGAGAGCACGCCGCTGTGCGAAAGCTCAATCAATCGAAGGAATGATCGTCCGTCCGACCACTGCCTCTGCGACCACTCGCGGCAGGTAGCGAGCGAGTCATCCGTCGAACCATCATCGGCGACGACGATCTCAAACGGCACGGTTTCGTGCGCGAGCGTGCGCTCGAGCGACTCGAACAGTGCACCGATCAAGTTGCGGGCACTCGCCGTCTCCGCCGTTCCGTTGTTGAAATTCGGAATGATGACGCTGACGCGCGGAGCGGCCATAGACGGATCTATCGGTTGACAGAGACCGTTTGCCTGAAGCTTGGCGGGCGAGGGCGTTGGACGAGACACCGATGGGCAATACCGGCCCGGTTGGGATCTTCGGCGATGCCGAGGACGGCAGAGGACGCCGCGTGAAGGCGGCGGCGGCGAACCGCGATGGCCAGGCGGCGGCGACTGCGCAGACTCCGCGTCTGCTCGCCACGTAGCGCGGACTGCATCGAGAA
>JAWXBD010000187.1:0-10212 GCA_034439815.1 Phycisphaerae bacterium
CAGCGATCGAGGACATGCCGAAGCTCGAGAAGGCGACGCTTCGGTCGCTGTGTCACACGTCTTGGCTCACGCGCGAGTTGTTACTGTGATCCGTATGAGAAGACGCGGGCCAATCCCGTATGACTCGTCGGCTGCATTCCAGGAACACTTTCATGCCACGATTCCCAACGTCCATCACTGCGACCGCCCGTCCCTTCGTGCTGCTGTGCATCCTCGCGGCGCCAGTCGTATTCTCGAGCAGCGGTTGCAAAGGCGGCAGCAATCCATTCGCTGCATTCGACCCGCGAGCGCAGGCGATGGCGGCGCTCTCGGAGCACGTGAAGACGGCCGCCAAGGGATACCTCAGCGGACTGAACGGCGTGCTCTCGACCGTTGCATCAGCCAACGACTTCTCCTCCGCATTGAGCGCAGCTGAAAAACTCCGCCCCTACTACGACGATGTCGTCACCTACCTGCCCGAGCTGCAGAAGCTCAGGGGTGAGGATCTCGAGAACGTGCGCATCGCATTCGGCCCGGAGTTGAAGAAGGCGGAGGCCGATCTGAAGACGCAGATTGAACGGCTGAGCGGGAGCACATCTGCGGGCAGCGTGCTCAAGCCGCTCTTGGAGCGCGTGCAGGTGTTTCGGTAGGTGTCGGCGGGCGGCACTGCGCTTCCATCGCGGGAGTTCGTACGGTCGATCGCGGCCAGTACCATCTCCATCACATGGATGCTGCCGCTCCCTTCCTGACGCTCGCCACCAGCGTGCACAACCTACCCCTGCTGACGACCATCGCTGCGGCCTTTGCCGCGACCTGGGTCCTCGGACTGATCACGCAGCGCTTCGGGCTCTCGCCGATCGTCGGCTATCTGCTGGCCGGCGTGGTCATCGGACCCTACACGCCGGGATTCGTCGGCGATGAAAAACTCGCGCAGCAGCTCGCGGAAGTCGGCGTCATTTTGATGATGTTCGGCGTCGGATTGCACTTTCACCTGAAGGACCTGATTGCGGTCAAGGGCGTGGCGATCCCCGGTGCCGTCGGCCAAAGCCTTGCGGCCACGGTCATGGCGATGCTCGCATTTCATCTCCTCGGCTGGTCGTGGCAATCGGGCATAGTGCTCGGCATGGCAATGGCCGTGGCGAGCACCGTGGTCCTGCTGCGCGTCCTGATGGACAAGGACATGCTCAACTCCTCGCACGGTCATGTGGCCGTCGGGTGGTTGATCGTCGAGGACATTTTCACGGTGCTCGCGCTCGTCTGCGTGCCCATTCTGGCCGTCGACACAACCATCGCCGGCGCCGAGCAGCTCGACGCCGCAAACGTTGCGGCGGGCGGCGGCAGAGGCGGGCTGGCGACGATCGGTCTCGCGGTGGTCAAGCTCATCACGCTCGTCGCCATCGTGTTCTTCGCAGGATCGCGCGTGGTCCCGTGGATTCTGGCGCAGGTCGCCAAGCTGCGCTCGCGCGAACTTTTCACGCTGACCGTGCTCGTGCTGTCGATCGCCATCGCTGTGGGATCGGCCGCCCTCTTCGATGCGTCGGTCGCGCTCGGCGCCTTCCTCGCGGGCATGGTGGTCGCGCAGTCGCCGACGAGCCATCAGGCCGCCGCGGACGCGCTGCCGATGCGCGACGCGTTCGCTGTCCTCTTCTTTGTCGCTGTCGGAATGCTCTTTGATCCCGCGTTCATTCTCGATGAGCCCGTGATGATCGGGTGCGCGCTGGCGATCGTGCTGCTGGTCAAACCGCTGGCGGCGCTGATCATCGTCGCCGTGCTCGGCTACCCCGCCCGCACCGCGCTCACGGTCGCGATCGGTCTCGCACAGATCGGCGAGTTCTCATTCATCCTCGGACAGGTGGCGCACGAACATCGCCTGGTGCCCGAGGAGGGAACGCACATTCTCGTCGCGACGGCCATGATTTCCATCACGCTCAACCCGTTTCTCTTCGGTCCGCTGGACCGGATCGAACGATGGGTGCAGGCGCGGCCGGTCCTGTGGCGTCTCCTCAACGCGCGCTCGGAGAGGCGGCAGATGGCCATCAACGCCAGCGCTCAGCCTGCCATCGAAGCGACGCAGAAACCGCTCGCTGTGATCGTCGGTTACGGACCGGTCGGTCGTGTCGTCGATGCGCTGCTGCGTGACGCGGGCTTTCACACGGTCATTGTCGAGATGAACTTGAAGTCGGTCGAAGCGCTGGCCAAGAAGGGCGCCAGCGCCATCTATGGTGATGCGACACGACCAGAGATTCTTGATCAGGCGGGCGTGCGCCGCGCTGAGTACCTCGTCGTGACGCTGCCGCACTCCGCGAGCCGAGCAGATCTGGTTCATGCGGCGCGCGAACTCAAGCCTTCCATGAATGTCATCATCCGCGCCCGATATCTCGCGGAAGGTGACTCGCTGCGCGACGCGGGCGCCACCCGTGTGGTATTTGAAGAAGGCGAGACCGGCATCGCCATCGCACGCCAGGTGATGGAGCTGCGCGGCATGGCCAAGCCGACCATTGACAAGATGCTCGACGCGATTTGTACACTGTGGAAGATGAAGCAGTAGGCCCGCGCGGCGCTGCCCCGATAGCCGGAAGGAAATGCAGCGTGAAGGGAATTCATCGAACAGGACTCAGTGCGGCGCTGCTTCTTGGCGGCGCCGCACTCCCAACCTCCGCGCTCTCCACCTCAGCACCGGCCATGCCGGACGCGCCGGCCTACACCATCGAGATCATCCAGGCGCCGCCCTGCATCATTCAGCCACTCACGATCGGCACCGCCATCGCCGGCGGCGGCGTCGTTGCCGGCTATCACGCGGTGTGCACCTCCACGAAGTACAAGGCGTTCACGTACAGCGCCACGGGCGGCAAGTTCACATCGCTGCCGTTCGTTCCCGGCTTCTCGACGATGAAGGCGTGGGACATCAACGACGCGGGACATGTCGTCGGCGGGATGGAGACCAGTGCGGGAGTCTGCCGCGCGTTCCTGGCTGTCGACGGCATACCCGCGGAGCTCGCCACACCCGATGGTTACGCGGGCTCCGAGGCGCTGGGACTCAACAGTGCCGGCACGGTCATCGTCGGCGCGAGCTTCGCTCCGTCCGCCTCCGAACCCACCGTGTGGATCGATGGTGTGCCGGCGCAGCTGATCCTGCCGCTGGGTCCGAACGGCCACGCCCGCGACATCAATGATGCCGGTCAGGTCGTCGGATGGATGGGACTCTCCACCGTCTCTTCGTCCAGCGCGTTCCTGCCCGGCGGGACGGGGGTGGCCAGCGCGATCAACCAACTCGGCGAGATCGTCGGTACGGGTGTCATGCCTGATCCCGGCGGCCGAGGTTTCACAAGCCGCGCAATCCGCTGGTCGAACGGCGTGATGACCGATCTCGGCACCCTCAACGGCTACTTTCTGGGCGCTGCGCGCGATGTCAACAACCACTCTGAGATCGTCGGCTACTGCTGGAACATTCCTCCGTTCGGCAACGGCCAGAAGGCCTTCATCTGGCGGAACGGCGTCATGACGGCACTCAACACGCTGATCCCGCCGGCCGGTCCTCTCGACATCACCATCGCGCACGCGATCGACAACGAGGGACGCATCACCGGACAGGCGTCGGACGGAAGCGGGCACGCCGTCGCCGTCCGGCTGACGCCGATCCCTTCGATACCCGGTGATTTCAACCGCGACGGCAGTGTCAACGCCGCTGACCTCGGGATCCTTCTCGGCGCGTGGGGACTGCCCGGAGTCGCGGACATCGATCGGAGCGGCGCCGTCGACGGTGCCGATCTCGCGATCGTGCTCGGCAACTGGACCGGGTGAGCGGCGGCACCTCGCGCGACTCAGAACTGCCTCAAGAACCGCGCGTCGTTCTCGAACAGCCACCGGATATCGGCGATGCCGTACCGGCGCATCGCAATGCGCTCGATGCCCAGACCGAACGCGTAGCCCGTCCACACTTCCGGATTCACGCCGACCGCGTGCAGCACATTCGGATCAACCATGCCGCAGCCGCCGAGCTCGACCCACTGGAGCTGGCCGCGGATGCGCATCTTCATGTCGAACTCCGCACTCGGTTCCGTGAACGGAAAGAAGCTCGGACGCAGGCGCACTTCCGCGTCGGCGCCGAAGTACGCGCGGGCGAATTGCAGCAGCGCGCTCTTCAGATCGACCATGGACACGTTCTTGTCGATGCAGAGACCTTCGATCTGATGGAACATCGAGAAGTGCGTCGCGTCATGTGCATCGGGTCGATACACGCGGCCGGTCGCGACGACCTTGAGCGGCGGCTCCTGTGATTCCATCGCGCGGATCTGTACAGTCGATGTCTGCGTGCGCAGCAGCAGCCGCTCGGCCCACGTGCCTGCGAGATAGAAATTGTCGCGCGGATCGCGCGCCGGATGGCCCGCCGGAATGTTCAGCGCGTTGAAGTTGTGCCACTCGTCTTCGAGTTCGGGACCGCTGGCGACAGCGAAGCCCATGCGCGCGAACACGTCGATGATCTCATCAATGGTGCGCGAGAGCACATGGCGGCGTCCCAGTCCGACGGGACTGCCCGGCTCGGTCAAGTCGACCTGCGGTCCGGAGTGCGTCTGTGCGGCGAAACTCCCCTGCTTCTCGGCGAACGCCGCGTCGAGCGCCGCCTTGACCTCATTGAGCCGTTTGCCGACCGCGGGCTTCGACTCCTTCGGCACGCTCTTCAAGTCATTCATCGCGGTCTTGAGCCGGCCGTTCGTGCCGACATACGCGATGCGCCACTGCTCGAGCGCGTCGGTTGCTGAGACGTGTGCAAGCTCAGCGAGGGCTTGGGCTTCGAGTTCGTTCAATCGAGCGAGCATGGGACGGGCATCCTACTGAGAAGCGGGTGGCGGGTTAGACTGCCTTGGCCTTCCAAACGGACAAGCTGAGGAGTACGTGGAATGGGACTGCGGGATCGCCTCCGCGGACGTAGATCGAAATCGAACGCCGAGTCGACCGCACTTGCCATGGTCATGCTGGCCCCAGGAAGGCAGCTGGCGATCGAGAGAGTGGCACAGTTTTACGAGCGCATCCGAGTGACGCCCTGCACTTCCGCGATTCTGCCGGAGATGCAGGTGGTGAGGATCGATCTCTGAGGTGACCCGAGCGCTTGCAGGCCCGAAATGCCGGACATGCACGTGATCGCCGCCTCGGGAGCGCAGGCCGCAGCACCGCCGATCGTCACGACGTTTTCGACCGGTGCGGAGGGATGGTCTGTGCTCGACCTCAGCTGCAACAGCCTGGGCCAGGCACTCGGCGGCGGGCCGTCGACGTGGATCGCAAAGGGCGGCGCTCCAGGCGGATTCCTTCGAGCGACCGACCCCGATGTGAACTGCTACAGCTATGAGTCGCCGGCGGCGTTCGAAGGCGACCGGTCGGCGTACCTCGGCGGCGAACTTCGCTGGTGGATCCGCACGTGCGCGACGTGCCGCAGCCAACCGTCGGTGCGTGGATCCCGTACGAGGTCCCGCTGATCGCCGCGGACTTTCAACTCAACAGCGTGAGAGGACCGCTGGCGAGCGATGCGCAGTTCCTCGCGGTCATGACAAACCTCACATCGATCCGCATCAGTGCGGAGTTCGGCAGCGAGAAGGGTGAAGAGACTGTTGACATCGACAGCATCATCATGGTGAGTGCGTGTCCGGCGGACTTGAACGGGGATGGTGCGGTGAATGGAGCTGATCTTTTGATCCTGCTCGGGGCGTTGGGGGGAGTGCTGAGCGTGTGGTGATTCCCCTTGCAGCGTGCGCAGGCACGCAGCGTCGACGCCGGTCTCAGCAGGCGACCGTTGGGCATCCGTCCGCCGGCCAACAGTGCCGATAACCCATACGGGTTTCCGGTGGGTCGCGCAGATTTTCTGCGCGGCAGTGAGGACCGGCCAGCATGCTTGTCGAACTCTACGGACGAAACTTCGGCTGCTTCCGAGACGAGTTTCGTCTCTCGCTGCTGGCAACCGACATTGATCGGGACAACAGTCGCGCCATCGTTCAGGTCGTCGTCGAGGGAGACGACACGCCGCTAGAACTGCTTCGGTGCATTGCGATCTATGGACCCAACGCTTCCGGCAAGAGCACGGTGCTCGCGGCAGCGCATCGGTTGGGCCAGCTCATCCACCAAGCCGGCCGCATGTCTTCGGACGAGCGCATCCCCTTCGAGCCGTTCCGCCTCAGTTCGTCGCAACCTCAACCCGTGATGCTGGGCGCTGTCGCTGTCGTTGATGGACGCATCTACGACTACACGATCGAATTCGACAGTCATCGCGTGCTCCTCGAGCGACTCGTTCACCGCGGCGCGGATTCGGCCACACCGCTTGTCGAACGCGTCCTTCAGGACGTACGCGGAACCTGGATCGAGTCCCCCGCTTTCCAGCTGATTGCCAAGCAGTTTCGCGCGAACGCGCTGCTCCTCTCGCTGGCTGATGTACTGGCGCCAGAACTTGCTCAGGGCATTGCGGTGGGACTGCGCCGCCTGCTCCACACACCAGCGCCGGGCCGAGGGCCGCTCGGCAACGCTCCAATGGTGGCGTCGCGCGCGAGCACGAGCCCGGCGTTCCGTTCTTGGCTGCTTGAGGATCTGCAGGCCGCGGACGTTGGCGTGATCGAGCTCGAGACAAAGGCTCGAACGGGCGGGTACATCGGTCCCCACGCACCGTCTGCCGCGCTCACGAGCGACAACCAAGAACTCGTGCTCATCCATCGAGGCTCAAACGGGCTCGGCGTGCGCCTGCCGTATCAGTTCGAGTCGCTGGGAACGCAACGGCTCGTGGCCCTGTCGCCGCTCCTGTTTGATGTCTCTCATGCTGACACGCCGGTCGCCGCATTTGTCGACGAACTCGATGCTTCGCTCCACTCGCTTCTGCTTCGGGAGTTCGTGCGGAAGTTCAACACGCAACACCTGGAATCGAAGTCGTTCGGACAGTTGATTTTTACGCTGCACGACACATCGCTGATCGACGACGAAGCGAAGGACGCTCCACTGCGGCGAGACCAGATCTACCTCACGGAAAAGGCAAGCGACGGCGCCGCGCAGCTGAAGTCCCTCGCAGAGTTTCATGAGCGCAACAATCTCAACCTGCGGCGCCGCTATCTGCAGGGACGCTACGGTGCCTTGCCGGCGCTTGGTGAGTTTCCAGCATGAGTCCGCGCGGGGGGAGGAGCGATCGTGTGAACAATATATGTAGGTCTCGATTGAAAGCGCCACCCGCGCGGCGTGCTTCGGCAGGAGCGCAAGAGTGGTCATCCCTCGTGTGAGCTTAGGGAAGCGAACGGACGCACCTGATCGTCGGCCGCTCCGACAGTTCGAGTACTCTCCAGATCAACAGGAGGATCGGGGGGAGCACGCAAATGACAGCGATTCTGAAGGACTATCTCAAGGGCTTTTCTTGGAAGCGCGCTGCTGCCGTGGAAGTTCGGCGCGATGTCTCTCATCAACACGAGTTCAACGGCGTTGCTTCGCTTCAGAAGCTGCTTGGGACTACGAAACAGACGTACCCCGCGCTCTTTGTGCGCCTCACCGACAATCCAGACGAAGCAGAGACATCCATCGGTGAGATGACGTGGTATGACTCGCGCGCCGATCATCCGACGCGGACAGAGTGGCGCCTCTACTACACCGGCAGCGAAGTGATGAGCAAGGCCGCAGAGCGAGATGCAATCATCATCGGCCTGCGCCATGATGGCACACTCATCTGCGTCACAGTTGCAAGCGGTTCAACCGCAGAGCAACAGATCTGCTGGCTACTCAACATCGGGCAAGAGTTCGACGCGACATTCACCACTCGGGTCGGTCGCGAGTTGGGTACTGCTCCAGCGAGCGCACTCGTCCAGCCTCTGCTGGACGCATTGCAGCTCACCTCATCTCCCGCGGACGCAGGCAATGTCATCGGGCGGCGTGCCATCGAGAAGTTCGGTGGCGCATTTCCCACCAGCGATCAAATGTCGCGTTTTGCACGCGACGTGTGCGGCGTGCCATCGGACGATCCAGACGTGACTCTGCTTCAATGGATGGAGGCGGAAGAAGCCGCATTTCGCGCCATCGAACAAGTCCTAGTCCGCGCACGACTCCGTCAGGGATTTGGCGAGAATGTCGACGAGTTCATCAAGTTCTCACTTTCGGTGCACAACCGGCGCAAAGCGAGGGCCGGCGCCGCGCTTGAGAATCACTTCAGCGCGCTCCTCGTGCGCTGTGAAGTCGTTCATCAACGTGGGGCGCGAACCGAGGGAAAGTCCAAACCTGACATCCTTCTGCCAAGCGCCTCGGCATACGCTGATCCCCTGACTCCGGACAGCCGACTCGCGATGGTGGCCATCAAAACCACCTGCAAAGAACGTTGGACGCAGATCCTTCCCGAAGCGGCGCGAATTCGTCGGAAGCACCTGCTCACGTTGGAGCCGGCGATCTCCCAAGATCAAACGCAGCGGATGAAGGAACTCCACGTCCAATTGGTGGTTCCACGCGAAACACACGGCTCCTATACGGGAGAACAGCGAGCGTGGCTCTTCGACGTGCGACAGCTGGTCGAAGAATTGCGCCAGCTTGGCCGCGCATGATCAAGCGGAAATCATACGCTTCCGCTTGGGGCGGAGCAGGCCCTTGAGCGCGCATCCCCCGTTGTTCTTGCACCGAATGTCGTCGAGCACAAGAAGCGCCTGCCGTGCTACCGCTTCGACGACGTGCGGAACAACAGCGTTGCCAAACTGCCGGTAGGCCTGCGTGTCAGAGACAACGATGTCGGCTGCCGATCGCACCTTCGAGTCAAATCCCATCAGGCGCGCGCATTCCAACGGCGTGAGCCGGCGAGGGTTCTGCCTTGCTCCCTGATAGATGAGGATCTCTGATCCGTCCTTGTAGTAACGCGCGCTCAGCGTTCGCGTGACCAGATCGGGATTTGCGAGGGGGTCGACGAGACCGAAACCGAAACCGTTGCCTTTGGCGCGATGCTTCTCAGCGTATTTCTGGAGGTATGCCCAGAGATGATCGGTCAACGTGTATCGCGGATCCGGTCGAGGTTCCAGCAGCTCGCCGAACGAGGCGCGAGCCTGAATCGGCGCCTCTGGAAACTCGAAGTCCTGCTCGCCGCGACCGAACACTTCTCGATCCAGGCAGACGATGAACACTCGCTCGCGATGCTGCGGAACGTAGCTCGCGGCGTCGATGACACGGTGATGGACTTGGTAGTTGAGTTCGTTCTCGAGTGTCGAACGAATGACCGTCCATGTACGGCCCGCATCGTGGGAGCGAAGGTTCTTGACGTTCTCAAGGATCAGAATCGGGGGGCGCTTCACTTGCACCACGTCACAAATGCGGAAGAACAGGTTGCCCTGCCTCTCGCAATTGAATCCGTCAGGCTGCCCCAACGAGCGCTTCTTCGACACTCCGGCGATTGAGAACGGTTGACAAGGGAATCCGGCAGCGAGCACGTCGTGATCCGGAATCGAGGCGGGATCGATCTCGTTGATGTCCCCTTGAGGCAGTTCGCCGAACCAAGTGCCGTAGGTGCGCTGCGAGTTCTTGTCCCACTCACTTGTGAAGACGCATTCGCCGCCAAGGTTGTCGAGTGCGATCCGGAAGCCGCCGATTCCGGCGAACAGATCGACGAAGCGGAATCGATACCGTGGCGCCGTGACGCGCGGACGCATCTGCACGTCGAACAACGTGGGCACCGGCGCGAGTCCCACCGGATCGCCGCGCAGTCGGCGCGCCGCGTCCGCCCACACTTCATTCTGGGGGACGCGTCGCCGCTCGGCCTCGCGTCTGATCCAGTCAACGACATCGAGGGGCATGCCCTTCAGGTTCAACTGCGGAACGTACTCGACCACAGGCATGGGAAAACTCCACGGGACGAACTGGTACCTTGGTACCCGATTATCCCAGCGACCGTCCCCCTGTCAATGCGATAGCCGACACGGGCTCGTGAGGATGAGCGCTACCTGCGGAACTTGGGACGGTGTTCACGCGCGGTACACGCCACGGCCTCGCGCAGAATGGGATCACGACTTCTTGAATCGCCCTTACAGGGCTCGTGAATTTGTTCGCGCGACGTGACCCAGGGCGTTGCCCTGGGCTCCTGTTGGGGTGCCCCTTCGGGGCGGTCGGAGGACGACTCGCCTCGCCTGTTGCGGCACTCAAAAAAACAGATGCTTCAGGCTTTCGTGTGGGTAGCCGACCGCCCCGGATACAGATCAAGCCCCGTCGGCCCTTCGCCCCGGCGGACGAGGCCTGACGCACAGCACTCGA
>JAWXBD010000188.1:0-4080 GCA_034439815.1 Phycisphaerae bacterium
ACCATCAACTATTTAAGTCCGATCGAGTTCGAATTGCGACACACAGCGGCCAGGGAGGCCGCATAATCCACCTGTCCACGGAAGTGAGGCAAGCTCAGGGTGCAGGAGGAGATGCACGTGACTGTCTTCAGCAAAATCATCAATGGCGACATTCCCTGTCACAAGCTGTATGAAGACACGCATGTCCTCGCGTTTCTCGATGTCGCCCCGCTCAGCGAAGGACACACGCTCGTCATTCCGAAGGAAGCCAAAGCTCATCTGCATGAACTCAGCGACGAGAGTGCCGCGGCGCTCGGCCGCGTGCTGCCGCGCATCTGCCGCGCGGTCATGAAGGCGACGGGGGCGCAGGCGTACAACCTGCTGCAGAACAACGGCAGCGATGCCCATCAGGAAGTCATGCACGTTCATCTGCACATCATTCCGAAGATCGACGGTGCCGGACTCGGGCTGCTGTGGAAGCCCGGCAAGCTCGACTCGGATCGCGCTCGTGTGCTCGCGGACCGCGTCCGCGCGTCACTCTGATGGCTTCCCCAATGCAGTCGATCGTGGATCTCAACCGGCTGGACCTGGGCGAACTCTTCGCGGCACTCGTCGATGAGCGGCGCCTTGATGCCCTGATCGAGATGGCGCTTGCAGAGGATCTGGGCAGCATCGGCGATGTGACGACGTCGACGCTGGTCGCGCCGACGACGCCTGTGCGCGCGGCGATCGTGGCACGCGGCGATGGCGTGATCGCCGGACTTCCGATTGTGATGAGGGTGCTTGAGATGGCGGGCGCCAATGCCACGTTGCAGACGACGTGTGTCGCCACCGACGGTCAGCGATGCCGGCGCGGCGAAACGCTCGTCGCGTTCGAGGGGCTGCTCGCCACGCTGCTTCCGCTCGAGCGCACCATGCTCAATTTCCTTGGGCGCCTGTGCGGCGTCGCGACGCTCACCCATCAGTTTGTCGAAGCGGTGCACGGCACCAAGGCACGGATCTGCTGCACGCGCAAGACGCTGCCGGGCTGGCGCGAGATTGACAAATACGCAGTTCGGTGCGGCGGCGGAACGCTGCATCGCATCGCGCTCTACGACGCGATGCTCGTCAAAGACAACCACCTCGGCGGCGTGTCCCCTGATGATCTGGCATCCGTCGTCGAGACCGCGGCGCGGGCGGCGCGGCGGCGCCACGCGCTCCGATTCGTCGAGGTCGAGGTCGACACGCTCCCCCAGTTCGATGTCATCGCGGGCATTTCGCCGGGCATCATCGACATTGTCCTGCTCGACAATTTCTCCCTCGATCAGCTTGCGGAGGCTGTGCGGCGGCGCGACCGTGTAGCTGCGCACCTCGAGCTCGAAGCGTCGGGCGGTGTGCGCCTCGAGACAGTGCGACCGATCGCAGAGACCGGAGTGGAGCGGATCTCGTGCGGCGCGATTACGCACAGCGCAGTCGCGCTCGATGTCGCGATCGATCTGGTCCCGTGACGACGCGATGCAGCACCATGACCCCTCGCACCATCATCGACTGGCCCGCTGCGATCGAAACGGCGCTGTGCTCGTGCACGATCTTCACGTCCGTGCGCGTCCTTGCGGACACCGACTCCACGCAGGATGCGGCGCGGGCGCTGTCCAAAGCACCAGGCGTGGTCATCGTTGCGTGGCGGCAGCGGCACGGGCGCGGCCGTCACGGTCGCACATGGAGCGACACGGGTGAGCAAGGTGTTGCGGTCACCTTTGTCGCGCCGTCGTGCGCCGTCGCCCACTTGGCGGCGGCAAGTGCTGTCGCGACGGCGCGCGCGATCGAGCAGTTCACCGGCGCTCCGGCCGGTATCAAATGGCCGAATGACATCGTGGTCGACGGCCAAAAGCTTGCGGGAATACTGGTCGAGCGTGTCGACGGAGTGGCGCTCATTGGCATCGGCATCAACGTCGGACAAACGGAGTTTTCGCCTGAGCTGACGGGACGCGCCACGAGCATGCAGCTGCTCGGTGTCGAAGCGGATCGACTCGATGTGGTGACCGCGCTCGTGCCCGCGCTCGATCGGGCCCTGCAGATGCAAGCGGAGGAACTCTCGAATCAATATGCGGAACGCGACGCACTGCGCGGCGCAATTGCGCGACTCAGTACGATGAACGGCGAGGTGGAGGGGCGCATCCTCCGGGCAAACCCGTTCGAAGGCGTCATCCTGCAGACTTCCGGCGCTGCGCGTACTCTTCCACCTGAAACCACCGCTGTCCTGAGCTGGCAGCACGTTGGGTACCAGGACAAACCTGCCCTCATGGACCGTCCTCCCGCAAGCCGATAAGCCCGCCATGTTCATTGCCGCCGTCGTACTCATCCTCAGTGTTGCCGCAGTTCCCGACGACAGCGATCGTCCGACTGCAGGGAGCACCGGGACGCCGACGCTGGCCCCGGCTACGAAGCCCGGTCCGAAGAAGGAAATCGACGTCGACGCGAATCTGGCGGAGGCCGAAGACCGACGGCGCGGACCGGACAGCCGCCGCGATCAGATCCTCGGCCGGCCGAACGCATTGCAGGCGGTGGAGCAGGGAGTAGAGGACATCAACACGCTCGGGGCGAGTCTGCGCCAGCTGCAGCTTGAAAGCAGTGCAGCTCCGATGGACTTTCAGCGCGTGTATCGAGTGCCGGGCGAGCCAGGCAAGCTGATGCGCGGCGACGGCGCGCTCATCGCGGTCTTTCCGTTCTCCGAGTACCAGTCCACGAAGAAGGGTCCGCTGGCGGTAGTTCCTGCGGCGACGGTGTTCCGTATCGGACAGCTGACCGCGTTTCGGGCCCGGCGCGTCGATGACCCGTTTCAAGATGCACCGACCGGTCGGATGGAGCGACGCGTTCCAGCCACGACGTCGATCGGTGGAGAAGCGGACACGTCGTCGCGAATCGACAGGCGGATCGACATGCAACGCGCGGACGTGACGGCTGCACTCCCGCCGACGAACCCTATCGCCGCGCGCGGCTCCCCTATCGCCGCGCGCGACTCACAAGAGTCACGGACGCTGGCACCGCTGGATCCGCGGCTGCACGGACCCTTGCCTCGCATCATCGCGGACGAAGACTATCGCCGGGCGTTCTTTCAATCGCTCCGCCGTGCCGCGGACTGATCCTCGCCGGCACCGCGGCTTCGCAGGGCCGCATCATCGCTGACTAGGGGCGTCCGTCTCCGGCGAACTTCCGTCGCCATGGTTCTTTTCGTCGAGCAGGTTGCCTTCGACGTCGTAGTACTTCCACATCCCGACACGCGAGTTGTTCTTGTAAACGCCCTCGCGCTCAAGGATCCCCGTCGCGTAATACGCGCTCGCCGCTCCGTTGCGCTTCCACTTGTTGTCCGCGGGATCCTTCCGGTATTCGTAGCGGAACTTCGGCGTCTGGGTCCCGGGCCAGTACTCGACGAACGGCTTCATCTCGTCCTTCGGCGCGTCTGCCTTCGGATCCGCGGGTTTCGGAGGATCAACCGGTGCGGGAGTCACTGGTGGCGGAACCTCGGGCGGCGGTGTCGTCGGCGCCGTGGTCACAGGCGGCGGCGCGACGGGCGTCGGGATGTCGGCCTTTGGCAGGTCGATCTTTGGCGCGGCGACTTTCGGTGCCGACGGGGCAGCCGCTGCGGGCGCGCTGGGCTGCTTCACAGCGGGAGCGGTTCCCGACGGTGAGACAGTGTCGGTGGATGTGGCGGGCGAATTGCTCGCCGAATCGCAGGCCACAATGGCCAGCGCCAGCGTCGTCAGCAGCGTGAACGGGCGAAGACCGCGACACATGAACTGCAGAGTGGGTGACACCATAGAGCGACTCATCAGTAATTCGGAAAGGAACCGGAAGGAACCCGGCGGCTCGAACGCACGAACCCTCAGCATACGATGGCCCTTCCAATGCTGACGAGACTGTTCCCGATCCTGTCGGTCGTTGCCTATTTTGCGGTCCTCGTCGGCAGCACACAACTCGCGACCGCCGCACCGCCGGTCCCCGCCAATCTGAAACCGATCGCCGTGCGAGGGGGCATTGTCGGCATCCCGCTCGTCGCTCCGCCGCCCGGAGCAGGGTTTCCATCGTCGGTGGCCGTGGCAGTCGTCGATGGCGATACGACCA
>JAWXBD010000189.1:0-5727 GCA_034439815.1 Phycisphaerae bacterium
CGAGACTTTTGCCGTGACGTTCGTCGCCGAGCCCGGCCGTGCGCGACGCGTTGACGCGAGCCAGGATCGTGTCGCGCAACGCATCGGCGTTCGCGACTCCGCACAGGACGCCGACGTGACCAGCGCCTGCCATCGCGGGATGCGCCGCGCCGCCGCCGCCGGCAGTCTGCACGATCACGTTCGCAATGCCGAAGTATTGCTGCAGCGGACCTCGTTGCACGCTGACATTCTGCACGTTCTCGAATGTGAATGTCATTTCGTGGACGACCAGCACACCGTGGCGCAGACGAAGGCTGCGATCGCTCATCACGTACCACATGGTGTCGTACCGGAGATGGAGGACGACGTACGCGATGACATCAGGCACAACCGCGATGATGAGCATCGGGAGCGCGAGCATTGCGCCGATGACGGGCTCATTGACCACGATGGCGATCCACCCGAGCAGAATGAGACCGTCGATCAGCAGGAGCGCCACCCAGAACTGCAGCGTCAGATAGCGGAGATAGCCAGGTGCCGGTCGAAAGACCGCCAGCGGCTCCCCGCCCGGTGTCGGCAGCGTGGGTGGTTCGTCCGAAACGCGAAACCACCGCCGCAGAACTGCCCACACGCCGCGATAGGCGCCGTGCGCGACTCGATCGGTGATGCTCACGATGCGCCTCCAGCGCGCGTTGATTGCAGCGCGTCGCGAATCTCTCGCAGCAGGATCAGCGCCTCGTCGCCACCGTTCTGCGCTGAGGTGTTCTGGTGCTCGTGAGCACCGCGCATCTTGGTGTAGAGCCAGTCGCGGAGCGCGTCGGGATCCGCCATGCCTTCAATCGTCATTTCGGCGCTCGACGATCCCGACGCCGTCTGCACCGCCACCGAAGCGAGCCCAAGCCAGCGCTGAATGATCCCGCGCGTCACATGGATGTCCTGGATGCGGCGATAGGTCAGGTAGGTTTCGCGCTTAAAGAGGATGCCGACCGACATGCCGACGCCTTCGTGATCAAAGCGATAGCGCAGGGTGTGATATCGAATCCAGAGCGGGATAAACGTGATCGGTGCAAAGACCAGCGTCAGCAGCGAGATACAGATGTAGTACGTGAGCAGCCGTGCGTCCGGTCGCGTGATCGACGACGGATCAAAGGTCGACGATCGCTGCTCATGCTCGCCGGCCGGTGTAGGTAACGTCATGAATGCCCCTTGGGGGGCACCGTACCCAATCCGCGCCGCGATGGCTCACGTGCTCTTTCGACGAGCGCGCTTTGGAGCGGACTTCGGGGCTGTCTTCCGGATGACCTGCGGCTTCGGCGGTCGCTGCACCATGTTGCCGGCACCGCGGCCGATGCGGGAGGGGTGCGTCGCCTTGGACGGCGCATCACCAGTGGCAGGCGCTGTGGCCGTCGACTTTTCAGCCGGGGTCGATGCAGCCGGTGCGGCCGGGGCAGGAGCAGCCTTCGTTGCGGAAGTCTTGGCGTCCGGCCCCGTCGCGTCTTTGCTCACGGATTTTGCTTCGACCGCCGGTGCCTCGGACTTTTTGTCAGCGTCGGCCGCCTTGTTGTAGCTGTCGCTTCGATAGTCAGTTTCGTAAAAGCCGCCGCCCTTGAAGAGGACCCCGGCGCCGATTCCGATTTTGCGATCAACTTTCAGCTTGCTGCATGAGGGGCACTTGCGAATCGGTGCGGCCGTGATCGAGTGAAACGATTCGAACTCATGGCCACACGCGCGACAGACATATTCGTACGTGGGCATTGAGTGCGGTTCCGACTGAAGAGAAAGAGAACACGAAGTCGGCGTCAATCCGGAGTGACACTGACCTTCGCAGGACGAAGGGTCATGTCGCCCAGGCGGTAGCCAGACTGAAAACAATTGGCCACGCGGCTGCTGGGGACGCCAGGCGCAGGCTGACGCATGACGGCCTCGTGAAAGTGCGGATCGAATTCGTCGCCTTGGACTGGGACGATCCGTTCAATGCCGCTTCGCTCCAGTGACTTGTTCAATTCGCCTCGCACCATGTTCAAACCTTCGAGGAGCTGCTCGAGGGTCAACGTCGCGGTCGTGTTTTGCGCGAGCGCGAAATCCATTTGATCAAGGGAGGGCATGAGAGAACGCGCGACAAAGACCACTCCTGCGTCGCGGGCGCGCATCTCGTTTTCCGATGCACGTCGTTGGAAGTTCGCAAAGTCTGCGAGCGAACGCTTGTAGGCGGCGATCGCCTCGTCGCGCTCCTGTGTCAGCTTCTCGATAAGCGCTGCCGCATCTTCGTTCGCGAGCACGGTGGGATCGGCTTCGTCCCGTTGCTCCGGAGAATTCTGCTGATGGTCTGTAGGGTGGGTACTCATCGTGGTCGTCACCCGCTCAGGGTGTCCTTCATCTTCTTCCACAGGCTCGGCGACTGTTTGTTGACCTCGAGATTCTCAGTCTTCGCGTAGTCAGCGAGCAGGCGCCGCTGGGAATCATTGAGTTTCTTCGGCACCACGAGTTGCATGTGAACATTGATGTCGCCGCGCTTGCGGGTTCGCAGGTTGGGCACGCCTTGCCCGGCGATCGTATAGACATCCCCGTGCTGAGTGCCCGGCTCAATGACAAGTTCGTGCTCGCCGTCGAGCATGGTGACCCGCAGTGATGCACCGAGCGCCGCCTGTGCAAATGCAATTGGCTGCACCATGAGCAGGTTGTCGCCGTCACGCTCAAACTGAGCATGGTCGCGCACGCGAACCACGACGTGCAGATCTCCGCGCGGGCCTTCACCTGAAGGACTTGACTCCGGCGGCGGAGGCTCGCCCTCGCCCGTGATGCGCACGATCTGGCCGTCGGCGATGCCTTGCGGCAATTTCACGTTCAGTTTTCGCTGCAGCGACACGCGCCCCTGGCCCCGGCAGTCAGCGCATTTCTCACCGATGATCGTTCGACGGCCTCGGCATGCCGGACACGTCGTCACCATGCGAAACATGCCGCCAAACCCGGTCTGCTGCACCTGACCATGCCCGTCGCAGGTGGCGCATTTGACCGGCGTCGATCCCGGCTTCGCACCGGATCCCTTGCAGGTGCCGCACACATCGAGACGCTTGAACTCCACATCGCGCTCGGTGCCCGTGAGCACTTCCTCAAGCGTGATCTCGACTTCGGTCTCGAGGTCGTAACCGCGCGCCGCACCGCGCCGTCCGCCGCGCTGCCCTTGGCCACCGGGAGTGTTCCCGAAAATGTCTGCAAACATCGAGAAGATGTCTTCGACATTCATCGACCGGAAGTCGTGCCCCGGCGTCTGCCGAAGTCCGGCGTTGCCGTATTGATCGTAACGGGCGCGCCGTTCAACATCGATCAGTACTTCATACGCCTCGGCACATGCCTTGAACTCGGTTTCCGATTCAGCGTTCCCCGGATTGCGATCCGGATGATGCTTCATCGCGAGTCGGCGGTACGACCGCTTGATCTCCTCGCCGGAAGCAGTCCGCTCGACGCCGAGGATTTCGTAGTAGTCGCGCTGCGTAGCCATTGGTCGATGAGTGGGGGAGAAGACGCCACCGCCGGGGCACAGGGAACGCGCGCAGGGAACGCCCGCATGCAGGTTCTCTGTCCCCCGGTGGTGACCTTCGGTCTCTCTCAGCTGACCGCGCCTTCAACGGCGCGCGTTTCGTCCTTCAGTTCGGTGATGACGACATCCGTCGTCAGCATGAGTCCTGCAACGCTCGCTGCATTCATCAAGGCGGTCTTGGCGACGAGGGCTGGATCGATGATGCCGGCCTTCACGAGGTCGCCGTACTCGCCGGTTGCAGCGTTGAAGCCGAAACCTGCGTTCTTGCCGCCGCCTTCGCGCACTTTCTCGACGACCAGGTCGCCGTCCGTGCCCGCGTTGTTCGCGATCTGACGCGTGCAGGAGAGCAGGGCTTCCGCAACGATGTCGAAGCCGAACTTCTCATCGCCCTTCGCCTTCTTCTGCGCCGCTTCAACGGCGTCGATGGCACGAATGAACGCGACACCGCCGCCGGGAACGTAGCCTTCCTTCGCCGCCGCACGAGTCGCATGCAGCGCGTCATCCACGCGGTCCTTGCGCTCCTTCATCTCCGTCTCGGTCATGCCGCCGACGTTGATGATCGCGACACCGCCGGTGAGCTTCGCAAGGCGCTCCATGAGCTTCTCGCGGTCGTACTCGCTGGTCGACTTCTCGGCCTGGGCGCGGATCTGCGAGGCGCGGGCTTCGATGTCCTTCGTCTTGCCGGCGCCTTGCACGATGACGGTCTCGTCCTTGTTGACGATGACCTTCTTTGCGGAACCGAGTTCCTTGAGATCCACATCCTCAAGATTGCGGCCGAGATCTTCAGCGAAGAAAGTGCCGCCTGTCAGCACACCAATGTCGCCGAGCATCGCCTTGCGACGGTCGCCGAACCCGGGCGCCTTGACTGCGCACACGTTCAGGACGCCGCGGAGACGATTGACGACGAGTGCCGCGAGCGCCTCGTTCTCCACTTCTTCCGCGATGATCAGAAGCGGCTTGCCGGACGAGGCCACCTTGTTCAGCAGCGGCAGGAGATCCGCCAAATTGGAGATCTTCTTCTCGTAGAGCAGGATCATCGGGTTCTCAAGAATGCACTCGGCCTTCTTGGGATCGGTCATAAAGTACGGTGAAAGGAAGCCCTTGTCGAACGCCATGCCCTCGACGTACTCGAGCGTGGTCTCGCTGGTCTTGCCTTCCTCGATCTCGACAACGCCGTCATGGCCGACCTTGTCGATCGCCTCGGCGATCAGCTTGCCGATCACAGCGTCATGGTTCGCCGAAACGGTGGCGATCTTTTCGAGATCGGCCTTGCCCTTGCACTTCGCGGCCATGTTCGTGATCGCCTCGGCAGCGGCGGCGGCAGCGTTGTTGATTCCGCGCTGGATCGCCACGGAATTCGCGCCGGCCGCAACGTGCTTGAGGCCGCTGTTGAAGATCGCGCCTGCGAGAACCGTTGCGGCCGTCGTGCCGTCGCCGGCCACGTCCGCGGTCTTCTTGGCGACCTGCTGCACCATCTTCGCGCCCATGTTCTCAAAGGGCTCGGGAAGGTCGACTTCCTTGGCGACCGTCACGCCGTCCTTGGTGACTGACGGGCTGCCCCAGCTCTTCTGGATCAGGACGTTGTGTCCGGTGGGGCCCATCGTGCCGGCAACGGCCTTCGTCAGCTTGTCGACGCCGCGCTTGAGCTCGACGTGTGCCGCGACATCAAACTTCATCTGCTTCGTAGCCATAAGTATTTACTTTCGTGATTGCAGGAGTGTGCAAAGGATTCGGGTGGACGATCGCGTCAGCTCTCGAGAATGCCGAGCAGTTCGCCCTCGCGCAGGATCACGTGCGGGACGTTCTTGATTTCGACTTCGGTGCCGGCGTACTTGCCGTACACGACGGTGTCACCTTTTTTCACCAGCGGCTTGCTGCGGTTTCCGTTGTCCAGCAGCTTGCCGGGACCGACGGCGATCACTTTGCCCTGCACGGGCCGTTCTTTCGCAGACTCGGGGATGTAAAGCCCGGAGGCCGTTTTGGTTTCGGGCTCGGACGGCTTGATGACGATGCGATCTTCGAGAGGACGGACGTTCATTGAGAAAACTCCGGGCGTATATTTGGTCAATGGATGAGAATAGTTATTGAAAGAACGAAGCGGTCGTGCGCGAAGCAGCGGGGGCCAGCGGCTTAGAAGCCACCCATGCCACCCATGCCGCCCATGCCGCCCATGCCGCCCATGCCGCCCATGCCGCCCATGCCGCCCATGC
>JAWXBD010000190.1:0-2543 GCA_034439815.1 Phycisphaerae bacterium
CAATAGTCCGGAGACGGTCCTCGCGCCCGGAAGCGCCGACGTGCCGGTTGTCCGATGCGGCGTCGTCGGCATCCTCCGGTCCCGCGGCATCGAGCGGGTGCAGATCGGGACACAGCAGCTGCGCCCAGCGCTTGGCGCGCGACCCGGCAACCGGCGGCACTTCACGGACGAGCGGCTGCTCTCCGTTTGCCATGCCGTCGAGGATCGTCTGCGTGCCTTCGATGGTGTCGAAGGGATGCATGCGGGAGGCGCGGCCGCGGATCTCGCCGACCGTCTTGGGCCCCCGCAGTAGAAGCTCCGCGAGGATGACCACTTCGTTCGTCCCGATCTGCAATGCCTCCCTCGCGATGTGCCGGAACTTCTCGACGCGCGCACCGGCCATTGACACTTCGCGGATGAGCCCCTTGGAACGCAGCCCGTCGATCGCGTGCAGCGCCCGGTCCTCACCGATCGTCACGAGCGGCCAGCGGTTGCTCTTCTGATTCACGCCATTGACCAGGGCGTTGAGCGTGAGCGGATACTGGTTCGGCGTGGTCTGCGCTTTTTCGATGAGTGTGCCCAGAACGCGGCATTCATCAGGCAAAAGGTGCGGAAGACTGTTCGGCATGAAGTCAGTGTAAGGTCGGCACCCTGCGACGTAGACTGGCTTCATGGACGGACACGCAGCACGAGACGAGATTGCCCGCCATGCCGCGCGGCTCCTGCGCGACGGCAAGGCCGAGAACGTGCGCGATGCGATACGCCTCGCGCAAGCGTCGGCGCAGCGCAGGGCAGGGGGCACCCTCGCGACCGAAGTCATCCAGCCCGGTCTCGTGCGCGAGCATGTGCGCGGGCTTGCGCTCGAGGCGCTCGGCGATGCCGGTTACAGAGCGCACGTCGACGCTGTGCTCGCACAGGCGGAAGAAGTCATGACGCTCCTGGTGACCCAGCTCGGTGAGCCGAACGCTGTGCTCGTCGGTCGAACAGCCCGGGCGCAAGTCGATGGCGATCCCTGCTGCCGGATCCGCGTGGAGACCGACGAGTCGCCGGGGACAATTGCCGCAGTGCTCGTCGCCGCTGGATACGAGGAGCCGGTGTTCGGAACCACCGAGTCGCGATATGGCCGACTTGCCCGACTGTCGTTTGTTGACGAAGGCGTCGCGTTCCGAATTGTGCGATGTCCGCCCGGGATGCGCATCGCGCTCACCCGCGATCTGAAGAGTGACAAGCCGGTACCGGCGCTCACCCTCGACGCGATCCGTCGCATGCTTGCCGCAGACGATGGATGAGCGCATTCGAGGCCCGTTCAGCCAATGCCGCCCTTGAGCTGCGTTGCCGCGGTCTTCCCGCCGAGCTTCGCCTTCAGCTTGCGCATGGACGGATCTTCGACGCGCGGCGCGTCCCGCGACACGTCCCTCGACATGCCCCTCGACATGGACTGACCACCCCTGCCGCCGCCCTGGCCGCCGCCCTGGCCACCGCCCTGGCCACCACCCTGGCCAGGTCCGCGTTCCGCGCGTTCCGGCATCGCGAGCAGTGCCTTGATCGAAAGACTGATGCGCTTGCGACCGGGATCGATCGCCAGCACCTTGCACGTGACGATCTCGTCCTTCTTCAGGACTTTGTCCACGCTCGCGATGCGGTCGTGGCTGACTTCCGAGATGTGCAGCAGGCCTTCAACGCCAGGCGAAATTTCGATGAACGCGCCGAACTCAGTCATGCGCGTCACCTTTCCCGTAATCGTTTCGCCCGCGGCAACCGTGTTGATTGCCTGCGACACCGGATCAATCATCGTGTCCTTGCGGGACAGCGAGATCTTCGGGGGATCCTGCGATCGATCGATTTTCTTGACTTTGACCTGAACGACATCGCCCTCTTTCATCACATCCGACGGATGGCGGATCCGGTCATGCGAGATGTCGCTGATGTGAATGAGGCCGTCGACGCCGCCAATGTCAGCGAACGCGCCGTAGGGCTGCAGCGAGATGATGGTCGCGCTCACCAGCTGGCCCACTTCGAGTTCCGCAAGCACTTCATCCCGCTTGTGCGCCCGTTCGGTCACGAGCACCGATTTGCGGCTGAGAATCAGGCGATTCTTGTCCTTGTTGAGTTCCATGATCTCGCACGGAAACTTCTCGCCGATGAAAACGGAGATGTCGGGGACGTGTCGGAGGTCGACCATACCAGCCGGCATGAATCCCTTGTGGTGCGCGACCTCCATCTCGAGGCCGCCCTTGTTCATGCCGATGCACCGGGCTTCGACCACCTGGCCGATCTCGAGCGTTCCCCAGTCGGCCTTCTGTACGGCGCCGGGTCGCGAGAGAACGAGGAGTCCTTCAAACGCGTCAAGGCGTTCCACGACAAAGTCCATTTCCGCGCCGACGATCGGCGGTTCGTCCTCTGGAAACTGGCTCACGGGGCATGTTCCCTGCGAGCGCGGCCCGAATTCGACGAAGACATCGCCGGCATGAATGCGGAAGATCTTCCCGGTGCGCATCGAACGCCCACCGCGGGTGGACTGCTGTCCGCTGCCGCCCTTCGCACCGCGGGCACCGGCGGGAGAC
>JAWXBD010000191.1:0-4276 GCA_034439815.1 Phycisphaerae bacterium
CGATCGAGGACATGCCGAAGCTCGAGAAGGCGACGCTTCGGTCGCTGTGTCACACGTCTTGGCTCACGCGCGAGTTGTTACTGTGATCCGTATTACTTCATCCTTCATCCTTCTTCCTTCTTCCTTCTTCCTTCTTCCTTCATACTTCAATCAGCATCGTCACCGCGTTGCCGCCGCCGAGGCAGAGCGAGCAGATGCCGCGTTTGCCGCCCGTGCGATGGAGGTGGTGGATGAGCGTCACGAGCACGCGGGCGCCGCTCGCGCCGATCGGATGACCGATTGCGATGCCTCCGCCGCCGATGTTGAGGCGGTCCTCGCCGATCCCCAGCGGTGTGATGTTGGACAGGATCTGCGCCGCGAACGCCTCGTTGATTTCGAACAGATCGACATCGCTCACCTTGAGGTTGTTGCGCTGCAGAATTGTCTCGATGCCGATCTTCGGAGCAAAGAAGATGTCCTTCGGTGCGACACCGGCGGTGACCTGATCGATGATCCGCGCCATCGGCTTGCGTCCGAGCGAGTTGGCCGCAGCTTCGCTGGCGACAAGCACCGCTGCGGCACCGTCGGAAATCTGACTCGCGTTCCCGGCGGTAACGCTTCCGTCCTTGCCGAACACCGGTTTCAGTTTCGCGAGTGAGTCGATGCTTGAGTCAGCGCGGAAGCCCTCGTCGGCATCGAGTCCCGTCTTCTGCATGGTCTGCTCCGCAGAGAGCGCCACGATCTCCTTCTTGTACCAGCCTTCCTGCGTAGCTTTCGCGGCGCGCTGATGGCTCTGCACGCTGAAGCGATCCTGTTCAGCGCGCGAGACGGAGTGCGTGGTCGCGATGTAATCAGCGGCGCAGCCCATGGCCCATTTTTCAAATGGACAGGTCAGTCCGTCGAACTGCATGTGGTCGATCATCTTCGCGTCGCCGAACTTCACGCCGTTGCGAAGATGCATCATGTGCGGCGCGAGGTCCATGCTCTCGATGCCGCCGGCGAGCACGAGCTGATTGTCGCCGCATCGGATGGACTGCGCGGCCTGCATGACCGCTTGCAGACCAGAACCGCAGACCTTGTTCACTGTGACCGCATTCAGCGTGTGGGGAAGTCCCGCGAGCAGCCCGACCTGGCGTGCCGGATTCTGACCGACGCCGGCCTGCAGCACGTTCCCCATCACGCATTCGTCGATGCGTTCCTTCGAGCCGGGCACGTCGTCGAACAGCGCCTTGGCAACGTAAGCGCCAAGCTGCGGTGCGGGGACTTTGCTGAGTGTGCCGAGGAACTTGCCGACAGGCGTGCGACGGGCGGCGAGAATGACGGGCTTCGAGGTTAACGGCGAGGGGGACATGCAGGAATCTCGATCGAGGGGTCCACTGAACTCAGGCTGCGCGGCACCGCGGGAAAGTCACGCTCCCGTCAGTACAATTGCGCGAAGGCTGGCGATGATAGCGGGAGACGCAATTCCGACTGGTCGTTGACGGGGACCATCGCCCTTTTCATGAGCACATGATGACTCCACAAACCCGTGGCTTTGACCCGTCCGACAATCTGATCAGTCTGCAGAGCCATATTCTCGCGGAGGAAGCACGCTATCCGTCCGCGACGGGCGAGTTCAGCTGGATCATCTCTGCAATCTCGCTCGCTGCAAAAGTCATCGGTAACAAAGTCCGTCATGCCCGTCTGCAGGACGTGCTTGGCGAAGCGGGGGCCGACAACGTCCAGGGGGAGCATCAGCAGAAGCTCGACGTGATCGCGAACGGTGTGCTGATGCGGTGCCTTGGCTCGCGCGCGAGCGTCGCGGTCATTGCGAGCGAAGAGGACGAGCAGCCCACGATCCTGCGCCGCAGCCATGAAGGCGGCCGTTACTGCGTACTCTTCGATCCGCTCGACGGCAGTTCGAATCTCGATGTGGGCGTCGGCGTGGGCACGATCTTTTCAGTGCTGCGAAACGACCCGACGATCGCCGGCGCGGAGGAGACGATCTGTCAGTGCGGCAAACAGCAGGTGGCAGCCGGTTACATTCTGTACGGCTCCAGCACGATCTTCGTCATCACGACCGGTCACGGCGTCGACATGTTTGTGCTCGATCATTCGATCGGATCCTTTCTCCTCGTCAATCACGGCGTGCGCATTCCTGCATCGGGCAAGACGTACTCGGTGAACGAAGCGAATGCCCAGCACTTCCCGGAAGGCTTTCGTGACTATCTGACCTATGCGCACGGCAACGGCTACACGAGCCGCTACATTGGATCGATGGTGGCGGATGTGCATCGCACGCTGTTTACGGGGGGAGTGTTCTTTTATCCTCCGACGCAGAAGAATCCCGGCGGCAAGCTCCGTCTGCTGTACGAAGCGAATCCGATGGCGATGGTCGTGGAGCAAGCGGGCGGCCTCTCGTACAGCGGCGATCAGCGAACGCTCGACATTGAGCCGAAGAAGCTGCATCAGCGCGTGCCGGTGCTTCTCGGCAGCCCCGATGAAGTGAATCGGGTCCGATCATTCCTCCGTTGACACCGCACGAGATCCCAACGCAATGGTGCACCGATCTGACTCTCACGTTCTGCGCCGCGCACTGGCTGCACTGATTGCATCGAGCGCGCTCGCATCACTGGCACTCTCATCCAACGCCCTTGCAGCCGATGGCTACTGCACGCAGCCCGCGCTCTTTGGAAACCGTCTGGTGTTCGTCAGTGAAGGGGATCTGTGGACGGCCACGCTGCCTGCGGATCTTGAAGCGACCCGCAGTTCATCGGGCGGTGCGAAGATCGTTGGGTATCGGCTGACGAACGGCCCGGGCATCGAGTCGCATCCGATCTTCAGCCCCGATGGAACGGCGGTTGCCTACAGCGCGGAGTACGAAGGAAACCGCGACGTGTACGTCATGCCGCTGGACGGAGGCGTTCCGTCGCGGATCACGTTTCATCCCGACCCCGATGTGCCGCTCGCGTTCAACGGTGCCGGGACGCGCATCGCGTTTCGCTCCCCGCGCATGAATCCGCTCGGCCGGCAGGAGCTCTTCTGGGTTGATGCAACAGGCGGCCTCGCGCAACCGGCGGGTTTCGGCGAGTGCTCGCTGCTCGCTCTTGATCCCGCGCCGGCCAGCAGCCGTTTCGCATTCTGCCGATGGAGCAATGAAGGATGGAACTGGAAACGCTATCGCGGCGGCACGGCCCCGGAGATCTGGAGCGGCGATCTCGAGACGAAGACGTTCACGAATCTCACCAGCAACACCGCGAACGACCTGTTCCCGATGTGGATCCGCGACCGAATCTATTTCGCCAGCGATCGTGACGGCGCAATGAATCTGTGGTCGATGCGCGATGATGGCGCGGATCAGCAGCAGCACACACGCTTCGCGAACGACATTGCGAACGCGACTGATCCTGCCGGATACGAATTGCGTCATCCGACCGCGGATCGATCGGGCGCGCCGCGCGTGGTCTTCAGCCAGGCGGGCGGCGTGTGTCTCTTTGACATCGCGAGCGACTCGCTCTTCCGATTGCCGATTGATCTCACCAGTGACCGCGTTGCCGTGCGCACGCGCTTTGTCCCCGCGCTGAAGAACACGTCGGCGTTTTCTCTGTCGCCCTCGGGCGATCGACTTCTGCTTGAGTCACGCGGCGATCTGATCACGCTGCCGGTCGGAAAGCCGGCCAAGGGTCTACAGGTGGGATGGAGACAGCTCACTCACGACGCGAAGCCCGATGGTGTGGGCAGCCGCGAGTGGGGCGCTGTCTGGCTCTCGGACAAGGAGCTGCTGTGTGTCACTGATTCCGGCGGTGAACAGCAGCTCGCGGTGCTGCCCGCCGATGGCAGCGCGACACCACGCCTCGTCACCACCGACTTGCAGCAGTGGGTGCTGCGACCTGTCGCGAGCCGCGATCGGCGTTTCGTCGCGTTCGGTGACAAGAATCTCCGCCTCTGGCTCTTCGACGTCGAAGCACGCACCGCCACGGAGATGGATGCGAGTGATGCAGGCGAGATCGTCGACTACGCATTCTCGCCCGATGGCAATTGGCTCGCATGGTCAAAGCCGATGGCGAACGGCAGTAACTGTATGGCGATGCGCTCCACGGACGGCACGACGACGGTGCAGCTGAGCGACGGTCTCACGCATGATCGCGAGCCGCGGTTTGACCCCAATGGCATGTACTTGTGGTTCCTGTCGGACCGCCATCTCGATCCGATCATCAGTGGCCCCGACTTCGAGTACGTGATTGCGGGGATGACCCAGGTATTCGCGATTCCGCTGGCGAGCGGAACCCCGCCGCCGTCGCTCGCGCTTGCCGCTGCG
>JAWXBD010000192.1:0-7979 GCA_034439815.1 Phycisphaerae bacterium
GGCGATCGTCGGTCGTCCGCCGCATCAAGTCGATGGTTCCGTCGAGACCATCGTTCGCGCCATCGTCGATGTCGAGCCCGCGCGGCCCGCGATCGACATTGACGGCGCGCCGATCGACGCCGACCTCTCGGTCATCATGCTCAAGTCGTTAGCAAGAGACCCGGCGCGGCGCTACGACTCGTCTGCGGCGCTCGGCCGCGATCTCGACAATTGGATCGCGCGGCGTCCGATTGACGCTAGGCGCGACCGCGTCGCGTACGTCATGCGCGTGTTCGTTCGAAGGCACCGACTCGCAGTCGCAGCGGTCATTGCCACGTTTGCCATCCTCAGCACCAGCGTCGTGGCGCTCGCGATCCTGTACCGTCACGCCGAAGTCGCGCGCGCCGACGCAAAGCTTCAGGCAGCAAGCCTCGCGAATCAACTTTTCGAACGGAACCTCGAACGGGCTCTGATACTCGCGTCAGCGGACCGGCCTGGTCCGGCAGAGGCGCTGGCATGGCGCGAAGCGCTTACCCCTTCGTCACCGCGCGCGATCGATGCGGCAACGACGGATCCGGATTTCCTTGCGCTCCTTTCTACCTTGCGTCAGGTCGTGGCCCGCAATCCTTGTTTGGCCGCGACGGTGCTTGGATCGGCAAATGCGCATGCAATCGCTACGGATGACCACGATGGCCTCGTGGTGTCTTGGGACGACAGATCGATTACCCGCTTGCGAAGCTCAGACCTAACACTGGAGTGGAAGACTCGTCTTGAGGGCAGTCAAGGCGACCGCGACCAAATCATCGCGGTGGATGCAGCGACTGGGAGAGTTGCGGCGAGTTCAGATCGTCGCCATGTTGTGATGATGGATCCTCGCGGCGAGCACCAGTTGCTATTGCGATCCATCGAACAACGTTCTCCTGACGATTGGATTTGCATGCTCGCTTTTGACGCGGGTCGCCTCTGGATTGCGTTCGTGGACGGGTGCCTCTTTGCCGTCGATGTCGATTCGGGCGCGATCGTCCGCGAGATGAATTTTCAAGCGTGGAGTAAGAGTGCGCTTGGCATCGACCTTCGGGCCGGAGTCTTCATCAATACCGCCGCAGCCTCGTCCGACCTCGTCGCTTTAGATCTGGCGGACGGTACCGTGCTCGGACAGTTCAATGTGCATCCCGGGTCGCCCCATGGCGGGACGCCGGCCGCGCTGTGCACTGATGGCCGAGTGCTCTATTCCTCGAAGATCGGACTTGAGCTCTGGAATCCGCGAACGCAAGTCAGGGCAGAAATGCTTCACCTTCGCGCCAATGCGCGACGCATTCTGGCGCCAGATGTTGACCCAAATGCAACGATCGCAGTGCTGATGATCGATGGCGGCGAACTGCTCCTCGTTGACCTAGCGCGGCCCGATTCGGTCTCGGTGCTCAGCGGGCATCCTGCTCGCCAGAGTCTTCAGTGCGCGGGAGATTGGGTCGGTGCCGAGACCCTCGTGACAGCGGGATTTGGAGGCCTCGTACGAGTGTGGGATGCGCGTCCAGAACGATGGATCACGACGTACGCAGGCCATAGTCAATCAATTGGACGACTCTCGTTTGGGCCGGATCAACGCACGTTGTACTCCTTCGGCCGCGACGGCTCGATCGGAACGTGGCCGCGAATCGATGCCAGCGGCAAGGTCGATGTCCGCGCGCTTCCCGATGACGCGACATCGATCCGCGCAGCGTTTAGTCCTGACGGAACGCTCGTTGCACTGGACGATCGATCAGAGAGACGTCGCGTGATCGTGCGGCGAACGAAAGATTTCGCAATTGTGGCTGAACTTGCTGTGATCGAGGTGACCGGTCCGCTCGACTTCAACCCTGATGGGAAGAGACTTGCGGCAGGACTGGGGCACACGGCCAAGAGCGGACCGTTCCTCGGCGTGCTTGACGTCGAGAGCGGTACGTTGCGGACGCTCGACGCTTGGGCTGGACATCCCGCATACACGCGCGCGATACGGCACTCAGCCGACGGGCGATTCGTGGCGTGGGCGCTCATCGATGGTCGCTTGTTCGTGGTCGATGCCGGCGCATCAACGTTGCCCGCGCCGTTTCAGCTGCGCGGCGCGGGCGGTCGTCTTCAGTCCGAATGGCGATCGACTTCTTGTTAGCCATGACGACGGACATGTTGTGGTTCATGATCGGCGAAGTGGCGCCGTGCTTGCGGATTTCGCCGGTCACGCGCGAGTCGTCGCCGACGTTGCCTGGTCGCCTAACGGGCGAACGTTTGCCTCTGCCGATTCAGGCGGAGAAATAATATTGTGGTGTGGGGTCACCTATCGGCGCCTCGGAACCATGACTCTCAACTCCACGCCGATCCAAACGATTATCTTTAGTCCCGACGGCGACCGCCTGGTCATTGGCGACGATCTCGGTAGAGTCAGCGAGTGGGATCTTCGGTATTACGACAAGGCGATTGCCCGAAGCGTTGAAGCTTGGATCGAGCTCTTGCACCGCGACGGGATCGAGACGCCGAACGCCGCGACGATGCGCCGATGGGCGAGCGAGCAGCTGCGGTAGGGGCGGTGCGCCTGCAAGACGAGCGACGCGATCGCTGACCGAGACTCGCTTGTCCCCATCGCCCGACAGATCGCGAGCGCATTTTCTGGGATTGGCCTGCAAGGTTGGTTTCGCGCGGCCCGCACTGACGGGCTGGCAGGTTGTTCTGCCTAGCACTGAGAACACTTCGGCGGGATGATTACGGAGGCGAATCTGATGAAGCTCTCTCATGCGTTGAGCGCGACAGTGGGACTGATGTGCGTCCATGGCACAATGGCTGGCGACAGCGCAAGCGGACCGCCTGTCGAATGCGAGTCGTGCTGTGGAGAGGCGCCCGCAATCAGCGGATTCAGCGGGCGTCCGGTGCTGCTCAACACTGACAGCGGTGACCTTCCGTCGTCTTTGGTGTTGAACCTATTTGATATCTCAGGATTCGCCAGCCAAGGGCTGCCGAGCATCTGGGCTGCACCGCGATACGAAGACCCGTTGTGGACCCAAGCGACCCTCGGCAGCGTGGCTGGCGTGACGGCGGACGGCGCTGGCAACATGTACCTGTCGCATTGCATCTGGTACCCGGTGCACTCACTGGGATCGTTAGGCGGAGATACCGGTGCGGTTACTCGCATCGATGGCGCGACTGGCACTCCAACGCTGCTCTCGAATCTTCCGCAGGTGCCAGTTCCGACCTTTCAATGCCCCGGCACCTCGGCACCTCCCGTAAGCCCGCCAGGTCTGGGCAATCTCACATGGAGCTGCTCGTACCAATCCTTGTACGTAACGAACTTCGAGGACGGGCGCGTCTATAGGATCGATCCATCCGCACCGGTCGGGCATCGAATCAAATCCGCTTGGGATTTCGCGACCGACGTGCTGGACCTCAGCGGAACCGACGACGCTGACTGGACCGAGGCGTTAGACCAGCCGGGTCCGGTGTGTTATGGCGAGCGCGTCTGGGGCGTTGCCGTGGCAAACGGCAAGATGTTTGTGTCGCAATGGAATCGGGACTTCAACACAAGCGGTGCGGGCAGCAACAAGATTTGGTCGGTGCAGGTCGACGCCGCTGGCAATCCCGTTCCGGCGTCAAAGGCGATCGAGATTGACTTGGCGGGACTATCGACTCAATCGGCAGTCGCAGACCTCGCGTTCGACGCCGACTGCTGCCTCTACACCGCCGAGAAGTCGATCAACCCGCCTCTCGACCTTGGTTGCGGATGGGCTCACGAGAGTCGCCTCAGAAAGTTTTGTTGGCAGCCCAACCCAGCGGGCGGCGGAGGTGTGTGGAATCAATCTGGCAACTTCGACGTTGGTGCCTCGACTGTCTGTAGCGGTACCGTCTTTTGCGGAGGCGCGCAGCCGGACTCTGCCTCAGGTGGCGTCGGCGTGGACAACGGCAGTGGTGGGTTGGTGTGGGCCACCGGGGACTATCTTGTTTGCAGTGCATGCCTCACCCCACCTGTGTTTATATACGGTATCGCAGGGATCTCCCAGAGCGGTAATATTAATAGCGACTACATCTCGATCGACTCGGACGGCAACTCCATTTCTGAAGCGGTGGAATACGACAAGCGGGAAATCGGAAGCTGCGAAGTCATCTGCTCCAAATGCATGGACGTCGCGACGTCCTCGATCGAATGCAAGTTCACTGACGGCGACCCCTCGATCCCCGTCCCCGGCCAGTACACGTGGACGTTCACCGTCACGAACAACTCGTCCACAACCGCGACGTCGCTTTCGATCTTGAGTCCGAACGTCACGCCGCCTTTGATCCCGCTCTTGCCGCCGCTCGGTACTGGCGACTCCGCGACGGTGACGGTGACGCTCTCCAATATGGTGGCGAACACGACCGGGTCGTTTGACTTCCTCCTGTTCGGTAGCCTTGGTCAGGTTTGCTGTCACGACGTGGTGGACGTCGCCATCCCCGACTGCGATTGCCTGCGCGCCCTCGATTCGGCGATCGGCAATCTCACGTGCGTGGGAGGGCTTGCGTCGTTCACCTACAGCTTCACGATGCAGAATCTATTCGCGCCGTATCCGATCGCGCACGTGCTCTTGGGCGTCCAGCCTGCGGGATCGCCCGTCACGGTATCGCCGATGTACTTCTCCGCTGCGACGACGCCGGCGCTCGTGCCGTCACCGCTCCCGGTATACGGAATCACGTCGCTCTCGATTCAAGTAGCCAACGCGACGCCGGGGACGATCGTGAAGGTGGAGATCCTCATCCACAGCGCGGACTTCCTGTATTGCTGCTCGGAGGTCATTGAGATTCAGGTGCCGGATTGCCCGACGGCGCTGAGCAACTGCTGCTGCGCGAACGGGCTTCCGCCGCCGGGAGTCGGCTGTGACAACCGGGAGTGCATGAGCATCGTGTGCGCCTTAGATCCCTTTTGCTGTGAAACCAGCCGGGACATTGTCTGCTGCGACGAAGCGGCGCTGTTCTGCACCGATCTCTGCCCCGGCGGCGGTTCCGGGGCGGTCCGCGGCGACCTTGACGGCGACGGTATGGTCGGTGCATCGGACTTGGCGATTCTGCTTGGCAACTGGGGCGGCACTGGAGTCGGCGACCTCGATCACGATGGCGTCGTCGGTGCGAGCGATTTGGGATTGCTGCTGAGTCATTGGGGCTGACCATAGCGATCGCTCAAACAATCTCGAATTACGTTGCGAGGCTCGGCGCAGTGCGCCGCATCTCAGTCTGGAAGCGGTGGCGGCAACCGTGCGAAAACAACAGAACTATGAGCTTGCGGCGCAAGATAATCGTCGCACGTCTGCATTGATAAGGACGTTCGATCGAGAGCGCGGCGCAACGCCGGACTCTGGAACGGACCATTCGATCGCCACGCACATCTCTCAATAGGAGCGATTCATGGACACTTCGACATGTACTTCCGCTGGACTGCTTGCAAGGTTGAGTCCGCAGACGGCAGCGGGCCTCGTGAGTTGCCTTGCCACCCTTCTCGGATCGTCTGCCGCCGCCGACCGATCCTTCGCGAAAGTGGATCCGCTTCCAACCCCTGCGCTTGTCGCGACAATCGACGGTACTCAATACGAGTTGGCCGCCGATGCAAATGGCAGTCGATCGATGGGCAAGGATGGGACCGTGTTCTTCACCGGCTCGCACCGGACGGCGTCCGGCGCAGGCATGTCATGGACGATCGCGGTGGGCGGAAGTGCGGCAGTTCAGGAGGCAGCAATCATGCTGCCGCCACCGCCCTTCATCATTCTTGCCTCGTTGGTCGCTAACAATGCCGCGAGCACGTTTACAGCCAACTTTACGCTTGCCGAATCCCTGCCAGCGACCCTACCGGGGCTGCTAGCGGTGGCGGGCGGCGCGTCGATCGGGCTGGTTCTCGACACGGCCTTGGACGGCGCATCGGCTTTTGCCCCGGCTGGAACCTCGAGCGCCCAGTTTCTGATTGATGCCATCCCTTTCGCAACGCTCTTCGACGACCCGTTTCTGGTGACCGCCGGTGCTGGCGCAGTCGCCGTCTTTCCTCCGGCGTCCTTTGGTTCGCCCATCCCCTCCATGCCTATTCTTCCGCCCACCGCCTCAATCGGGTTGATTCTCGAGACGAACGTCTCGGCGCACGATCTCGCCACCGTCTCGGCGACCTTCGTCGTCAATTGATCGAGAGATGGATCGACAGGTTCAACCTCCTTAGGAGAACAGACATGACTTCCATATGTGCGAGCATCCTGTGGACGGCACTCGCCGCAGCAACCTCCGCAACCGAAACCAAGGCAGCAGACCCTACGATCGAATTCTCGCTGAACGGCACGCCCACACCGCTCGCGATCTTTTCAACCGCGCTGCCGGACGGCAGAGTCCAATGGGAAGGCAGCGCCTTCTCGAGTCTGGGTTAGTGGGCCATGAACTTCCTCTTGATCGTCAAGGACGATTGCTGCCCGGCGCTGCAAGGTGTGCTCGTTGTGAGCGATCCGGCCGGTGTTGGCCTCGACATCGAGCTGAAGGTCGAACAGCCGCTCGACCAGCCCATTTCCGCAGCCACCATCTCGCGGCTCTCGGGCGTAGGAACCCTCGTGAGCGCGGGAGTCGCGACTCTCACATCCCTCGGATCGGCAGCGCTGCTTGCCAGCTTGGTTGACGGCGCAACTGACCAAGAGGTGCTCGCTGCGCCACAAAACGTCAGCGGAAGTGTCGCCGCCATCGGTCCGGAGACGAGTCCGGCAATGTCCTCGGCGACCGGCGCTCCCGCGCTCAGCTCGATTGGACTCCGCTACTCGTTCAGCATCGCCGCGGGCGCTGCGCCATCAAGCGCGACGCTCAGCAGTGGCTTCCACATGTCGAGTCCGGATCTCAATGGCGACGGCTTCGGTGACGCCTGCGACGTTCCCGACGAGAAATGTCGCGAGGTGGAATGACATTGCGTGGTCATCGCTTGGCACCAGAGCTAACAACACCCTTCGCGCTTTCGCTGGGTTCGATGCTGGCGGTGGTACCGCGCTGTACGCCGGCGGCTCCATCCCGTCCGGTGGGTTCCGGAACACTGCGCGGTGCGACGGCGCGACGTGAGCGTCGTTGGGAGGAGTTGCATCGACATCTTCGGCGCATTCATCGTTCCTGCGACGGGCGAGCCATTCGGATCTCAGTTCCCGACGACGCGCGCGTATTCCTGTCAGGAAGGAAGCGTCGCCGCATTCGATGGATCGAACTTCTTCGTCTTCCATAACGACGAGCGCCTCACCAATTGTTCGACCTCGAATCTCATCGGTGAGCGAGTCACGCCGAACGGTGTCGTGCTTGATCCCGTTGACGCCACTGGACTCATCGGCGGCATTGACTGCGCCGGCGATCCAACTGGATCTCCCAGCACAAGTCAATCGGGCGGCTCGATCGCCATCGACGACTGCGGCGTGCTGGTGATCTATCTGGATAACGCGGTCACAACTCCCGGCATAGCACTGCGGATGAAGCGCATCGACGGCAACGGCCAACTGCTGGACGGCCTAACGCCGGCGGACTTCGGTTTTCTGATCGCGCAGGGTCCGCCAAGCACGAGCGTCTCGAGTCGCGCCGTGCCAGTGAAGGTCGCGCCGCGCACGTTCCTTCTTGCATATGCGTTGAACAGCGTTCCCGCCTATCGAATCGCTACGATTGACAATTGCGACGCGTACATGGATATCGAGACCAAGTCGGCGCTCTGCGAGCTGTCCGTGACCCCGCCCGGCCTGACCGGCAACGCCACCATCTCCTTCTCCGTGACTAACAACGCGAGCATCACAGGGAACTACCTGCTCCTGCCGTTCTCCCAGGCAACAGATCACATCGTCCCGCTCGTGCCGCCGCTGGCGCCGGGCGGCACTGCCACCATGACGACGTCGATCTCGACCACGACGGCGTGGTCAATGCGTAAGCGTCCGACCTCCCGCGCAGCTCAGTCCGAGCACGCCGCCGCACCCCGATCACCGCGCCAGCGCCAGCCGCTTCTCCGGATTGCTCTTGACCCA